>JBDSIM010000187.1:0-22984 GCA_039917935.1 Cyclobacteriaceae bacterium | reverse complement strand
TTGTATTGGGGTTTCGGTGACGGCGGCTCCAACAATATCGGACATCCTGAGATGGGTCATAAGCTACAATCATTTTTAGGTACTATACTGCGAATTGATCCCCAGGGAAACAACAGCAGAAATGGAAAATACGGAATTCCAGATGATAACCCATTTAATGAAAATCCGGATCCTTTGACCCTGAAAGAAATCTGGGCATTCGGTTTCCGCAATCCGCATCGTATGACCTGGGACCAAGCCCACGGCAACAGAATGATTGTGACGGATATCGGTGAATCAAACATCGAGGAGATTAATATTGTCGAAAAGGGAGGTGACTATGGATGGCCGGAAAGAGAAGGGATTTACGGGATATCAACGAAAAAAGACCTGAAAACTGTTTTCAATACGGCCCAGCATGATCACCCCCTTTACAAACGACCTTTCATTCAATATGATCATACAGACGGGTACGCCATTAGCGGTGGTTATTTATACGAAGGCGACCTGGAAAAACTGAAAAAGAAATATATTTTCGGAGATATAGTTAATGGGAAATTGTTCTATGCCAACATGGATGATCACCTCACGGATTCCACCGTTTACGAAATATCAATTATACAAGATGGCAGGGAGACCGCGTTGAGTCAAATGAGCAAAGCCAAAAGATTACATCTGAGAATCGGTTATGATCACTTGAATAAAGATTTATATGTGATTACCAAAGCCGATGGAATGATCAGAAAGGTTATTAAGGCTTATTAATTATCTTTTTGCCATTCATCAGGGGAATTCCCGTTTTTAACAGGCGCTTATTTTGTTTATTATTTCCCTGACGATAGCCATTGCGATCCCCCCGGCATTGTCGATGAATCTTTTTGATTCTTTAAAATTCCTATTAACGAAATCCTTTATTCCTATTAACTAAATCCTTCCGGAATCCTCAACCCGGTAACAGGAAACGCTCTAAATCGTATCACAGTGTTGGAAAATGACCCTGCAAACAGCTAACGTTAAGTCAAAAGATTTGCTACATTTGGTTCATTCCTATTTAAGAAAAACATTGTATTACTTTAGTCAATTAAAAGAAATAGCCGTTATGAAATCCCGTCGTGACTTTCTACAAAAAATTACTGCCTCAGCATTTGCGCTACCCCTTTTACCTTCAGGTTATTCTGAAAATCTCAAACGGTATGATGAGGCGCCGTACCAGGGCCCGATCTTGCGCGTAGCCATTATGGGATTGGGTAGCTACGGAACCCGTGTAGCCGAAGCGATGCAATCGTGTAAAATGGCTAAACTGATTGGTGTTATCAGCGGTACTCCCTCCAAAGTTAAAGAATGGCAAAGCAAGTATGCTATTCCGGAAAAGAACTGTTATAACTATGAAAATTTTGACGCAATCAAAAATAATAAGGACATCGATGCGGTATATGTCATTACCCCGAACGGCCTTCATCACGACCAGGCTATACGTGTTGCCAAAGCCGGTAAGCATGTGATCTGCGAAAAGCCTATGGCATTGAATGCAGCCGAAGGTCAGGAAATGGTGGATGCCTGTAAAAAAGCAAACGTAAAATTGCTCATCGGATACAGAATGCACTTTGAAGCCAACACCCTTGAAATTATCCGGATGAGGCGCGAAGGCGCTTTTGGAAAAGCGTTGTTTTTCCAGGGACTAAGTGGTTTTAAAATTGGAAACCCGGACCAATGGAGGCTGGATAAAAAACTCGCCGGGGGTGGGGCCATGATGGATATCGGTATTTACTCAGTGAATGGTTCCCGCTACATGATCGGTGAAGATCCCATTTGGGTAACCGCACAGGAAACCAAAACGGATCCCCAAAAATTTAAAGAAGGTGTTGACGAAACAATTTTATTTCAGATGGGCTTCCCCGGCGGAGCCGTGGCTTCCTGTCTGTCGACTTATGCCATGAATAATCTCGACCGGTTCTTTTTAAATGGCGAAAAAGGGTTTGCGGAATTACAGCCCTCTACCGGTTATGGTCCGATCAAAGGGCGTACCCACCTTGGCGAACTGAACAACCCGCATGTCACCCATCAAACAGTACAAATGGATGAAATGGCCGGCATGATCCTTCAAGGGAAAAAGCCTCTCGTTCCCGTTGATGGTGAAGAGGGTCTAAAAGATTTAAAGATCATTGACGCCATTTTCGAGGCTGCTAAAACAGGTAAAAAAATTGATTTGAAATTATGAAATTGACTTGATCTCATGACTTTCAGGTGCCCCAGAGCTTATTTGGGCAAGATGCTGCACCTGGTTTTCCTGATGCTGGCCTG
This sequence comes from Cyclobacteriaceae bacterium, assembly GCA_039917935.1. Classification (GTDB taxonomy): domain Bacteria; phylum Bacteroidota; class Bacteroidia; order Cytophagales; family Cyclobacteriaceae; genus Chryseosolibacter. The sequence goes on along the minus strand of JBDSIM010000187.1, from coordinate 20,704 downwards.
TTATGCTTTTTTTTGTTGAAAAACTCCACATGTAGAATCCCTGGTTTAAGGCGCCGTAAAAGTTTTTCATACGTAACTGCTTAAAACCGCTTAGGATTCCCTTCCAGAGATTCCATGTATTATGTTGATTATCAGTGGGATATAATTGGTCTGGGAATAGCCAGGTATGGTAAGAATGGTTCAACCGGCTATTATATCCCCCGGAATGGTCGGTGCGGCAGAATTTTAAGATGGTTCCTTCGCCTGGCCCTACATGGCGTTTCCAGAAATACCTTAAAATATTGCGGTACAAGATTGGTATGATTCTATGTAAAAAGAAGGCGTAGTTATATGAACAGTCTAAGAGTGAAAATATTTCTTTTTTTAACATTGCTATCACTTTGGAGTACGGCCCAAAATTTTGAGCTCGACACACGGGAGATAAAGGACCTTGTTAAAAAATGGAATTACGCGAACAATTGGAGAAGTGAAGAGACCTTCCAATCCATTTATAATGAGGAAATGATTTTTTATACCGAGAAAATCAGCCGTACACGTTGCATTTCACTTAAGGAAAAACTTTTTCTGGAACATCCTGAGTTTAAGCAAAAAATTATTTCCGACCCTGTATTTACTCCCTACACCAGTGGAATAATTAAAAGCGATTTTCAAAAAGAAGTTTTTCAGAACGGCGTGTGGAGAAAGTATCAAGCCTATCTGCTGATCAGCTATGAGGATAACCAGTACATCATTTCAGGTGAAAGCGACCTGCAGACCGATAAGACATTAAAATATACACTGGAGATCGGAGAGCCCATGGATATACCGCTATCAGAACAAACTGCTTTTGAAAACGATTCTACTTCGTATAGTGATTCCGTAGCCGATATTCAGTCCGGTTCTGAAGAGTCAACTCCCCTGAATGATGTGTACGAGGAAGTGCTTTCCGAGGAGCAGGTCCTGATTCCTAAAAAATATCTATATTTTCTTATAGGGTTTCTGGCACTCACTGCATTGGTAGTGATATTCTCCAGGCATGGACGGACACGGAACAATAGACTTCAGAACACAAATACACTAACTGAAGGCCATAAGGAATCTTTGATGTTAAAAGGAGACAAAGGGTTTGAAGGTTTTGTGGTCAGTTTATTTGATCCGCATTTTTTTACATTAAATATTCAGAGTCGCCAGAAAGTTCTGGCAGGAAATGGTCGGGAGCACGACGAAATACCTCAGCTGGAATTTGAGTTTCGCAATAAAGATACAATGGCAAAATTTGTGGTGGAATGTATTTACATTCCGTCGATAAGCTCTCTTAAAACCCTGAATATTTTTGGAACTGACATGAAACGTTTCGATATTCAAAAAGGTCAGTCGATGGATGTTTACATCATTATTGGATTAGCAGGTGAGTCCGATAATCCCAAGGAAATATACCTGATCAAAACCAGCGATGTAACGGAGGCAAGGATCACCTATTCTGACCTTCAGCCGTTCCGGAAATTTGGCATGTTTTACTATAATTCAGCTGCTGAAAGACTTCAATAGAGAATCCATTTCAGGATCCCTGCACCTAAATTTCCGCTGATTTAAATAAAGCGGAGGTAAACGTGGACACCTGATACTTTCTATATTTGCTGCCCATGAGACTTATTTTTCCAAAGACCTTTGCATTTGGAACGAGCACCTCAGCCTATCAGATTGAAACCCCCTTTGAACACGACTGGATCAATGTGCGTTCGCGAGACGAAAATGTATTTAACCGGACAACAGATCACGAAAAAATGTATAAGGAGGATTGTGACCTTATAGCTTCTCTTGCACCGCATTACAGAATGAGTCTGATGTGGAGCAAACTGCAGCGTCAACCTTTCGCGAGCCTCGATGAGCCTACGATTAAACAATACTGCATGCACCTGGAGGACTTAAGGACGCGGGGTGTGCAGATAATGATGGTATTGCATCACTTCGCCAATCCACTGTGGTTTTCAAAATCCGGCGGTTGGCTATTGGAGTCAAACATAGCGCGTTGGGTTGACTACGGGAAAAAAGTAGTCGACACATTCGGGCAGTATGTCACCAGTTGGAATACTTTTAATGAACCTAATCTTTATACGAGCCTGGGATGGATTGCCGGAGAATTTCCGCCTTTTAGCAAGAATATTTTCAAGGCCAAAAAAGTAATCAGCAACATCGCCAATGCGCATCAAAGTCTATATGATTACATCAAAAACAAATACCCGGATTCCCCCGTCGGGATATCCCATAATTGCACAGTATTTGAGGGCGATAATCTGCTCGGGAAAATTCCCGCGAAGGTTTTTGACTGGCTATTTATGGATTACGCAGCGGATCAATTCCGCGCGATTGACTTTTTCGGAATGAGTTATTACGCACGAATCGGATTCGACCCTTTCCCCTTGACCTATTTAGAAAAGCCTGATAAGTTAAAAGCAAAAGGGAAAGCGCACGACGATATGTGGGAATATTATCCTGAAGGGTTAAAGCAATGTATAACCCGCTTCTGGAAGAAATACAAGAAACCCATCATCATAACTGAAAATGGAATCTGCACGAATGATGACACAAAACGTATAAAGGCAATACGGGATTATGTAACCATTACCCATCAGGCGATTCAGGAAGGCGTGGATGTCAGGGGTTATTATCACTGGAGTACCTGGGACAATTTTGAGTGGAGCCTGGGGCCAGAATATAAATTTGGTTTGTGTGAGTGCCACTGGCAAACCAAAGAACGAAAAAAAACCCAGCGTATACTTCGTCACAAAAATTGCCTTTAGTAACACGTTGGAAACAAGTGAACTTACTGCGGTATAAAACGATATGAACCAGGTTGCACCCGGTGAATGAAGCCTTTGCCTATTTTCTTTTGCAGGTTATGAAGATAGGTCTCCACAGAACTCCCTGCCACGTAAATGGCAGATCCCCAAATATTGTGGAGAAGGTCCTTTATACCTTCCCCTTCCCCCCCAACCTCACAGCATGTTCAACAGCCCTGGCAGTAATATTTTCGTATCGGACTGAAATACGTTCATCAGACTCCGTCCATGCAAGCATTTTTTCAACGTTCTTTTTACGCATTTTTTTCAGTACGGGTACCCTCATCGACTTCAGGGCGGCGGCATTATAATGCTGTTCCAATTGTTTGTCCATGGGTACAACCATTAACTTTTTATTCAGATACAAGGCTTCCGCAGGCGTTTCAAAACCAGCGCCGCAAAGCACACCTGATGCGGTAGCCATACTGATGGTGAAATCTTCATTATTTATTGGGGAAACGGAAATATTTGAAACGCGATATGGCCTCTTGACGTGCTTGGAAAATATCTGCCATTTTATCTTTGATAGTTTTCCGAGCAAGGGCAACAATTTCTCCTCATCATAAGCAGGAAGATAGACGGTATAATGGCCGAGGTCTTTTACTTCGGCGTTCCTTACCCGGGCACGGATGACCGGTGTATAAATGTGCTCTTCAAAACTGGAAAAATGAAAACCGACCGAAGTTTTCACCGGAGCATAATTATGAAGGATCCACTCCCCTACCGGATCAAAGCCCTTCGGCTTTGGAATGAGGTTTGATAAGAGGGCAGCTTGGTGGCTAAGCCCCACGCAGGGTATTTCATTCCGGTGGCATGCCCATGCAGTAATGGGTTCAAAATCATTTAACACCAAATCATATTTTTCAACAGGGAATTTTTTGATTTCGGAGTATACATCCTTCGCGCTATTGCGCTTGAATGTCTTCATCAGATCAACACCACCATCCTTACCAAAATAGAAGCTTAATCCTTTGGATTTATATTTTAATGGATAGGGAAGTTTTATGTCCGCCTGGGCGCCGCTTACAAAAAGATCTACTTCGCCATATTGCTGAAGCACTGGCACAACGTCCTCGGCCCGGGCGATGTGGCCGTTTCCCGTACCTTGAATGGCATAGAGTATTTTCACTTTTTCATGGTAATAAACTGGTTCACCAGATCTTTAAAGATAAGATCACTATCCAGGTTATTTAGTATTCTTTTTGGAAGCTTTGTGGATTGGGCCACTTTGTCATCAGAATACCGGTAGATTTTCCAACGCTCACCATCATACTCCAGGGCTGTCAGATTTTCTACCCAATCGCCGGAGTTTAAATACAATACTTCTCCTTTTTTAGTTTGTATTTTTCTATATTCTGGCTGATGAATATGGCCGCAAATCACATAATCATATTTATTTTCAATGGCGATTTCGGCTGCTGTCTCCTCAAATTTATTGATGAATTTAACCGCTGTTTTAACACCGTCTTTAACCCTTTTGGAAAGCGAAATTTTTCCTCTGCCAAATTTTGTAAGCAGCCAGTTTACAACCGTATTTATGACAATGAGCATATCGTATCCAACAGCTCCCAGCCGGGCAAGCCATTTCGAATGCTGCATGGTAACATCAAACACATCGCCGTGAAAGATCCACGCCTTTTTGCCCTGTAAATTCATTACCACCTTGTTGTCGATTCGGAATGAACCTAACTTAAATCCGGCAAATTTCCGGAGCATTTCGTCATGGTTTCCCGTAAGGTAAACAATCTTTGTGCTTTTTGTAAGAAGGCCAGTGATGTGTTTTATCACCTGCATGTGTGATTTTGGCCAATAACGCTTGCTAAACTGCCACATATCTATGATGTCGCCGTTGAGAATTAATTTTTTGGGACGGATAGACTTGAGATATTTGAGCAGTTCTTCCGCATGGCATCCATAGGTGCCGAGATGGATATCCGATAAAACCACGATATCAACCTCACGTTTCTTTTTTGCCATTCACGGTTGTTTCCCTCAACAGGGCAAATTCTTTCGTATTAAGAAGTAATTGTTGGCTTCTCAAATCTAAACCGAATTCTAAGAACTTCCTTGACGATGAAGGTTAAGGAATTATTAATTTTTTCCGGAATTCAATTATCGAAGTTGCCTATGTGGGCCATTCTTAATCTCTAGAAATTTGCCTGAAATTGTAACCTCAGCAAACTTCCCTCCTGAAAATTGTCCGGTAATAAAGCGTCTTCAAATCTTCTTGCAGAAATGGTATACATCGCCACCACTTCAAAATTCTTAATTGGTTGCCACTCCACCCCTACCTCAAGCTCTTTAACGCGAAAACTGCGTGCGTCGCGCTCATGTTTTTTTCCACCCTTGTAATAATGATAACGCGCAAACGGAATAATAAACTGTTCTTTAAATGCCATCATGTACGAAGCCAGCACATAGCCACCCTCGAGGTTCTTCTGATCTACATTATTTGTTTGCGGGTTATATTCTGGTCCGGTTCCTACATTATATTCAGCTGTTAAACCAAACGGTTGCGGATAAATCACCAGACTTGCCGCAACCCGCTGATCTATGTATTCAAAGTCAGGGTTACCCGTTACACCCGTCGAAATGGTACTGACCACTGTTTTGCCACGGTAAGCCTGGATACCAGGTTCTATAAATTGTTTATCGCTAATCTGAAAAGGATATGATATTCGCGAAACAATATGCGGATCTCTATTTGCTTCGTTTCTGTTTGCAGTTTGCCCGTTATGAATGCCCAAACCAAAAATACCATAGTCGCCTGATCCTTTTAGTCCGGAATTTACCAGGTACGAAAACCTTTCGCGAATCTTTTTGGGAGCCCAATAAAAGAAAACCCCCAGATCTCGTTCATTGGATACAGCACTGTTCAATGCATCGTTGCGGTCAAGGGGTAAGCGGTTCTGACTTGACTGAAGATTTTCAAAACCAAAAGGTACCTTGCTTTGACCGAAACGCACTCTGAATTCATTAGACTTGTCAAGACCAACATCAAAATAAGCATCTCTTATTTGGGCAAAATTCAGTACCCCGGAAACTGGTGAAGAAGCAAAATCCGGTTGCACATAAATATACACACGTTCATGGATCTGACCATAAAAAATCAAGCGTATACGCCTAAAAAAAAAGCCGCCGTTCTTTCCCCAAGATCGGTCACATTGCTCGCATGACAGATCAGGGTTTGAAACAAACAATTGATTGTACCGTAACTGTGCATAACCACGGATGCTTATTTTTTTATACCATTCTGATTTCTGTGGAGAAGACCCCCCCGTTAAAGTATCCTTTATCTGACTATGGGCATGTAAACCTGTTAAAAATAAAAAGCCACACAGCAAAACTTGATATTTATTAATAGATCTGACGACCCAATTACCAGAAAATGAGGATTGATGATGCATAAGCTTAGGTTTACTTGATGCAAAACAAATAATAATTATGAAACAATTTATTAATGATAAATTAACTTAACAGATTATTAATAACTCCATTGCTCCCTTAACATTCCCTTAACAATTCCTCCATGAACTTAACATAAACTTAATATTGGGCCCCCATCCATACTGTTTGGTAAGGTAACTTTGCAGCAGATTAAAAATTTATTATGAAACCACACCACCTCTGGCTATTCTCTATCCTGATCATTGGTTTTATGCTCGATGCCTGTAGCGGCAAAGATTCAAGCAATGATTCCACTAAAATTCAGGGTGAGATCAAAATCGACGGGTCCAGTACCGTTTATCCAATTACGGAAGCCGTTGCTGAAGAATTCCGAATCGACCAACCGGATGTGAAAGTCACTGTGGGTGTCTCTGGAACCGGTGGTGGTTTTAATAAATTTGGACGGGGTGAAATTGATATTAACGATGCCTCGAGGCCGATTAAAGAAGCAGAGGCGGCTACCTGTAAGGAAAATAATATAGGTTACGTAGGGTTAAAAGTTGCTTATGACGGGCTTGTCATTGTCACCAGCAAAGAAAATACCTGGGTTGACTACCTCACCACAGAAGAATTGAAGAGGCTTTGGGAACCTGCGGCCCAGGAAAAAATAACAAAATGGAATCAGATCAGACCGGGTTGGCCATCAGAGGAATTCAACCTTTATGGTCCCGGAGTTGCCTCTGGTACGTATGACTACTTTACGGAAGTAATTGTCGGGAAAAGCGGCTCAAGTCGTGGCGATTTTACGGCAAGCGAGGACGATAATGTATTGGTACAAGGAGTTTCGGGAGATAAGAATGGGTTGGCATTTTTCGGGCTTGCCTACTATGAGGCAAATAAAAATAAACTAAAGTTAGTTCCGGTTGACAATGGTCACGGTCCGGTTGCCCCGACCATTGGAACAGTAATGAATGGCACCTACGCCCCGTTGGCCCGACCTGTTTTCATTTATGTAACAGATGCCGCAGCGAAGCGGCCTGAAGTACAATCTTTTGTAAGCTTTTATCTTAATAATGGTGAAACCCTTGTCTCTGATGTCGGTTATATCCCCCTGACTTCTGAAGAGTACAAAATTGAGGTAGCTAAGTTTAAAGAATTTATGGGGCCTGACAAACAGCCAGAATTAAAATAAAGCAATCAGATAAAATCGGATTATTGTGAAGCGGTCTGGAGAAAGGGTAATTGAGTACGGACTCGCGTTCAGTGGAGCTATAACTGTATTGACCACTGTTGGGATTATCTGGGTACTCGTTTCAGAATCATGGGGCTTCTTTTCCGAAATTGGTCTTAGCGATTTTCTCTTCGATACGGAATGGACCCCTCTATTCACCCAAAAACATTATGGCATACTTCCGCTTCTCTCAGGAACGTTATTAACAACCACCATTGCCTTAATAACCGCCCTGCCTCTGGGCATTGTGATTGCAGTGTATCTTAGTGAATATGCCAATAAAAAATTCCGTAAAATAATAAAACCCGCATTAGAAATTTTAGCGGCAGTACCTACCGTTGTTTATGGCTTTTTTGCACTGACTGTAGTCACGCCTTTTCTCCAGGATTTCATCCCGGGTTTGGGTACGTTTAATGCATTGTCGGCGGGAATTGTTATGGGGATCATGATTATACCGATCATTTCATCGCTTAGTGAAGACGCATTATATGCGGTTCCCAAATCGCTGAGGGAAGCTTCCTATGGAATGGGGGCAACCAAATTTCAAACATCTTTTCGCGTTGTCGTTCCCGCAGCTTCTTCCGGTATACTGGTTTCAATTATTCTGGGTATAGCACGGGCTATTGGCGAAACTATGATCGTTGCCATTGCCGCGGGACAACAACCTACGCTTACTTTTGATCCCCGGGAGGCCGTCGAAACTATCACTGCCTACATCGTTCAGGTGAGTCTGGGAGATGTTCAGCATGACTCTATGGAGTATAAAACTATCTTTGCTGCAGGAATAACATTGTTCATCCTTACCTTTTTATTGAATAGTATCAGCTTCTGGATCAAAAAGAAATACCAGGAAAAATATGAGTAACGTTTCATACAACCGAAATATTGATTCTATATTCAAATATCTAGGTATATCCTGTACTCTTTTTGGCATTGTGATGTTGTTGATCTTCATCGGCAACATAGTAACCGATGGAGTGCAACGTATTGACTGGAGTTTTCTTACGAATCTGCCGTCGCGAAAAGCTGAAAATGCAGGAATTCTGACAGCGTGGACAGGAACTGCCTGGATATTGGGTCTTACTTCGATATTTTCCATCCCAATAGGGGTGGCCGCCGGTATCTACTTGCAGGAGTATGGAATGAAAAACCGCCTCGCCAGAATTGTCGAACTGAACATTGCTAACCTCGCAGGTGTACCTTCCATCATTTATGGTCTGCTGGGACTAGAGATCTTCGTGCGCGTTATGAATTTTGGAGGCAGTCTGCTGGCAGGTTCGTTGACCTTATCATTATTGATTCTGCCTGTCATTATCGTTGCAACACGGGAAGCACTAAGGGCGGTGCCGAATTCATTACGCGAAGCATCATACGGAATGGGAGCGACTAAATGGCAAACCATTTGGTACCAGATTCTTCCGGCGGCATCAGGAGGAGTTGTTACCGGAATAATTCTCGCGCTATCAAGGGCTGTCGGCGAAACAGCACCTTTAATAGTGATCGGTGCTTTAGCGTATGTACCGTTCGTTGCTAAAAGCCCTATGGATGAGTTTACAGTTTTACCCATCCAGATCTTTAATTGGGTTTCCCGTCCGCAACCCGAATTTTTAACCAACGGCGCGGCGGCTATTATCATTTTGCTCCTCCTGACTTTTATCATGAATGGCATTGCCGTTTATCTACGAAATAAGTGGCAGAAAAAAATAAGCTGGTAAGGGAACAAAAAATGAAACCACTGGAAGCTAAAAAGATCAATGTTTTTTATGGTGATAATCACGTGTTAAAAGATATTGACATAACGATAAAAGAAAATACAGTAACTGCATTAATTGGACCTTCCGGATGCGGTAAGACGACTTTCTTGCGAACGCTAAACCGAATGAATGATTACATCGAAACCTTCCGGAAGAAAGGAAAGGTCTACATTGATGGAAAAGACATTTACGATAAAAAAGTAAGGGTGGAAGAACTCAGGCGAAAAGTGGGCATGGTCTTTCAAAAACCAAATCCATTTCCCAAATCCATTTTTGAAAACGTGGCTTACGGATTAAAAATACACGGCATCACGGGAAAATACGAGATCAATGACACCGTCGAAAAATCACTGAAACAGGCTGCCCTGTGGGGCGAGGTTAAGGATAAGTTGGATAAGCCCGCACTCTCGTTATCCGGAGGTCAGCAGCAAAGATTATGTATTGCGAGAACCCTCGCCGTCAAACCCACTATTATCCTGATGGATGAACCTGCATCTGCGCTCGATCCCCTTTCAACTGCAAAAATTGAGGAACTGATTGAAGAATTAAAAGAGAAGTACACCATCATTATCGTAACACATAACATGCAACAGGCCGCCCGGATCAGCGACAGAACAGCATTCTTTTATTTAGGAGAATTAATAGAGTACGACAAAACATCAATAATCTTTACCAATCCAAAAAATAAGCTAACTGAAAATTATATCAGCGGACGATTTGGCTGAAAAAGAACTTACTAAACCTGAAATTCTATCAAAACAAAATTAAATGGCAGCAATTGAGGCAGAACTACAAGCACTGAAAGACAATCTTCTGGACATGCTGGATCTCGTGAGAAATCAATTGACGAAGTGCAAGAAAGCTCTCCGCAAAAATGATGGTTCACTTGCTGAGGAAATTTTGAGTGACGAAAAAAAGGTGAATATGCAGGAATTGGCAATTGACCGGGATTGTGAAAGTATTCTGGCCATTTACACACCTGTCGCCACCGACCTGCGGTTTGTTCTTTCAAGCTTAAAAATCACCAATGACCTTGAAAGAATTGGTGATAACGCCAGCAGGCTTGCAAAATTTCTGTCGGCGAATGCAAATGATCTCCCACAGCCCTGGCTATCACAATACAATCTTGAACCCATGCTGGATATTGTCACCGGTATGCTGAAAGATATGAGAGAAGCCTTGGACAAGGAGGATACCAGGCTTGCCCGTAAAACTGCCAAAAAAGATGAACAGTTAAATAAATTATATAAGGAGGATTTAAAAACAACGGCAGCATTAATTGCAGAAAATCCGGAAAAAGGCAAAGTCCTTCTGACTCTTTTTACCATCGCACGTGATCTGGAAAGGGCCGGAGATCTGACAAAAAATATCGCGGAGGAATTGGTTTTTCACATTGAAGCTAAAGTATTGAAGCATAAGAAAGATCAACGATAAAAATTGAGGTGGCAACTTCATACCATTCCCACTTCATGTTGAAAACTTAACTTGTAACCACATCCGTGTCTATACAAACTTGTCGCTCGCGCCCATATGACGTAGTTAGTCGAGACTCACCGTGACCTTTAGCACACACTCAGCAGCACTAAAAGAATGCATATTGCCAACACCTTCAGGCGCACAAAAAAGAAAAAATCTAAAGGTTACTTGGTGATTTGCATTTAGTATTTGGAGACCGGGTTTAACCACCCAGTTCCGCATTGGCAGTGTAACGTCCCCCCCTTAAAAAAAGGAGAGGAAATCTTTTAAGAGGCAACGATATGCGTCGCCCCAACAGGTAACTTCCACAGGCATTCTTCCAATTACCTGTCTAGCCATACCGTTGATATAGAGTCTTCCGATTTAGCGAGTTACATTTTGTCTACTGATCCTCCGATGGTCACACCGGCCAAGTTTTCCAACCTTATTTACCTTATTCAAAGAACTGATGATTTTTGATTTATTTTGTCATTGCATTTTTGTCATGAAGAATTAGTAGATATTTTTCGTCTGAATTACAGTATATTTCCTCCCCTATGAAGAATCTATACAGATTGTTTTTTTTATCCCTCTCACTGGCTAGCTGCAAAAATGAAACTACCTATTCGGATGAGATCTATACCAAGCCCAACATTGATTCGAATCCTGTACTGGAAAGTCTGAGCCCTGAGGAATCCATCAAAAGGTTTCACTTGCCGAAAGGATTTAAGGTTGAATTGGTAGCCAGTGAACCCATGATATCAGAACCGGTTTCTATCAGCTGGGATGGAAACGGAAGAATGTACGTATCCCAGATGAATACGTATATGCAGGACGCCGATGCCATTCATGAGAATGAGCCCTGGAGTAAAATTTCATTACTGGACGACACGAATAATGACGGCACAATGGATAAAAGCACAGTTTTCATCGACAGCCTGGTTTTGCCCAGGATCGTGCTTCCGCTTGATGAACGTGTCATTGTAGGAGAAACGTATAAACGAAATTTATATAGCTACCGGGATAGCAACGGTGATGGAATCGCCGATGAAAAAATGCTATTACTGGAAGATACCGTAAGAGACAATCGCAACCTCGAACACCAGGATGCGAATATGTTGTGGAGTATAGAAAACTGGTTGTATGTAACCAATCAGACTTTCCGATATCGTTTCGAAAACAATCAACTGCTGAAGGATACATTGCAGGAGCCAATGATCGGTCAATGGGGCCTCACTCAGGATGAAACGGGAAGAATATTTTTGTCAAGAGCAGGTGCGGAAATTCCAGCCCTGGGTTTTCAACAACATCCCAGCTATGGGAATCTGACCATCGAAAAGCAATGGGATTCGACCTTTCTTGAACCATGGCCTATTGTAGGAACTTCTGATGCACAAGGTGGCGTACGAAGGGTTCGGCCCGGAGACAGTACTTTAAACAGGTTTACGGGTGTTGCCGGACAAGAAATCTATCTGGGTGATAAAATGCCAGGCGCCTATGGGGATCTATTTATTCCTGAACCGGTAGGCCGACTCGTGCGCAGAGCAAAAGTTTCCCATGTTGATGGAACGATCGTATTGGAAAACCGGTATCATCAAACAGAATTTCTCGCCTCTACCGACCCTTTGTTCAGACCGGTTTTCGCGGCCACAGGCCCGGATGGATGTTTATACATTGTTGATATGTACAGAGGCATCATACAGGAAGGAACCTGGGTAAAAGAAGGAAGTTATCTCCGCGGCGTTGTGAATAAAAGAGGCCTGGATAAATTTTATCAAAGGGGAAGGATTTATAGAATCTATCACGAAAAAATGAAACCAGGTCCGAAACCAGATCTGCTGGGTAAATCTTCGTCGGATCTTTTGCCCTATCTTTCTCATCCGAATGGATGGTGGCGTATGACCGCGCAAAAACTTATTATCCTGAAGAACGATTTGTCAGTTGTTGACAATCTCAAAGACGTCATTTCAGGAAATGAAAATTTTTTACGAAAACTGTTTCAGCAAAATAAAGATTATGGTCTAGAGAGGCTCCATGCTTTGTGGACATTGGAAGGATTGCGTGCTGTAGATCGGAAAGTACTAAAAATTTCCCTGAACGATAAGGATCCCAGGGTAAAAATTGCCGCCATTCGAATTGGTGAATCGTTTCTAAAAAAGGGCGATCAGGAAATTTTTGAGTTCCTTAAAACGCTGGCCAATGATCCTGATCCTGAAGTGGCGCAACAGCTAATTCTTTCCCTCAGAATAAGACATTATGATACGAAAGCACTCGTCAAAAAAATAGAGCAAAAATTTCCTGATAATGAACTGATAAAACTCACGGCGTCCGAAAATCTCAATCCATTCTTTGCTGAGGTACAAGCGTTACGTGAAAAATATAAACTCATGGGAGGCGATGCAGCGAACCAGATTATTAACGGCCATAAAATTTTTAACGATCACTGTGCCGCCTGCCATGGAACGGATGGCAAAGGGATAGAACAATTAGGTCCCTCATTAGTCGGATCGCCCAGGCTAAAGGGTGATGTAAAAAATACTATCAAAATACTCCTTCACGGCCTGACGGGCCCTGTCGATGGAAAAGAATTTAATGGCCCTATGGCATCCGTTGCGCAATACAATGACATTGAGATTGCCAACATTGTCAGTTATATCCGGGAACACCTCAATGGTTCGGGAACGGTTTGGAGAGGGGAAGTAGGCAGGGTAAGGGAACAGTTTAAGGATAGAAAAAATTACTGGACGTTAAAGGAATTATCCGCAAGCAAAAATTGAGGTATACTCACCCCCATCTCGCTCGGAAAGCCTATCCCTGTCCGCGCTGAGGCGCTGGGACGGTCCCCTCCTCGAAAGGGAGGAAAAAAAAATAGACTATTCGAATCCGGTGCAATCGGCTGATGGCTTATTCACACCAGCCCCTTGCTCATAGACCAGGGTGGCTCCCAAATGTCCAGTGTAAACTAAATAACCAGACCCGGTTATCATGAGGACAAAAACAAGATAATGCATCACCTTTTTCCAGGAAACCCGGATGAAGGATGTAAAGGCTAACAGATTTACTATGGTAGCAGAGGAAAATAAATACACCATGGTAAAGGAAGCCAGCTCATGAGCTTTTAAAACTGTGGGGTCACAAATGGTCCGGGAGACGATGCCATCTGCGAGGTCGCCGGTGTAAATTCCGATCCAGGCCGCGGCGCATCCGCCTAATAACATTCCGTTTGCTGCACTCCTCCAATGCTTTCCAGCGCCATCCCGATGAAAAAAAGAAACAAAAAAAGAAATTGTGGCACCCAAAAGTAAAGCAATGGGAAAATGCACACTAATCGGGTGCCACAATTCTGTCCGCCAGATGGCCAGAAACATTTATTCCAGAATTTTTACGGACACAGGATCCAGGCGCTGTCCTACCTTGGTCACTTCTACTTCTACTTTCTTTCCTTCCGCTAACTCGGAAAAAGGAACCGTTTCACCATTACGCGTGAGCTTTGTAGTTTCGGTAAAATACAATTCAAGGATCTTGTCATCAGCTGTCTTAACATAAATTTCATTCTTATCTGCTTCAACCTCGTGCACAACACCCTGATAAGTCCCTGATTCAACTACATCGGTTTTTTCGCCTCCGCAGGCGCTTAAGAAAAGGATAAATGAAAAAAGCGAAAGGAATTTAAACGTTTTCATAATAATTATTTATTTTGTTAAAATACATTTCCATAAAAATTTACATCTTCACCTGCAAGGTAAGGTAAAAACTTCTTCCATCAGAAGGTAAAATGCCCGGGCCAGGATATCCCGTTGCCCGTCTTGTAAAATATAACCGGTCACCAAGATTATTGATGCTGCCTTCCACCTTAACTTTTTGGAATTGATAAGATACGCTGGCATCCATGATGGTGTAAGATGGAATTACGCCCACTAATCCGGAAACGCCCCCATCGCTAGCATTGCTGGCATCTGAGAACTGATCAGAAAGATAGGAGTATTGAAAAGACAATCTGAGATCCTTGTACCCTACTTTCACACCACTTTTGATATTTATTTTTGGCACAAACTCTACCTGATTCCCCCGCACCCCGGAGATCTCACTCGTTTTATAGGAAGATCGAATGGCCGCCGCATTTAAAAACAAAACACCGGTATAATCTTCTTGCTCCCTCGAAATAATCCTTACAAGATCACTTTCCACATAAGATTCAACACCGTGAATGACGGCTCTGCCAATATTGCTCCGGCGACGCAAAACTCTGTTATAATCGTCATAAAATTGAACCTCCCCTATCCGGTTATTATAATTCAAATAGAAAAAACTAACGTCATAATTAACCAGTTTTGTCTGTTCACTGCGAATGCCCACGTCAAATGAATAGCCCTTTTCATCCTTCATATCCGGATCAATGACAGAAGAAGGGTTGGATATTCTCATGTCACTAAAGGTGATTGACCGGTAATTCTGTGAAAGGTTAGAATAAACATCTACCTGTACCATTGGTTTGTAACTTATGCCTAATCCTGCAATGACAAACTGCCTGCCATTGCTGCGCTGCTCCTCCGTTTTTGTTATCTCAATTGTATTTCCCGCCAGGTCTCTATATACATTCCCATAAAATCCTTCCGCAGTAGTATAGATATTCTCATATCGAATGCCGGGTGTAATAGAAAGTTTGTCGTTTACATACAAGATATTCTCCAAAAAAACCGAAGTGTTCTGATTCGGGAATTGATAATCATAGGTGACGAACTGATCGCCACCCGAATATTTAAAATTGGCTTCTTTACCTGTACTTCCCAATCCCTGCGTGCTTTCATTTAATCCACTGAAATATCGACTCCCCAGAAGCAATGCGGAAGGCATTTTACCAAGGGAATACCGCTGTAAATAACGCGCCTCAGCCCCCCAATTATTAAAATAGCCTTTAACGAGGTCACGGTCACTCCCATCATCAATGGTACTTACGCGATTGGGCCTGAATCCTAATGCATGTCGATACGCCGAGAGACCAAATAACCGAAAATTGAATTCACCGGAAGCACTAAATTTATGGTCGGCATGCAAAGCCAATAAATTCCAATTCACTTTAAACCAGTTGCGCTCGCGATTGGATTGTCGCGGATCCTCTCTGAACATATCGTCGGAAAGGCCCCCTGGTTGCTGAGCAAGATAATCCATTTGCGTAAAGTCGATGCCTAGCCTGGTCTTCTCATTCACATCATAATTGACATTAGCATAAAAGGTATGGTTGTTAAAATGGGAATTTTCCCGCCACCCATCTCCCTTTTTATACTGAAAAAAAGTATAATAACTGAGTTTCTTCACTGTGCCACTGGCACTGGTAAAGGCATTGTAAAAGTTAAAAGAACCAATGGTTTGCCTGGCAACCAATTCAAACTTTTTGTCAGCTACCGGTTTTTTGATCCTGAAATTAATTAATCCGCCAAACTGCGTACCGTATTGAAGAGAGGCGGCCCCGCGTACAATCTGAATGCGCCCGATTGATTCAACGGGTGGGGTATAATAACTTTCCGGGTAACCCAGTGCATCTGCACTGATATCATATCCGTTTTGACGCACATTAAAATTTGACGTGCGGTTTGGATCAAGGCCTCTGCCACCGATACTTAGTTGCAAACCCGCTCCATCATTTTCCCAAATATTCAGTCCAGCCACCCGCGCGTAAATTTGTCTGGCATTATTGGTAGCCAGGTTGGCAACCAGTTCTTCCGGAATAATTACTTCGGATTTTTTTCCTTCATAAATACCGGCATTTTCAATGGAACGCATTCGTGTAAATCCAAAATCATTGGGCTGATCATTGATGACTACTGCTTCTAATAAATTTTGATTTGGCTCAAGGATGATAGGCACCTCTTTATTCCCGTCCTTAATGCTAAGAGCCATCTTATGGTACTTGAAAGCATCAGACATAACATGAACCGTGTAGTTGCCCGCAGGTAAATCCTTAAATAAAAAATCTCCCTGCTTATTTGAAACGGCGCTCCTGATTCCATCATTCAGGTAGATCGTACAACCTTTTACAATTGAACTGTCGGCCTGCGAAGTCACCGTTCCCGAAAGGCGATATTGGCCAACGACGGTAGCCGAGATAAGGCAGATCAAAAGCGTACTAAAAGCCCGCAATTTTTTCATTGAAAGGTAGAATCCATGATTTGTGTAAAAGGGAATCGTCTTTTTTTGCCAGATCTGTTTTCGGATCCACCAGGGCTTTACCTAAACGACCATTGACGGCCACGTACGAATCAACAAACACCGAAGGGTTCCGATAGCCAAGTTTTTCATAATAATCTCTAAGCATATGCGCATACTGCAGGATCATGTCCGGTTGTGTAGCCATCATCTTCTGTTGAAGGGGTGTTAAAAACTCGTTGTTATCGACGGTGATTTTTTTTCCTGTATGATCGGTAACAGTAAATTGAGCATAACCGGATTTTTCCATCAGCATAACGCGCCATGAAAACCTGTACCCCTGTTCTGTCCAGAACAATTCACCCGGATAAAACAGATACCGAAAGGGCAGAGCAACCTGAACGGTAAAAAAAATAAAAAAGCCAATAGCCAGAAATTTAAAAGTGGTCTGATTAAAAGTGTAATGATTCGTGGCTTGTAATAATCTCTTCGGGAGGTGTAACCAAAGTGCGATACGCGCCGACATTTTCTCATGAAAAGCAACCGGAAAAAAGATCGAAGCAGTTACGATCATGATGTACGGAAACATCCCAATGGGAAAAAGCATCGCGGTAAGCAAATGAAAAACAACGACCACTCCGAAGGCCCACCACCTCGTATTGTTGTTTAGTAACAAGAAAGGAATGGTTAAGTCATAGATACATCCAGCCCAGGAAAAAACATATGCCGTACTGGTGTAATTAAAAAGAAAACCAATGAACGGCATATCGTTCTTCGCAGGGAGCCAGATTCTTAAAGGTTGTGCGTGCAGTAGCCAGTCAGTGTTTATTTTTGCCAACCCAGCAAAAATATAGATCATGCAAACAAATAATTTCACCGAATCAATGCACCATAGGGGGATGGACTGACTATTGAGATCCCTGTTCCGATGGGCATCCATAGAAAAATATGCATGGGCGGGCAAAAATATCATCAGCAAACAAATCATACTGATGAAATAATAATGATTCAGGTAGGTACTTTTATCAATGAGTTCGATATACGTGAAACTCAAAAAGAGTGTAATAATGGAGGCGCGGTAAAACCACCCCAATGCAACCATCAAGGCCGCAACAGCACAAATAATAAAGATCACATAGGTAAATTCACCTAAGGGCCTGACGAATTGAAAACCATAAAAAGGAAAATGATAATTGGGTTCGATATACAGTTCATGAATCCAACCCTTTGTCCAAAAGCGAACAATACTTAAAAACAACATCATCCCCAGCGCCATTCGGAATAGCGCCAACGGAGCAGGAGATGTAGTTTTCTGTAAATATGCTTTCATTATCAGGTCAAATCTTAATCACCATCATTGTCGGTGTACGTAATCGTTATACTCATGGCAGAGGTCATATCTACTTTCAGTATCCGGGTAGCCTTCTGCATTTCCGCAAAAACATCTTTCACACCATTGTTATTGGTTGATACTTGCTCGTGAAGGTTTTCAGATAACTGAGACAATTTGTTATTGACGGCCGCGAATTGATCATTTATTATTTGAGACAATAACGTTCCGGTGGTGCCATCTTTTGCCTCTAAGGCATCCAGATAACTTTTTAACGATGGCCCTTCTTCGGTTGTGGTTACCCCCTCCCCATTAAAAAAGTCTATCGCTGCCTGATGAGCAGTTCTTGCCAGTGTTAAGGATATATCTTTTTTATAAAATGCTTCCACTTTATCAGGATATTGGGTTCCGCCCGTAGTTGTCAGCGCACCAGAGGGAATTCCAAACTTGCCTGAACGAATATATCGTTCATAATACAGCACATATGCATTCACCACAATACCAGTAGATGAATTCAGGTCCAACCCTGTTTTACCAATAAAAGATTCGCGATAGTTACTCCATTCTAACACCACATTATTCAACAGGGTTTCCATGCGCGAAGTAAGTTGCTTTAAATATTGAATGCGGCTACCGGATTCTGACGCAGTGGAGTAAAAGGCAATAATACCCTCATCCGTTTCGGCCACTCCATTAATAAGGTAATCCAACGCAGGAAAGCCCTGGGTGGAATAGGCGGCAGCCACATCGAGATCGGCATTGGGGTCCACAATATTCTGATGGATTGCCTGCACATTGGCAGGATAAATATTAAAAAAATTTCGCAACGTGTATTTATCTGCGGGGCCGAACTCAAACATCTCCACCTTTTGCCATTCAACGTAAGCGTCTACCCACGCTTGTCGAAAAGCAGTGAGCGATTGCTGATTAGGGCTTTCCGTAAACTCATCACCTTTAAGTACCATGACTTCCATTTTTGTCTGAAAATTGTTGTAGCCCGGTACGATGATGTTATCAACCCAATGGATTAGCATCGGGGTTCTGTCTTTGGAGCCTGTGTCCCGGGCAGGGTCATCACCATTGCACCCAGACAGGATGGCTATCAATACGAAAAAAATCCGAGTTTTGTTGATGATGGGGTTCATTAGTCAATGGTCAGTGATCAATTGTCAGTAGTCAGTAGTCATTGGGCATTCCTTACAAGTTAAATTTTGCGGTGATGGCCTCTGAGGCGGTGTTGATCTTTGTTGCATTGAGATCCCAGAAACCGTTCGATGAACCGATGAGATTTTCCAATATATTATCTGAAAAAGTAGCATCCACTCCATGGATAGCTGCAAAACGCAAGGAATAAATGAACCCTAATGCCTCTCCAATAGCGTGTGCACGGGCTGCATCCGTGGTAGCGGATTTCCATTTTCCCAGATACACAAGTGCTGCATTAGCCAACGCTTTCTCAAATTCTGTCCGGATAAAAGTGGCTTGGGTTTGCAGGGTTTCACGATCATTGTTTATGATGGCGGCACGGCCTTTTAAGAATGCTGGATAAATTTTAGCGTAGTTCGCTTTGTTATATTCCCAGATGTAAGAACCAGCACCGAATTCAACGGTAGCCCTGGCGTCATCTGTTGATCCTTCCAGGAACACTGCGTTCAACGTGAGCAAACCATAGGCTTCATCCCAGTTATGCTCAAGTGCCGTATAGGGTTTTTCACTCACAAGCGATCTATTATCGGCAGTCAATCCAGCATCGAGCAAAACATTTCCGATATAGTCGAGCTGAAGCGCGCCGATAAGTGATTTCTGAATCACTTGTGCGAGCTCAATTCCTTTTTCATCCACCAGATAGGTACCCAATTTACCAGCAACACCTATGGATGCCGTTGTAGAAACGAAGTGGCTGGCTTCTTCTAACTGATCAAAATTGGTTTCGATTTTTGCCCTGACAATCTCTGCCTCATTAGCAGGCCGGGAGGATGCCACAACATCTTTTAACAGCACATGCGATGCATTCAAATCATCACCTGAGATTAAGATTGTTGTGATTGAAATATTAAAAAAAGGATTCCCGACATTTGAAAACATACTTTTCAGGGTCGGCGCCTCGATGTGGGTATTTTCTAAAACAGACAATGTTATATAATAATTAAGTGCCTGAAACATTCTATGGCGGCTATTCCCTTCCGTCAGATCTACTGTCGTCACGCCGGTTTCATTCAAAAACGCCTGGGCGTAAGGAGTTGATTCTGTCAGATTATTGTAATCAATGGCTGTGCGAAGGCCAGGCGTTACTTCGTCCTTATTACAGGATGAAAAGCCAAAAGCCAGGAGCAGGCAAATAATGAGATGGAGTAAGGAAAATATCTTATTCATATTCAAAATGCGTTTGTGGTTGCAAATATATTTATTTAGACCAATTCTAAACAAGGAAATACCGTTTTTTGTCGGATTTACTTTTTTTTTGTAAGTAATTCAAAATCAGTTAGATATAGCAAATGCGCCAAGATTCAGATCCAATTGACGCGTTACTGATCCATATTGTTAAGCCGGATGATCAATTCTATAGGTTCTTAAATTCGAAGAT
>JBDSIM010000186.1:0-27186 GCA_039917935.1 Cyclobacteriaceae bacterium | reverse complement strand
TGTATTCCTTAAATGCAGCTTTACTTGTAATTTTGCCCATACATAATTATTGTTTCTCAAAACTAAATTATGGCATCGGCCTCTTCTTTCAAAAGAAGGGGCCGACTTTTTAGTCAGCCCCAAGGTTCTTTGTGTGCAGGACTCAACGAAACAAGAGCTCCCAATAATTTCGGGTTCGTTTGCTTTGTATTAAAAAGCCCTGTAGGGACCTGTAGGGGCGACGCATATGGTAGCCCCCGGTTTTAACCGGGGTTTTATGGCAATCAAGGAATGTGTGCCAAAGGCAAGTTATGTGAAGCGCAGGCACTATCTGGCACACGGATGCGCATTTGATCGGGCGAATCACCTCACCCTATTGAAGGATTAGAAATACCAAATGCAAATCACAAAGTTACGCGGAGGAATTTTTTCTTTTTTGTGCGACTGCAGATGCTGGCAATATGAATTTCGAGACGTGCTTCTGAATGTGTGCTAAAGATCACGGAGTCTCGACTAAATTACAGGATGTGGGTGCACATGTATAAGGATACGAAATGCAAATCACAAAGTTACGCGGAGAATTTTTTTCTTTTTGTGCGCATGAAGAGAGGTTGGCAATATGAGATCGTGAGTGCTTCTCAATGTGTGCTAAAGGTCACGGAGAGTCTCGACTAAATTACGTGTTTATGGGGCAAAGCTATTGGTCAACCCCGTGCAATGAAAACCAATGGGTCTTTAAACACTACTGAATCACAATCGTAACCTTGTTGATCCGTTTCGCCTCCAGCACAGCCGTTCGTTCTCCGCCGCCGGAATTATCTTTATCTTCTTTTCGAACGATCATATAATAGGCAATGGCCTTCAGGTCTTTTAATTTCAGTATACCATATTTGTCGGTGGTGCCCTGTGAAGAGACATTCTTTTCAGCCAGGTAGTCAGCTTCGTTGTCAAAAAGTTGAACGCTCGCACCCTCTACAATATTTCCCAGTTCATCCCGTACTGTAACATTGAGCGAAGTTTTGATCAGTTGAAATCCTGACAAAACAAACAGGATAGAAATGACAGTAAAAATTTTAGGTATGCGCATCATGGAATTGATTATTTCATTCAAAGGTAAATAATTTTTTACGGTCTTGCAGTTTTTACTCAATACCACTCAAGACGTCAGGCCTGTTAACGCAGCAACACTACCCCCCCGCGTTTTTCCAGGATACCCTGCTCGGGCCGGTAAGAACTTCTGTAGCGAACCACATAAGTATAGGTACCGGTAGGGAGTGGCTGACCCAGGCTATTATTATAACCCCCGTTCCACCGAAAATCCCTTTCGTTGGTGTGGTAGATCATCTCGCCCCAGCGGTTGAAAATGAAGACTTCAAAATCCTGGTCATCGATAAAAAATGTAAATAACATGAAATTTCTGTTTGTATATTCTCCAGCACCCTGCACACTACTGGTGGGCCTGAAAGCGTTTGGGCCTGTAATTCGAGGCGAACAATCCTCAATCAAAAGGGTTTCATCCGTGCTCGGACATCCATAAACATTGATAAGATTAACGGAATAGGTTCCTGCGGTGGTAGCCGTATAAGTCTGCGATGTTTCTCCCAGGGAAGATCCATCCCGGAACCAATCATAGTCAGTAAATTCATCACCCGGGTCCAAAAGAACCTCTTTAGTCAGCGGATCCGGGTTAGCAGGATCAGGGCAAATAATACCTGAACCTGGTAAAATTCCGGGCGTTACTGGGGAAGGGACAACGTTAAAGGTTTGGGTCAAGAAACAGGTTCCGCCAGAACTTGTAACCGTAACCTCATACATGCCACCGCGTGTTTCTACCAGCGTTGCAGAAGTCTGACCAGAAAGTACACCGCCATTCAGCGCCCACTCATACGTTACTCCGGGTTGATTCGCGGTAGCGGTGAGGGTAAAGGGCTGCCCTTCGCAGGGCGGTGTTGCGGTCAGCGCGAATTGCAAATCGCCTGAAACGTTTACGATCTGAGCCGGCGATGAGAAAATACACCCTGAAACAGTATTGACAACATCCACACTGTATTGGATTCCATTATCTGTCAAGCCTACCAGGATCTGCTGGCCACCCAATACCGGTGAACCATTTCTGAGCCAACGGTATGTATAGGGGCCGGAGGGCGTGGCGGTTAAAATTACCTGATCCGCGCAGGCGTCTGACTGCGTAAACGCAGCCGTAATATTGTTATTTACATTGAGCGTGATGGCAGTATCCAGGGCACAAAATGCCGCTCCCGTAACAGAGACAGAGAGATTGAAAGTATTGGGTCCCTGTGGAATCCCTGCAACGGAAATGGAGGGTGTATTCGCACCCGTTATTGTTCCAGGCCCTGTCCAACTCCAGGTGTCACCCCCGGTGACGGTTATGGTTACCGGCTCCTGACAAGGGTCTGAAACTAACGTAATGGGAACCGTAGGATCTTCATTTACGGTTACAATGGCGCTGCTCGCGGTGCAGCCATTATCGGTGGTGACCTCCACAACATATTGCTGATTATTGCTCGGTATGCCCTGGACGTCAGTGGTAAAGGTGGCGGTCGGAGAGGTAGCCGTTTCTACTACTGCGCCGGATGAATTATTGATAATTCTGTAGGATAAAGGAAAGGCCAATGGGCCGGGCGTTGCGACGACTGTCACATCGAGCGCAATCGGATCACAAGTTGTATTTTGGGAAACGGGCCCCACTGTCAAGGCATCCTCGTTAATACTGGTTGTGCTGGTTGTTGTGCATCCTGATACCTGATCAGTCACGGTAATAGCATACGTTCCTCCATCGAGGTTTGGGGGCACGGTAATCACCGTAGTACCCGCAGGCTGATCTGTATTCCCGGGCACACCGGTTGGCCCGGCGATAAAATAGGAAAATAAACCCGTAGCGGGAGTCACGAAATTAAGGGTAATCTCACCCGTATCTGAATTACAGACAATGGGTGAATTGGTTACTACATTAAATCCAGGGGATTCGTTGATGGTATACGTCACCGAATCACGCACAAAACAATTGGTCACAGGATCAGTCACTTGTACTTTGTATTCAAAAATGCCAAATACCGCCGTGTTTACGCTTTGTGTTTGGCCCGTGCCGGAGGCTGCACCATTTGTTTCCCACGCATACGTTGCCCCTGGGTTCTGAGCATCCAACGGAGCCACTGGTGTATTTTGGCAAATGGTCGTATTCGCACCCAGGTCAACCTGAGGACGGTTGTCGGCTGCGAGAATGCTTCCATCTGTGGAGCATCCCAAAGCATCCGTTACAGTTACTGTGTAAACGGCTTGTCGATTTACCGTTATGGTCTCCGTACTGTCTCCTGTAGACCAGACATAAGTGAAATTGGGCAAGTCCTGTGGGTTGGCATCAAGAAGTGCGGAACCGGTGCACAATACAACCGCATTACTGGGGTCTGGTGGTACATCATTGATAATGACTTGCTGGGTGTAAGTGCCTACAGGTGTCTCGCATTTATTATATATTCTGAGCGTAACGGTATAGGTACCGGGCGCTGCATACAGGTGCGCGATTTGTGCTCCGCTATCGATCGCCGTTTGCCCATCACCAAATGTCCAGTCAAATTTATCAATGGCCGGATCTTTTCCGGTGGCTGTAAATTGAGTTGAATCGCCCAGGCAAAGACCTGTAAAAGTAAAGGTAGGAGTCTGAGTAGGATTGGAGATGGTCTGAATAAAATTCGGTAATCCCAGATTACTGGTCGTTCCCGCAGCAAGGGCAAAAGGCTGAAGGGCAGCGATGGGAGATAAGGCAGTTGTATCTTCCTGCGCTGAAAAAGTACCGAGGCTTGAACTTCCATTAATGGCAACATATAACTGTCCGTCAGGTCCGATTTGAATTGCGCCGAGTTCACCACTTTGCGGAACGGACTGCTTTAAGTAAGGTATTCCGAGTGTATCAAAAGCAAACTCAAACATCTCAGAGTTTGCATCCTTTAACGTAGCAAATAATTTATTTCCAGCAGGGGACAGCTCAACACCGTATACCTGGCCTGTCGTGCTCTGCAGGTCCGCGGTTCTAAAGTTGGTAACTGCTCCCGACGAATCGATGAAATCAAATATTTCCACCACATTTGAAACGCCCGGGGTTGAGAGGGCAACGGCCAACCGGTTTTGGGCTCCAAGTTTCATGTAACCTTGCCCGTTTTCCGGCGAAGTAATGTTGTGATCGGATCCTATAGATGAAATGATGGGATTGCTGATTCCAGTTGAGCTTATCCGGTAAGCACGGAAAGAATTATTTCCATATTCGTGGGCGATCAGCCAGTTATTATTTCCTGTGATGCGTTCAGTACTTTTTGCAAAAAGCAGCTGGTTGAATTCCGACAAGCCGCCTAATCCATTGTTCAGTTTTAAATCAAACAATGAATAACGCAATTCGAATGTACCGCTACCGTAAATCTCCTTGGTGGTAAAAATATAAAATAGCGTTTCATCCCCGGGAACGGGTATGATTAAAGCCGACTGGCTGGCAGTATTTTCTCCACCGATGCCACCGGGAGGGGTAATATCCTGATCTAGTTTATTAAATATACTGAATCCATCGGTAGAAAAAATTACCTGCCCATTGCGGTCACTGATCACAGAAGTTCCTGCAGGGGTTACAAGGGGTCCATCTATGGCAACGGCCGGGTTATCGGGCAATGGATTAAAATCAATCCCAGCATTTTGTCCAAAATACCAGATATTAGCACGCTGATCCAGTGAATCATATTCTTTAATGTTGACACCCGCGTAAGCAGAGCATCCTCCCACGGTGCCTACAACATAATAATATCCTGCCGAGTCAGGCCTTAGCGTCTCCGTTGTCTGGCCGGCCAATAATCCACCGGGACCAAACCATTGATATTGTGGCGTTCCCCCCTGGGCCTGAACCGAAACTTCGAAAGGAGTAATCGAAGGGCAGACCGGTGCATTGACGGGTAACTCACATACGCAGGCAGTGGTATCCTGAACGAGCGTAAGTTGTAAATCAAACTGCGTAATGTTCAGAGGCTGAGATGAACGCGCGGTATCGCCGTTCAAAAATGCGATGACCTGTACCAAAACAGAACCCCCCTGATCATACGTATGCACCGGGCTCCACTCATTGGCAAATTGTCCATCACCAAAACTCCAGATTAAACTGTCAGCTGCCGGAACAACCGTAGGGAAAAATGAAATAGGCGTGTTTGAACAGGTGCCATCTGTCGTAAAAGTCACAGTAAAGTTTATACTGTCCTTCGGAGCAAAAGATGAAAACTGAGTTCCATTGAAATTTGAGCTGGAAACAAAAGCACTGGGATCATATGCGACGAGGCTTGCGACCGTATCAAGATTGGTGATGGTCCCCAACAAAAACGGACCACCATTGGTTGCCTGATACAAATGATAGATGGCGCTGTCAGGTGCCATTTGCAAGCCATAACTTCTAAAAATTGTATTTGGCTGGGGAAGCACAGAGGCCAGTGTGGTGGCAGGATTTGTGAGATCAAATTGAACAACGTCTCCCTGCACGCCGCCCTCGCCTGTCCTCGATATGTAAAGATACTGACCGTTGTTGTTCCACTCGGTATCGTAAATAGCCGGGTTAAGCGCACTGGTGACAGCAGTATTGAAAATTCTTTGGTTAAAGGTCAGCCCGCCTGTCGCGGGATTAAAATTTACCACCTCGATATCCCGGTTTGGTTCGTGCGGAGATACTGCCATTCTTCCCGAAGACGGATGATAGGAAAGGTTGGCCGCGT
This sequence comes from Cyclobacteriaceae bacterium, assembly GCA_039917935.1. Classification (GTDB taxonomy): domain Bacteria; phylum Bacteroidota; class Bacteroidia; order Cytophagales; family Cyclobacteriaceae; genus Chryseosolibacter. The sequence goes on along the minus strand of JBDSIM010000186.1, from coordinate 21,451 downwards.
AATCGATCAGTCCTAACGTAAAAGTATTGGTAGCCGCAGGTCCAATTCCGGAATTATTGAAAAGTGTAACCGCATAATTGGGCGCACCACTCTCATGGGTAATGAGCCAGAAATCCCGGCCATTCGTATGCTGAACGACGATCATACCTTCAGACCGATTCGTAAGTCCACCAATGGGTGTGTTTTTACTAACAACATCTCCGATCGCAGGCGTAGGGAATGTTGCGTTGCCAAACAGCGCCATATCCACAATACTGTATGCGATGCTTCCCCCTGTAGTTAAGGTGGTGGTGTTGGTGAAAACGTAATACTGGGTGGGGCTTCCCGGAACTTTCGCGATGGCCACGGGCTGGTTACCCGCCGTGTTCGCTGTTAAGCCTGACCCATTGGGCATCACAGTGTGGGTGAGGTCGTAAATATTTGCCCCATTCGAATAAAACAAGAGATTACCATTGATGGGATCAGAGGCAACAGCACTTCCCCCTGTGCTGAACGGATTAGCTTTGTTCGAAACCAGTGTTGCGGAATTATCTGATCTGCTAAAGCGAATACCCTGGTTGCTGTTTCCGAAATACCAGTTATGGCCCGAAAAATTCTGGGCGGAAACCGATCCATAGGTTCCCAGAAACAAAATAATTATGGAGAAAAAAAACCGGCATAAGGCGGGCACAGTTTCACGAATCGCTACCCTCATCACATTTGACAATAAATCCATAATTAAACGACGAAGTTCCTCTAAAGTATACAATTTGCCTAAAAAATACCGTTAATACTTAGCATTAAGCGGCCAAAGGCCGGCAGAAATGAAATTCGCGTAATGCGAGGAAATAACGTTTAACTATTTTATTAATTTTAGAAATTACCCCCTTAATTTTCCTTGATTGCAGACTTTAATTACTCAGTGAATGCTCATACTTAACAAAAGTCCACGGTCCACGGTTTCTATTTCACAGTTGCGGCATTGTTATTGCCAAATGGGGTTGAGAAACTCACCCACGGTCTATTTCCTGATGGTATTCATTTTCATCCTGGCGCAACCAGTATCGGCTCAGGATCCTCAATTTTCGCAGTTTTACGCCGCCCCCCTATATTTGAACCCTGCGTTGGCAGGATCGACCAACCAGGCGCGGGCTGGCATTAATTATCGCAATCAGTGGCCGGCCATTGACGCAAATTTCACCACCATGTCTTTTTTTGCCGATTATTTCATTGAAGACAAAAACAGTGGTGTTGGATTTCTGCTGACACGCGATAGGGAAGGACTCGCGGGCCTTCGTTCCCTGAGCATCGCGCTCCAGTATTCGTATGAGATTCAACTCACAGAACATCTCGGATTTCGTCCGGGATTTCAGGCCGGGATGTTCAATCGAGATGTCAACTTTGACCGGTTGACTTTCGGAGACCAGTTCAATCCGTCAACAGGTGAATTTATTGATCAGCCCAGCGCGGAAAGCTTTAGCACTAATTTCAGCAAAACGTTCTTTGACCTTTCCGCGGGGGGAGTTTTATTTACCCGGTCTGCGTGGCTTGGTGTAGCCGCAAATCATTTAAACAAACCCAACCAATCTATTATTGATGAACGCAGTCAGTTGCCTATAAAGCTTTCGTTTCATGGCGGATTTAAATTTTTCATGAAGCCTGGTGTGGTGGGCAGTGGGGTGTATGCCCGGGAAGCGGAGCGCAGCATCGCACCTGCATTGCAATACCGTCATCAGGGTGATTTCGATCAGATGGATCTGGGTTTGTATTTTACCTTCGAGCCCCTTGTACTCGGAACGTGGTACCGCGGCGTGCCCTTTAAAAACATTGATGGTTTCGTGAACAATGAATCAATCGTGCTTCTGCTGGGTTTCACTCAGATTGGGGCGAAAGATGCGATCAATATTGGTTATAGTTTCGATTATACGATCTCCAAACTCGGCCCCGGAAGCGGAGGCGCCCATGAGTTCAGTTTGGTTTACACCTGGCCCATGCGCAATCCCCGGAAACCTCCTAAGGACAAGTTGATTATACCCTGTCCTGACTTCTAGTAGCCTTTGGAACTTTATAATTCCGAGCCGTTTCAAGGGCAGTTGTCAGCAGTTCAACTTTTTTAACCCACGCAATCTGTGGATACACAGCAGAATACATGCACACTCCCCGCTTTGATTTTTTTACCAGGTGGTTTTACGAATACCGTCCACGGTTTATTCCAGGCGTTCGATGTAAGATTTCACATGAGATTGGATTGGAATTAAGCCCAATTTTGAGTAACTTATTAAAGGGTATCCACTCAAAAACACATCGCCTATTTCGCGGGCCCACATTTGCTTTCGCAAGGCATATTACACCACAAAGATCCTTTCCACTTTCGGCGGAGTACTCAGTAAATCAGCGTCCCACCCTACGTTTTGCCGTTTATCGATCTGACCCGCATTTGCCTGCTGAACTTTTTTTTACGATTCTTCGTAAAAAGGTTAGCGTTTTTAAGAAATTATCGTTTAATTTTGCGTAAGTGTTAACAAAAACAACTTAAATGGATTTTCTCTAACGTTCATTAAACTGTTAATAAGAAATTGAAAACATCGTTCACCTTATTTAGTGCAGCCGTTGCTGCCTACCATCCGTTTAGAACTTTCCAGTTCTTCTCTAACGCCTGTTTGGTGACCAGGCGACCTCGACCCGCACGGTGTGCACGCATTTAATCCGTACAACATTTCGTTGACAAACAACATCATGTCCGGGACGTGAGGTTGACTATGCTGATGCATATTTGGGTTCGATTTTTAATCACATTTTTTTAAGAAGACATTGGAAAAAAACAATATCATCGTCAGAGTGGCAACATCTGATGACATACATTATGCTGAAACCATTACCACTGAGATGGAGGAATCAGCCAAAGCACGCGGCACCGGAATTGCCAAGCGCTCTCCAGATTACATCAAATTAAAGATGCAGGAAGGCAAAGCGGTTATTGCCCACACAACGGAAGGCATCTGGGTGGGATTCTGTTACATCGAAGCGTGGCAGCACGATAAATACGTAGCCAATTCAGGTCTTATTGTAACACCCACATTTCGCAAAACCGGAGTAGCTACTGACATCAAAGGAAAAGTATTTGAACTTTCCAGAGAACGATACCCGCATGCTAAAATATTTGGTCTCACTACCGGTTTAGCAGTAATGAAAATTAATTCTGACCTGGGGTATGAGCCGGTAACCTATTCAGAACTTACCAACGATGAGGAATTCTGGAAGGGTTGCAGGAGTTGCGTGAACTACGACATACTCATGGCAAAAGAGCGGAAGAACTGCCTTTGTACCGCCATGCTTTTTGACCCTGTAGAGGCAGCTGTCAAATTAAATATGCCTTTGCCTCCCGTAAAAATCGCGGAATCGGTGGTCACACCTGCAGGCGAATTGATCGTGAATCATCCTGAACATCACCACCACCATCGGGTTTTCAAGGGCAACCTGCGGTTGTTCGAACGTTGGATGCGTTTCAAGCAGTTTGTGATGTTAAAATCCTTTCGCAAAAAAGATGATGGCGCCGTAGATCCATCGGAGAAAAGGCGATCAATCCTGAGTTTATTTTTCTGGTAAGTAAGAAGCGGAAAGCATAACGCACAAAGCAGAAAGCCTAACCATCAAATCAGGCTTTCTGCTTGCGGCTTTTGCTTTGCGTGTTAACATTTTAGCTTTGCAGGCATGAGTAAGAAAAAAGTAGTGTTGGCTTTCAGTGGAGGTTTAGATACCTCTTACTGCGTAAAATACCTGGGTGAAGAAAAAGGCTACGAGGTACATACCATTACCGTAAATACAGGCGGTTTTGATGAAGCGGAAATACAAGCGATTGAAACACGGGCTAAGAATCTCGGGGTTGTATCGCATAAAACTGTGGATGAAACCCGGAATTATTACGATACAGTAATCCGTTTCTTAATCTATGGGAATGTACTGAAGAATAACACCTATCCCTTAAGCGTCAGTGCGGAACGGATGTCGCAGGCACTGGCTACCGCGAACTATGCGAAGGAAATAAAAGCGGATGCCGTTGCCCATGGTAGCACGGGTGCCGGAAACGATCAGGTTCGTTTTGATATGATTCTGAACATCCTCGTTCCAGGAATTGAAATCATTACCCCCATCCGGGATTTGAAGTTGTCAAGGGAAGATGAAATCAGTTTCCTGAAAGCGAAGGGCGTGAAGATGAATTTTGATAAAGCCATGTACTCTATAAATAAGGGTTTGTGGGGAACTTCCGTCGGAGGAAAAGAAACCCTGAAATCTTTGGGTATGCTGCCGGAAGAAGCCTGGCCTACACAGGTCACAAAATCCGGTACCGAAACGATTAAGCTTTCTTTTGAGAAGGGCGAACTCACAAAAGTGAACGGGAAAGCATTTTCTCACCCGACCGAGGCCATTCACTTTATTCAATCTGTGGCCGGTCCTTACGGGATTGGAAGAGATATTCATGTCGGGGATACCATTATTGGGATAAAAGGCAGGGTAGGATTCGAGGCGGCAGCACCCATGGTGGTGTTGAAAGCCCATCATGCGCTGGAGAAACACGTGCTCACGAAATGGCAATTGAGTTGGAAGGATCAGTTGGCCCAGTTCTATGGTAACTGGTTGCACGAAGGTCAATACCTGGATCCTGTCATGCGGGATATTGAAGCTTTCCTCTCCAACAGTCAGGAGCAGGTGACCGGCGATGCGCATTTGCAACTCTTTCCCTACCGGTTTCAGGTGACGGGAATTGAATCGCCTTTCGATCTGATGTCCTCAAAGTTTGGAAAATATGGCGAGATGAATGTCGGATGGAGTGGTGATGATGTAAAGGGGTTTTCAAAAATATTTGGCAACCAGACCATGATCTATCACCAGGTGAAGGGAAGCAATAAACTTAAAGCTTAAAGCTATACCCACCCTCGGGGGTGCGGGGCTGGGGCGCAGGAATTTCATCATTATGCCTGTGCAAATCCGTTGTTGATTTTAATTGCAGTAAATAAATTTTAATGTTCAGATCTAAATAAAAGCAAAGAGCAAAACGCAGAAAGTAGCACGCCAAAAGCTTTCTGCTTTAAGCTTTGAGCTTTAAGCTTACTCATGATAAAAGCAGGTATTATTGGAGGTGCAGGTTTTACGGGCGGCGAAACGATTCGTTTGTTGATAAACCACCCCCAGGTTGATTTGACCTTTGTTCACAGCAGAAGCCATGCAGGAAATCCTTTGCACTCCGTCCATGCTGACCTAATCGGGGAAACTTCCATAGAATTTTCAGATTCCTTTGCCCAAAAAGTGGACGTTATATTTCTCTGTCTTGGCCATGGTGAGAGTAAAAAGTTTCTGGAAGAAAATGCCATTGATGCCACCACTAAAATTATTGACCTCAGCCAGGACTTCCGATTGGGCGAATCATTACCCGGCAGGAATTTCGTTTATGGACTCCCTGAATTGTATCGCGACCAGGTCAAGAAAGCAAATAACATAGCCAACCCTGGTTGCTTCGCAACCACCTTAGAACTGGGCTTACTGCCCCTGGCAAAAATGGGAATTTTGCGGGAAGTTTACAGCACAGGTATTACAGGGGCAACGGGAGCGGGACAGAAACTGCAGGACACGACCCATTTCACCTGGCGGGCGAATAACATTTCGGCTTACAAAACGCTCAGCCATCAGCATCTGAGAGAAATTAATTTCCACCTCAAAACCCATCAGCCTCAATTTCAAGGACCGGTCAACTTCGTTCCCTGGCGCGGGGATTTCACCCGCGGAATTTTTGTCACCTCCGTCACAACGTGTGACTTGCCATTGGATCAGGTGAAAAAAGTTTATCACGACTACTACAAAGACCACGCTTTTACTTTTGTTTCAGATAGCGCCATTGATTTGAAACAGGTTGTTAATACCAACAAATGCATCATAGGGCTAGAGAAAGAAGGTGACAAACTCGCCATCCATTCAGCCCTGGACAATTTATTAAAGGGAGCCTCTGGTCAGGCTATTCAGAACATGAATCTGATGTTTGGGCTAGATGAGAGGGTAGGTTTGAAATTGAAAAGCACGGTGTTTTAAGCTTTAAGCGATAAGTAGTAAGCAGTATGTAGTATAAAAAAGATTGTATAACCCTCTCAAACCAATGTTTTTATGAAGAATTATAAAGATTTAATTGTTTGGCAAAAAGCGCATGCTCTTGTGCTTTTTATCTATAGACACACTACCGATTTTCCTAAACCGGAACAATATAACTTGACCAGCCAGTTGAGAAGAGCGGCCACCTCAATACCTACTAATTTAGCAGAAGATTGCGGCAAATTTTCCCAGCTGGATTTCGCAAATTTTGTCCAGATTGCTTTAGGTTCCGCCAATGAAGTTGAATACCTGGCACTCCTTTCAAATGAATTAGGCTATCTGAAAAACGATCGTTACAAAAATTTAGATTTTCAGGTTAATGAAGTTAGGGCCATGCTGATGGGCATGATAACCAAAGTCCGCAAAGACTTAAAAATTAAAGTGTAGAATTTAGCTTACTACTTACTGCTTACTGCTTATAGCTTTTATGCTCCTATTCGATGTTTATCCGCTCTTCAATATCAACCCTGCCAAAGCCATGGGCTCCTGGCTTTGGGATGATCAGGGAAAAAAATATCTCGATCTGTATGGTGGTCATGCGGTTATTTCTATCGGCCACTCGCATCCTCATTATGTAAAACGACTTACCGACCAACTTCATAAAATCGCTTTTTACTCGAACAGCGTTCAGAACAATCTGCAAACCGCGTTTGCAGAAAAACTGGGTCACGTTTCCGGGTATCCCGATTATAATCTTTTCCTCTGCAACTCCGGAGCAGAGGCAAATGAAAATGCATTAAAACTGGCGTCGTTCGTTACAGGACGAAAAAAAGTGATCGCCTTTAAAAAATCATTTCACGGCAGAACCTCCGGGGCAGTGGCTGCGACGGACAATCCAAAAATTGTTTCACCCTTTAATGCTGGCCACGACATTGTTTTTGTTCCTTTAAATGACAGGGCAGCATTTGATGCCGCGTTGGGAACGGATGTTGCCGCGGTAATTATCGAAGGGATACAAGGGGTGGGTGGGATCCAACTTCCGGAGGATTCTTTTCTGCAGCACCTGCAAAAAAAATGTACGTCAAACGGTTCGCTTCTGATCCTGGATGAAATACAATCCGGCTACGGACGGACCGGCAAATTCTTTGCCCATCAATATGCGGGCATCAAACCAAATTTGATCACGACAGCCAAAGGTATGGGAAATGGTTTTCCGATAGGAGGCGTGTTGATCCATCCGGATATCAAGCCCTGGCATGGTATGTTGGGAACGACGTTCGGTGGCAACTACCTCGCGTCTGTTGCTGGTTTGGCCGTTTTGGAAGTTATTGAAAATGAAAAACTTATTAGCCATGCGGCCGCGATCGGTGAACACTGGCAGCGCGCTTTAAAGCTTTTACCAAAAATTACGGCTTTGCGCGGACGGGGCCTTATGATTGGGATAGATTTGCCGGACGATTTAAAACACGTGCGGAATAATCTGCTCCATAAACATCATATCTTTACAGGTGAGGCGAAGCCGAATACCATTCGCTTGCTTCCTTCACTGGCTGTCACCCAGGAGGAGGCCGATATATTTTTAAACGCATTGAATCAGGAATTAGAATGAAGAATTTTATTTCAGTACACGATGTAGCCGATATTCATACGCTGATAAACAAAGCCCTCGCTTATAAGTCGGATCCCTTCAAGGACCGGACCCTGGGCGCGCACAAACGAATCGGGTTACTGTTTCTGAATCCCAGCATGCGAACGCGGTTGAGTACTCAGATCGCAGCCTCAAATCTGGGAATGGAGGCGGTGGTTTTTAATGTCACGCAGGAGGGATGGTCTCTCGAATTTGAGGACGAGGCAATCATGAGTGGCAACACCGTGGAACACGTAAAAGATGCTGCCCCCATTATGGGAAATTATTTTGATCTACTCGGTATCCGCACTTTTCCAACACTGCAGAATAAGGCGGAAGATTATAGTGAGTTGTACATCAATCAGTTTATTAAATACGCGGGTGTACCAGTCCTGAGTCTGGAAAGCGCCACCCTGCATCCTTTGCAAAGCCTGACGGATATCATCACCATAAGTGAAACTTTTAAGGATAAGAAAAGGAGGCCGAAAATTGTGATGACCTGGGCACCCCACGTGAAGGCGTTGCCGCAATGTGTCGCCAATAGTTTCTCCCAATGGATCAATGCCTGGGATCAGGCCGACTTTGTGATTACCCATCCGGAGGATTATGAACTTGATCCTGCATTTACAAAGGGGGCTGCCATCAGTCACGACCAGGATTACGCCCTTCAAAATGCTGACTTTGTATACGTTAAAAACTGGAGTACCTATAACGACTACGGCCGGGTGTATTGTAATGACCGGGAATGGATGCTGACCAATGAAAAGCTCTTGCTCACCAACCACGCGAAAGTAATGCATTGTTTGCCTGTCAGGCGAAACGTTGAACTGAGTGACGAGGTGCTGGATGGCTTTAGCAGCATTGTAACCCAGCAGGCATCGAACCGGGTTTGGGCAGCACAGGCAGTATTAAGTGAATTATTGGCTGGAAGAAATGCCTGACAACCAGTAAGCTTGATTCATCATGAATAAAATTTTCATCATTAAGATTGGTGGCAACGTCCTGGATGACGAAGAAGCACTGAAAAGATTTCTTCAGGATTTTTCTGAACTTCCTGGCCCGAAGATCCTGGTGCATGGAGGCGGAAAAATTGCTTCCCGCATAGGGGATAAGCTTGGAATACCCTCCCGCTATATTGACGGAAGAAGAATAACGGATGCGGAAACGCGAGATCTGGTTACCATGGTTTATGGAGGTCTTGTAAATAAGCGGATTGTCGCAGCGCTCCAGCGATTGGGTTGTAATGCGTTAGGATTAACCGGGGCGGATGGCAACGTCATTCAGGCGGTAAAGCGCCCAGTGAAGGAAATTGATTACGGTTTTGTCGGTGATATTATTGCCGAAAATGTTGACAGCACTTGGCTGCAGGACTTATTGGATAGGAAAATTGTTCCTGTATTTGCACCGCTCACCCATGCTGATGGCCATATCCTGAACACCAATGCCGATACCATTGCTTCCGTGTTAGCCATTGCCCTCAGTAGTTTCGCAGAGGTTCGTCTGATCTATTGCTTTGAGAAAAAGGGCATACTTCGTGATGTCAATGATCCGACTTCGGTAATTCATCATTTAACTGAAAATCTGTACGGAGAACTTTTGACTAGCAAAGCGCTGATAGATGGAATTTTACCTAAGTTGGAAAACGCATACGCGGCGATTCATGCGGGAGTAAGCGAAGTTTTGATAGGAGAAGCAGGAGATTTAACTAAAAATGTGGGCAGGGAAACAGAAGGAACATTGATTACGGCATAAGCCGCTTTCCCCAGGATGTCATCATGAAATTGCAACCAGAAGAATTAGCGATTAACCTTTTAGAGCAGCTCATTGCTATTCCATCTTTTAGTAAAGAAGAAGATAAAACTGCGCTCGTACTACAGGGCTTTTTTAAGCAGTTTGATATTGTTACCGAACGAAAAGGAAACAATGTATGGGTCCGCAGTAAACATTTTAACGGCGATCTACCTACCATCCTGTTAAATTCTCACCACGATACAGTTCGTCCCAACAGTGCCTATACGCGTGATCCTTTCGCCTCTGAGATATCCGAAGGTAAATTGTTTGGACTCGGGAGCAATGATGCCGGCGGACCTCTGGTTTGCCTGATACTTACTTTTCTTCATTTTTATGAACAACAGGATCTGACCTACAATCTTGTCTTAGCAGCCACCGCCGAAGAAGAGATTTCAGGTAGTGAAGGCATTGAAAGCATTTGGGATTTACTTCCTCCGATTGATTTTGCGATCGTGGGAGAACCAACCCTATGCCAGATGGCCGTTGCTGAAAAAGGATTGATGGTACTCGATTGTACGGTCCATGGAAAAGCAGGCCATGCCGCCCGCGAGGAGGGGATTAATGCAATTTATGAGGCCATGAAGGATATTGAATGGCTCAAGACTTACAAATTCCCGAAGGTTTCCCCCACGCTGGGAGAAATTAAAATGACTACAACAGTGATTAATGCAGGAAGACAGCACAATGTTGTTCCCGCAGAATGCAAATATACCGTAGACGTTCGGGTAAATGATCAGTATACTTTGGAGGAGGTGTTGGAGACCATTCAAAAAAATGTGAAGAGCTCCGTAACCCCCCGCTCCTTGCGGATGAGATCATCAGGGATACCACTGGATCATCCACTGGTAAAAGCGGCCCGGAAAATAAATATCGCTTTGTATGGTTCACCCACCACTTCTGATCAGGCTTTAATTCCGGTTCCCTCTGTTAAAATAGGGCCCGGTGACTCTGCCCGTTCGCATACGGCGGATGAATTTATCTACATAGAGGAAATTGTTAAAGGGATTGATACGTATATTGGCTTGTTGAATACCCTGATCAGGTAGCATACCATGAGCATTTTTCGGCGAACTGCTCGCAATAGATAAGAAATATTGGCAAATGGTGAATGAAGACAACTGTATAGCAGTTTTAATTTTTTTTTAAACTGAATAACAAAAAAAATGATTTTCCCTTTAAGGGACCACACCCGGAACTGGCATCGGGCAACCGGTAACTGATATGAAACTCTGGCAAAAAGAAAAAACTTCGCTAAAAGAAGTGGAGAAGTTTACGGTGGGGAATGACCCCGAAATGGACCTTTTTCTAGCACCTTATGATGTGCTGGGTTCATTGGCGCACATCATCATGCTGGAGTCTATCGGGCTTCTTACGCGCGATGAACTCCAAAAATTATCCAGGGCCTTAAAAGAAATTTACGCACGTATCGCGCGTGGGGATTTTCATCTGGACGAGGGTGTTGAGGACATCCATTCTCAGATTGAACTCGAGTTAACAAAACAACTGGGGGATATCGGTAAAAAAGTGCACAGCGGCCGGTCGCGCAATGATCAGGTATTGGTCGATCTTAAACTTTTTCTGCGTGCGGAAATTCATCTTATCGTCACCGAAGTTAAGGTTTTGTTCGATTTACTAATTGCCCAAAGCCACCAGTATCGGCACCACCTTTTACCAGGGTATACTCATTTTCAGCTGGCAATGCCTTCATCCTTCGGGTTATGGTTTGGCGCTTATGCGGAAAGCCTCGTGGATGACCTCATCACAGTTTTTGGCGCCTATCAGGTAGTGAATAAAAATCCCCTTGGCTCTGCGGCGGGGTATGGTTCCTCCTTTCCTCTGAACCGGAAATTAACCACTGAACTACTGGGATTCGACGACTTGAATTACAATGTGGTGTATGCCCAGATGGGTCGTGGTAAAACGGAGCGAATTGTAGCCAGCGCATTCTCGAATATCGCGGGCACACTGGCAAAATTGTCAATGGATGCCTGCCTTTTTCTCAACCAGAATTTTGCGTTTATCAGTTTTCCGGATGAGTTAACCACTGGTTCCAGCATTATGCCACATAAAAAAAACCCGGATGTATTCGAACTTGTTCGCGCCCGTTGCAACCACCTGTTTTCCCTGCCAAACAGCATAGGGCTAATAACAGGAAATTTGCCTTCTGGATATCACCGGGATATGCAGTTGCTGAAGGAGCTTTTATTTCCGTCTATTCAAAGCCTGAAGGATTGCTTGCGTATGGTTCGATTGATGATTGAAAATATACAGGTGAAAGAGAACATTCTTTCAGATGAAAAATACAAATATCTTTTTAGTGTGGAAGAGGTAAATAAACTCGTCGTGGCAGGGATACCCTTTCGCGATGCGTATAAAAAGGTTGGGTTCAGCATCGAGTCCGGGGATTTTAAGCCTGAGGCAACCTTGAATCACGTCCACGAAGGAAGTATTGGAAATCTTTGCCTGGAGGAGATCACTTCCAATATGGATAAAACAATCGAAGGGTTCGGGTTCAACCGATATTCTCAGGCCGTTCACAGGCTTTTAAAAGATTCCATTTAATCTCCCCTGTAGAATTAGCTCCGCAAGATTATTGCTTTCAGTCGATGAATTACTGATGGGAAAGTTTATTGGTCATTTTCCGCATGGCATGTGATTTTAATTCATGGTGTCCGGTAGTTGGCTATGTAAAATAAGGACGTAAGTAAAATCATCGATTATGCAAAATAGTAACGTAGACATGAAGCGGAATAAAAAAAGACGCAATGATTTTCCTGAGCTGCAAGTGGGTTATCCTGAAAGAAACGATGTAAGTAATCCTAATATGGAAATGGAAAGGATACACGTTGATTTTGAAACCCTGGGTATTTCCAAGAAAAGTGCAAGTGAATTAGCAAGGGAAATCAGAGGGACGAAGGTCCCTCAAGCCTAAGGCAGTGGTATAAAAGCCATTGCTTGAAACAACAGATGTTGCCTGGAGGGGGCGCATCTGTTGTTTTTTTTTAAACCGTTTCTTACATTCACGAGCACCTTGAAGTCATCACCTCTTTATATTTATGGAATGCAATTAGTTCAGATACTCCTCTACGTTATCGGTTATGGTATTATTGCCATTAGTCTGATCCCATTGATCCGTCATGATAATTGGATATTCCGCATTTTTGAGTACCCCCGTTCGCAAAAACTCCTGATCAATTTATCAATTCTCCTGCTTTTTATTATCCTTTTCAATTTTGAATCTACTCATCCTATCATTTTTGTGGTATTGCTAGGGGGTAATTCACTTTACCTTTTTTATCAGATCTTTCCCTATACAAAGCTGGCCGGTAAGCAAATGGAAGTTCATCACTCTCCGGATATTTCGAGGCAGTTAAAACTGATGGTCTGCAATGTTTTCCAGGATAACCGGGACTATCAAAAAGTTTTACAACGCATCGATGAATGCAAGCCTGATATTATTATTTTGGTTGAAACAGATCTGTTGTGGCAATCCGCCCTAAAATCCTTAAACAAAATGTATCCCTACCGGGTATCCAAACCGTTGAACAACACGTATGGAATCTTACTGTTCTCAAAACTTGACCTGATTGATCCACAAGTAAAATTTCTGATTGAGCCGGAAATCCCCTCCATTCATACAAAAGTTAAGTTGCCTTCAGGGGATATATTTCATTTGTATTGCATACATCCAAAACCTCCTGTACCTCAGGAAAGTCCAAGGTCTACTGAACGCGACGCTGAAATATTAACGATCGCTAAGGAAGCAAAGGCGTGTACTCTGCCCGTTATTGTAGCTGGGGATCTCAACGATGTAGCGTGGAGTTATACCACCGAGTTATTTTTGAAAGTAAGCGGACTTCTTGATCCCCGCAGAGGTAGAGGATTTTATAGTACTTTTCACGCAAAATACTGGTTTTTAAGGTGGCCTTTGGACCATGTTTTTTGCTCCAAACATTTCCACTTGATAAAACTAAAGGTGCTGCCTTCCATTGGTTCGGATCATTTTCCCATCTTTCTCGAGCTTGTCCTTCCGGAAGAGTATTTAAAAGCGCATGAAGACAAAGCCCTGGAAGCAGATGCAGAGGATGTGCAGATGGCAGAAGAGAAGATTAACAATGCCAGGTGATAAAAAGAATATCCAGCCTGGAACACAGGCTGGATATTACAAATCCTCATTTCAATTTTATCAGTAAACTAAAAATCGCACGAGGTACAATCAACACCCTCAATTCTCCACACCTGTGGATTGATTTAGATTACTTTGGGTTGATAAAATTTGCTTGGGACTAGACATGGTACCTCCTTTCTTTAAGTTGGACATAAGCAAACAGGGGGTTTATTCAAATAACTTATGAATCAGTCCCTGCTGCCGATAACGATCGTTATCCTGTACAAAACCATCGGCGGAAGAAAATCGTTTCCCGGTAAAAAAATAATTTAATTGATAACAGTGTCCGCAGTAATTTTGTGGGATTAGCTGGGCTTCTCGTTTATTGAGGAAGGGATAGTTTTAATATAATCCTCCCAGAGATCGTGTAATTTAAAGTCTTTCATGGCATCAAGCGGGAGCAGATAAGCACTGCTAAACATCAGGTCATCACGGTGTTTTGTTTCTCCCGACTCGTCTTTCCAACGAACATCACAGGAAATCTGATCGCCGTATTTCTTAACCGGTACAACCACACAATTTGGAACCGGAATTTCATAGTGCTTATTATACTGTTTATGCTTATGCTCGCTTACTTTGTAAGGTTTTCCTAAACTGATCTTCTCCATTACTTTACCATTTATATATTAGATATCTGCAGTTTACCAGCCCACAGCTGCGAGCTTTTTTTTGAAACCATAGCACCAGGTGGAAAATGATATGGCAAATTGCGACCTTTAAATCAGCAGCCTTCCGGAACCCTAAGGTAGCTAAAATTCCACACAACTCTACGCCACAAATGACTGCGGATATGCACCCGATGCCGGTTTCATAGCAACCATTGAGAGAGTATTCATCGACGCTAAATCTGGAAAAGTATCCCAAAACGGTTTAGGTATAGTCCGGGATGTTCCGGCCCAGAATGATATCCCGTTTGCCGATCAGCATTCCACTCCCTTTTCGCAGACTGACTATACCCAAACCACCCCGGCCTTGCTGATGATTTCGTTCCCTTGCTGACAGTGCGGGGTCATCATCAAACAAAAACTCATCAATCCAGTATTCACGGATACCCGGTTGTTTAATGATAGGATGAATGTGCTCAGGATGGAAAATATACATTTTATACACCCCGACCCAAAGGCTACCCCGGTGGTCAGCCCCGGATGTAACCATGTTTTGAATTTTTTGCCCACGGGGTATTTTTATTAGAATACTCACCCTTTTGATCAGTATGATAGATATAGAGAATCACATCTTTCGCTGGAGTTTTACCGTCCTTTTTGTAAATAGTACCACTTATTTCCAGCTTGGGGCCCTTCTCATGAAAATCGGGAAGGGTATCTACAGAGGCCAGGACTTGAGAACCATAATCAAACAGCGCCTTGCAGTCTTCGCAACCCCCTCCCACGATTTTGTCTGTTTCAGGATTATCTTGCCCGGCTGAAGGTGTTGGGTGCGCGAGGGTGATCATGCATATCAAAAACAACGAAAGGTTTCTTGACGAGTTCATAGTTCAAGGGTTTATAATAAAAACGAAATATTCAATTCCGGCTGTGTTTTTTGATACCTGACACAAACATCCAAATCTATGGTGGATAGACTTTTTGCTCACCGCTTAAACTTTGCACTTTATTCTTTTCTTCGTAGACTTGAAATTCCATGAATCCGGAGACTATACTCTACACCATTGTCGCGATTGCTGCGGTCAGCTACTTTTTTGACCAGTTACTCGATTATATTAATCTGAAGGCTCAGCGTAACGATATTCCGGATGAAATTGCTTCATTCTACGATCGGCCCCGGTACCTTAAATCACTTGATTACCACAAAGAGCTCACGCGTTTTTCATTTATTACGGCAGCCTTTAGTTTCTGCTTGTCAATGGCGATGCTTCTGGGAGGCGGCTTCGGTTGGCTGGATGCATTTCTGAGAGACTTTGCGGACAATGACATGATACTGGCGATTTGTTTTTTTGGTTTCCTCATGTTAGCGTCTGACCTATTGACCTTTCCCTTTCAATTATATGCCACTTTTGTGATAGAAGAAAAGTATGGCTTCAATAAAACGACAGTGAAAACTTTTATGGTCGATAAAGTTAAAGGATACTTTTTGGCCGCCATCATCGGAGGTCCACTACTGGCATTATTAATCTACCTGATACAATTTATTGGTCCGAATTTCTGGATATGGTTTGCGTTGATCGCTTCGGTGTTCATGCTTTTCATGAATATGTTTTACACTACACTCATCCTTCCTTTGTTTAACAAGCTAACGCCTTTACCTGAAGGGGAGTTGAAGTCTTCCATTCAAAATTTTGCTTCGCACGTTCATTTTCCGCTGGACAATATTTTTGTTATCGATGGGTCAAAACGCTCGAGTAAAGCGAATGCTTTTTTTGCCGGAATCGGAAAGAAAAAGAAAATCGTTCTGTATGATACATTGATTCAAAAACATACCACGCAAGAACTTGTCGCAGTACTCGCCCATGAGGTTGGACACTTCAAAAAGAAACACATAATATGGGGATTTGTACTCTCTATCCTTCAGGTTTTCTTCACCCTGTTTATCCTCTCCCTGATGGTTTACAATAAAGACCTTTCTTTGGCGCTGGGTGGGAGTGAGTTTGCCATTCATCTTAACCTGATCGCCTTCTCTATTTTGTTTGCACCCATTTCGGGGATTTCAGGGCTGCTCATGAGCCTGTACAGCCGCAAAAATGAATACGAAGCCGATGCTTATGCCAGGGAAACTTTCAGTGGAAACGCGCTGGCGGATGCGCTGAAAAAGCTTTCCGTTGATTCGTTGAGTAATTTGTATCCCCATCCGTGGTATGTATTTTTTCATTACTCACATCCTCCGTTGCTTAAACGGCTGGAGGCTATCAGTAGAAGTTAGCGAAAACGGTTTCATCCCATGAGGCAATAACCTTACGCATCCTTTTCAGACTTCAGGCTCCAGCCAAGGCTTCCCAGAAAAATGAAAAATACGAGCCATGAAGAAGCTGTGGTAATCTTATTGCCTGTGATGAAAGCTTGCGGTTCAAAAGTAAATTCAATGGTGTGTTTACCTCCCGGGACTTGCAATGCGCGAAGAATATAATCAGCGCGTAGAATATTACTTTGCTTGCCGTCAATAGTAGCCTTCCATCCGGGGTAATAGATCTCTGAGAATACTACCAGTCCGCCTGAACGGGAATCGCTCGCATACCGGATACTTTTCGGGGTATTTCTGATCATTCCGATCGTTCCTGTTGAGTCGGTTAACGCGTACTCCTTCGCTGCAAATTCAGAAGCGTTGATTACAGCGGTTGTTTTGGTGTTAACGGAACAGGTTTTATCCAGTTCTTCCAGCGCGGATTCTGTTGTTAATACCTGGGTAACAAACCAGGCATTTCCGTTGGCACTTTGATTTGTCAGTATGTCCTCCCGCCGTGGTCCAATAGGAATGTATTTAATGTTAAGCATATTGAAAGCAGGCAGGCTGTCGAAGGTTGTGTTTCCCTTTTGTGCCTGCTCTACAAATTGCTGAGTTTGGCGCACCAGGCACGAATCGTAAAATTCCGCATAACGCCTCAGTTTCGCCGCGTGGTAACCTCCAATGGAATGATGATGGTATGAAGTACGGGCTTCTGCAAAGGGGTTGTCGCCCTTTCCTGTAAGGTAACTCAGGTTATAAACCCTATAGTTGGATGTGTCCTTCAAAATTTCCTGATCAGCTTCCGTTAATGCGAAAAAAGAATTGTCAGAACGACGTTTATAATTATCCTCGGTGAAGTACCGTTTGTCTACTATTGCTAAATCCAAGGTGATCATGAAAATCATAAAAGCATAAAACCCTATCGGGGATATTTTTTTATGTACGTCAAAATAGATCACTATGAATGCGCCGAGAATGAAGAAAAAAGATCGCATGGCATCCGAGCGGAATAAACTTTTGCGGTCGTCAGCTAGCGCATCGATAAACCAGGCCGGAAGCTGTGCTTCGTTATCCTTCATGAAACTGAACATCCCTGCAAAAACCCAAAATAATAAGCATAGGCCACCCGTTAAGGCAAACGCGACTAATATTTTGTTTTTTGTATTTTTATCGGCCTTTCGAACGAGAAGGTTCTCAAGGCCCAGTAGTCCCAGCAAGGGCATGGCAAAAAGTATCAGGATCAATGTGAAAGTAACCGACCTGAAAATATTATAGCCCGGAAAATAGTCGAACATGAGGTAATTGAACGCAGCAAAGTTATTTCCCCAACTTAGGAAAAGGCCCAATATACTGACCGTCACCAGCCACCAGACATATTTTTTTTCTGCGAAAATGATTCCGAGGACGAACAAAAACACAATGATAGCGCCTGCATAATAGGGAGAGGCCAGCCGTTGATCTCCCCAATACGCGCCAGTGAACTGGGCCAGCTGATTGGCCGTCTTTTGATCCCCTGACCTTACCAATGCCTGGTAAACCTCGCTTTTCTGGTCAGTGACCAGAAAATTTCCAGAACTGCCTCCAAAAACGTTGGGTATCATCAAAGTAACAGGCTCGAGAATACCATTGCTGAATTCAAATGCATATTCTTTACTCATTCCGGCAGCTTCCTCATTGCCTGGTTGATGAGGGGTCGCCAGGTCTGATTTACCGCGGGTGGAGTAAGCGCTGTATTCCCTGATGGCCCAGAATTGTCCGAAAAAGGTTCCTGCACCCAGAAGTACGGCGATGATCAAAATGCCAACTGTTTTTAAAAGTTCAGGAAGTGTTTTATTCTTTGTTGCCTCGATCAGTTGTACGATCCCAAAAATGATAACGATCAGCAATAAATAATAGGTCATTTGTACGTGGTTCTCACGTAAATGCAACGCCATGCCTGTAGCAGTAATTCCGAATCCAAGAATGCGTTTTCCGTTAAAAGCGAGTTGAATACCAGCCATTACCAGTGGCATAAAGGCAATGGCCCCAATACGACCATTGTGTCCGGCCCCCAGTCCGATAATCATGTAAGAGGATAAACCAAAGGCGATGGCGCCCGCAATCGCCAGGTAGGGCCTGATCCGAAAAGACAGGAGCATTATATAGTAACAAATGAAAGCGATAAAAATATTGCTGATAGGATGAGGTAGCATCAACGACATTGCCTTTTTAATAAATGCAATGGCCACGTTTCCCCACTGTACGCTGATCAGATAAGCGGGCATGCCACTGAACATCGAATTTGTCCAGAGTGCTTCTTCACCGGTTTTGACTCTGTATTCCGAAATCGCTTTTGACGAACCTATAAATTGCTGAATGTCGTATTGCGCCAGATTTTTGTTCTCAAAAAAGATCGGATTGAAAAAAAAGAGGGTGATCAAAAAAAAGATTCCCACAGCAACAACATGGGGTAGGATGTGCGCAGTGAAGTTAATTTTTTTCATGCTTTTTCATTATGGGCGCAAAATAGGAAGTAAACGTCATTATTCCGCTAACGGAAATATTCAATGTCATGACTCAGGTTATACATGATCCTTCAGAATAAAAAGGGCAGCGATAAAGATGACTACTGCCGTGATTCTTTTAATATACATCGGGTCAAACGTTTTGGCCCCCAATCGGGATCCGATTTGGCCTCCCACGAAAACGGCAATGAGAAGGGGTACAATAAATGACCATTCTATGTTGCCATTTCCTGACGTTTGTCCCGCTAAACCACTGATAGAATTAACCAGAATGAATAAGCTGGCAAGACCAGAAATTTTTTTGGGATCATCCCACTGAAGAAAGTTCAGAATGGGCGACAGAAATATACCCCCACCGATACCTACTAAACCGGATAGGAAACCAATACCGCCTCCCAGCGCACCATTCAGAAATTTGTTGTCATACGGATGTTTTCTCAACGGCATCACGTTCATCCAGAGAAAGACCGACGCCAGCATCAGGCTGATACCAAGGAGGATAAAAAACACGGATTCATCGATTCTCCAAAATCCTCCTATAAAAGCACACGGCATACTCGCTAATATAAAGGCCCAGCTTTTTTTGAGATCCAGTTTTCCCTCCTTCCAGAAAATATAGGTACCACCGGTCACGACGATAATGTTGCATAGCAGGGCCGCAGGCCGGATGATTTCATAATGCACGCCCATTATTGCCAGCAAGGCAAGGTAGCTGGAGCCCCCGCCAAATCCTACCGACGAATAGATGAGTGCTATGACGAAGAAACTGAGAATTAAAATAAGGAGATCAGTTTCCATCAAGGGCTCAATCGTGAGTGGTGAGTGGTCAGTCGTGAGGGGTGAGGACCCTGAAGAAGAAGATTGGTCATTATTTAAGATACGTTATAGGGGAGTGGATAGCGAATGCTTTGTACGATGGTTAACCAATTTGCACACTTTACTGACCACTCACCACTGCCCCCCTGGCTCACCACTCATCCACCAATGGTAGACATTGATTCATGTGCAGGCTGATGATCGTTGCGTTTTTTTTCCGCCTCAAATCCATCTTTTGCCCTTTGACTGAAAGCCCGCAGTAATTTTTGTTTTAGATCCTGTTCAGAAATACCCGATCGAAGTAGTGCTTTAATATCTAACACGCCGTCGTCATAAAGACAGGTCTTCAGTGTTCCCTGAGCGGTTACCCGGAGTCGGTTACACGTCCCGCAAAATGTCCTGCTGAAGGCTGCGATGATGCCAATGCTACCGCTAAAACCCGGAACTTTATAGTGAAAAGCTGTTGAATTTTCCGGATCAGGCATTTTTTGAAGATCCTTAAAGCGTGATTGTATGTGCTGTAGAATTTGTTTGTAATTCCACGGCAAAATTCCGTGATGATTGCCCTCGCCGTTAAATGGCATCTCTTCAATAAATCGCACGGTGACATTATTTTTTTTAGTCAATTCCACAATGGGAATAATGTCTTCAATATTTTTCCCGTCCATTACTACCGTATTGATCTTGACAGGTATTTCATGGTGAAGCAAAGATTTCAAGGTTGCAAAGGTATTGTCGAATTCATCCCTTCGTGTAATGGTTTTAAACCGTTGTTTATCCAGGGTGTCAAGGCTCAAATTAACAGACGATATGCCAAGTTTTTTAAGCGCTGGAATGTGGGGTGCTGTTAGTATTCCATTCGTGGTCAGGTGAATATCTTTAATGCCAGGAATCTCAACCAGCCTTTTGATGAGTTCCATCAGATCATTTCTCACAAACGGTTCTCCGCCCGTCAACCTTAATTTATTAATCCCCATCGATGCCATCAGGGATACGAGTGTTAGAATTTCTTCAAAGGTAAGCAGCTCTTTTTTAGGCATATACTGTATGCCTTCTTCCGGCATACAGTAAAAGCAGCGCAGGTTACACCTGTCTGTAACGGCGAGGCGTAAGTAATTAAGAGGACGTCCGTGATTATCGAATAGAGCGCTCAAAGTGACGATTTGATGGTCAAATATAATTTAATCTTTATTTTTGATCGGTATGTCATGAAACAAACTTTGTCTGGTCTGAGCCCATTGCGAGAATCGGTTTATTCTTCATGTTTAAAGATAGGAAATGAGACCGAAAACCAGCTTTATTGATATGGATAATCGAAATATTTGGTCGAAAACGTAAAAACATGGCAAAATTTGTAGTGAAAGCCTTTGGGATCACAAAAGACATCATGGGCGCACGGGAAAATCTTTTTGAGATGGACGGGGAGACGGTAGGGTCCCTGAGGGTTGCTCTTAAACACCGGTATCCTTCACTTTTGAAAATAAACTCGCTGATGATTGCCGTCAATAATACTTATGCTGAAGATCACACTTCTATCTGCGAATCAGATGAAATAGCGTTGATTCCACCGGTAAGCGGCGGGTAGCCGTG
>JBDSIM010000185.1:0-3181 GCA_039917935.1 Cyclobacteriaceae bacterium | reverse complement strand
AGATATGCATCGGTTCCGCCACATTCTTCAGGGTTTCTTCTCCAACAAACTTCGACGTGATCCCTTTTTTGTTAAATATATTTTTGTGTACGGATTCCGAAATCCAGATAGCGCCTATGGGTGCCAGGGCTTGCAGTCTCGAGGCGATATTGACACTGTCACCAAAGACATCATCATTTTCAAAGACCACATCACCCAGGTGGATTCCAATCCGGAGTTGAAGACCATTTATGGCTTCACTCCCTTTGATAATCATGCAGGCGCAGCTGACGGCATCTATGACAGTTGGAAAACTGGCTAATGTCCCATCCCCCAATTCTTTAATCCATCTACCACCATATGTTTCGATCAGTGGTTTCTGAAGTTGACGGTTTTGTTTCAATAACTGAAATGCTTTCTTTTCATCTTCTCCCATCAACGCGGTATACCCGGCGATATCGGTAAACATGATGGCGGCCAGTTGGCGAGTTTGGGGCATGAGTAAAGTCTTAGAGAATAATAATTTGCTATTAATTCTTAATTCTAAATTAGTTTTTAAATTAACTCAAACTTGAATAAAAAATAATGATTATTTTCCTTTCATTAGCTCAAAATATTCCGGTTCGTTTCGAATATTATTCAAATCCGGGTCTCGTTTTATCCATTCATAGTGAATATAACCTCCTGCAATTGCTTTTTTGAATGTATTAATGGCAATCTCAGTTTCACCCCTTCTTGAATAAAAGCAGGTTTGTGTATATAATAAGAATGGATCATCGGGACTCAATTCAATAGCTTTTGCCAGTTCCTCTTTTGCTTGTTCTATATTTCCTGCCTCTGCAGATTCCATAGCAAAAAAAGCATGACCACGGGCATCATCAGGGTATTGGGAAAGATATTGGGGGAAAGCATTTTTAATCGCAATATCAAGTATTTCATTGTACTCTTCTCTTTTACCCAGCCGCTCATACATCATACGCATGTGGCCATAGGCAGGACAAAAGAGCGGATTTAATTTGATGACTTTATGATACATCGCAAGCGCCTTCTCATCCTGATCCATTTTATGATAGATATCCCCAAGAAGCCAGTAACCGATAAAATTATTTGGATCATTTTCAATTGCTTTTTCACTGGCTAAAAGTGCTTCGTCAAATGTTCCTTTGGTAAAATAAGCCAGCCCAAGCGCAGCATATCCTTCTGAAAGCGTTGGATCATAAAATAAAGATTTAAGGCCAGACTCAATTGCTTTTCCCAAAAGTGTTTCGTTACGTTCAAAATTACCGTAAAGAGTTGCATAGCTTTCTGCTAAACCCGCATAAGCCTGAGCATACTGGCCGTCAAGTTCAATTGCCTTTTGAAAAAGCTGAATAGCAAAGTGAATATTGTTTTTTGTTAGCCGGTAGAGGAAATTTCTTGCACGCAAATAACAATCGTAAGCTTCCGCATTAAAGGTGGAACGTTTTGTCAATCCAGCTTTTTCTAACGGCGACAGTGTTACCATTAATGCATCTACAATTTTCTTTGCCACTTCTTCCTGTATATCAAAAATATCATCGAGCGTTCCTTTAAACGTTTCTGCCCACAGGTGTGTGTCATTTTCAACATCGATAAGCTGAGCCGTTATTCTAAGATTATCATGAAACTTTCTGACACTCCCTTCTAAAATATAGCTCACCAATAATTCCTTTCCAATGGTTTTAACATCTTTTTTCGTTCCTTTGTATTGCATCGAAGTTGTTCTCGACACAGTCCTCACATCTTTCAATTTTGAAAGGCTTGCGATAAGTTCCTCAGCCATGCCATCACTGAAATATTCCTGCTCCGGATCGTTACTCATATTTATAAAAGGCAACACAGCAATGCTTTTTTCAAGATCTTTTTGAGTAAATAAAACATTGGTTGATTCTGTAACGGAACCTTCTGTGCGAACTTCATAAATACGAACAGGTTCTTTTACATTTTTTAGACTTTGTTCTCCAACAAATCTTGTATGGATATCTTTTTTGTTAGAAACATTATGATGAACCGATTCTGAAATATAAATACCACCCGGACTTGCAATGGCCTGAATTCTTGAGGCAATATTTACTCCATCTCCAAACACATCACCATTTTCAAAAACCACCTCACCCAAATGAATACCGATCCGTAACTGAAAATCTTTAGTTGCCTTGCAAGCTTCCTGAATTTTTATTGCTGCAGTTACTGCATCAGTCACAGTATTGAAGCTTGCCATCACCCCATCACCTAATTCTTTTATCCAGCGGCCACCGCATAGCTCAATGATGGGTTTTTGAATTTGCCTGTTTTTATTTAGAAGCTCAAATGCTTTTTGTTCATCCTTACCCATTAACGCCGCGTACCCGACAATATCGGTAAACATGATGGCGGCTAATTGGCGTGAAGAGGACATTGTATATAGTTAAATCTGAGTGATCTGTTTGGGTATAAGATACAGACTCTTCTTAAAAGGAAAGGCTAAGGCTGTTGCCGTCGCTCAGGAGCTATGGCAACCAAAGAAGGTGAAGGAATAAACTGAATACCCCTAACTCATAAATCTCACGCTTTTACAATTCCGCTCCCTCACTCTCTCATATTCTCACTCTATTTTACCAATCAGTTCTTGAAAATGAGGATTGTTCCGAAGCGAAATAAAAATCGGATTCATACCGATGAAGGGCATCCATGGACCTCTTTCAATGAATGCTTTCTCCAGATATTCTATTGCTTGTTGTTCAAGCCCCAGACCAAGAGACATCACAGCCATATCGTAAGCCGGCACATATTTATTTTCTGCTTGTCGGATAAGCTCTTCCTCTATCCGCTTTGCTTCTTCTTTTTTTCCACTGACTCCTTCGGCATATCCAAGAGTCGAAAGGATATTCATTCTGCCAGGAGCAAAATCAACCGCTATACGAAGATGATGCTGTGCCTTGTCGAATTGTTTCAACCCTATGTACGCAATACCCAGATAATAATGCGCTATTGCAAAAGTTGAATCAAAACCGATCGTTTTCTGCAAATGGTTGACTGCCTCCTGATACTTACCTGCGTAAATGTAATTAATCCCGATATGGGTGTTGATGATCAGCGAGTAGGGCTCATGTTTAAGCGCGATTTGTGATTCCGCGAAAGCCTTTTCAAATTCTTTATGCATTAGGTAGACTTCCGAATGCCAGTGGTAGGCACTGGCATAAAG
>JBDSIM010000184.1:0-4698 GCA_039917935.1 Cyclobacteriaceae bacterium | reverse complement strand
TGCAAATTGAAAGTATCGGGTAATTGATACCCTTGCTTTAGCATCAATCTATTAAATATAACGAATAACGATTTTCAACAATGGCACACAAAAAAGGTGAAGGTAAAGTAAAGAACGGCCGCGAATCGGAAAGTAAACGGCTGGGTATCAAAGTGTTTGGAGGGCAAAAAGTGATTGCCGGAAACATTATTGTGCGCCAGCGGGGAACCAAACACCACCCCGGACAAAACGTGGGTATTGGTAGGGATCATACCCTTTTTGCCCTCACACAGGGAGTTGTTGTCTTTAAAAAAGGAAGGGAAAATAAATCATTCGTATCAGTTCAGCCAGTAATGGCAGAAGCCTAAATTTTATAAAAAGTATCGAAAAAGGCTGGTTTCATTGTGAAGCCAGCCTTTTTTTTGAAGTCCTTCGATTAACGAAAGGGTTAATTATTTTTGGTTCCCGTCTCCTACAAACGTTCCAATCGATAACAAATGAATTTTGCCAATCCTTTAATATTGCAGGCAGCCGCCAGACAACCTGTATCGAGAACCCCTGTTTGGCTAATGCGACAGGCAGGCAGAATACTTCCCCAATACAGAAAGGTTCGGGAGGCGGCTAAAAATTTCAAGACTTTGGTAAAAACTCCTGAGCTGGCTGCCGAAGTCACCATTCAACCGGTGGATATTCTCGGTGTGGACGCGGCAATTATCTTTTCCGATATTCTTGTGATACCCGAAGCTATGGGTCTTAATTATGAGATGGAGGAAAACAAAGGGCCTGTGTTTCCTAAGCGGATCTCGTCTATAAAAGATATCAGGAATCTGCATGTGGCCGAAGCCGCGGAATTAAATTATGTGATGGAGGCCATTAAAATAACCAAGCGGGAGCTCAATGGAAAGGTTCCTCTTATCGGTTTTGCAGGTGCCCCATGGACTATATTCTCCTACATGATAGAAGGCAAAGGCAGCAAAACATTCAGCGAAGCAAAAAAGGTTTTATACACACAACCGGAATTTGCCCATCAGTTGTTGGAAATGATAACCCAAAGTACCATCCGCTACCTGAAGGGTCAGATTCTGGCCGGCGCTGATATCATTCAGATATTTGATTCCTGGGCAGGAATTCTTAGCCCCGAACAGTACAAGGCATTCTCGCTTCCCTATATCTCAAAAATCTGCGATTCCATTCGCGAAGTGCCTAAAATAGTTTTTGCCAAGGGTGCGTTTTTTGTCCGGGCCGAACTCAATTTACTTGCCTGTGATGTGGTTGGCCTTGACTGGAATATGGATATCGCCGAATCCCGCAGACTTATACCAGACAAAGTTCTACAGGGAAATCTGGACCCCTGCGCTTTATATGGGTCCTTGGAAGATGTAAAACGCGAAACGAAAAAAATGCTGGACCAATTCGGTCCGTCTGGCCATATCGCCAATCTGGGTCACGGACTTTATCCGGATACTGAAGTAGATAAAGTGAGGTGTTTCATTGACACCATAAAATCATCCACCTATTAAAGTCAGCGGGATTATTTTATTATAAGCAAGATGAACATCTCGAAGTTATTCACTTCTCAAAGATTTTACGGGATTGACAATGGCAGCTTTCACGGATTGATAACTTACCGTTAGCAATGAAATCATATGGCTGTAAGCCCGGCCAATAAAAATACTCCCGGTCCGATTACTATCCGATAAGCAAAATGCTGCACCCAGGTATCCATAATATACCAGGTGATCGGAACGGCAAGAATAAAAGCAATTAAAATTAATTTGGTATATATTTTCTGTCTGATGAGGCTTCGAAACGCGATCTTCAGATAATTTTTATCATGATTCCATTTAAGAACAACTTTAGATTGCAATCATGTCACGCCCGAACGCTCTAAATCGTCTGGATCATGGGCGTTTATATAGACGGTCGTCCGAAATAGAAAAATTTTGTGCGAAAGGGGACTAGTGAAAGTAACCGCGGAGGATTAGTTTTCCAGCATTTTGAGCAAGGTCGTTAGTTTGGCTTTCAGATTTCGCCGATCCATAATAAAATCCAGAAATCCGTGTTCCAGAACAAACTCCGCGCTTTGAAAACCCTTCGGAAGATCTTTTCCGATAGTTTCCCGGATAATGCGGGGGCCGGCAAAGCCAATGAGCGAATTGGGCTCGGCAATATTAAAATCACCCAGCATGGCGTACGACGCTGTTACCCCGCCCGTTGTAGGGTCGGTAAGCAATGAAATGTAAGGGACTTTGGCTTTATCCATCAGCGCTATCTTCGCGGAGGTCTTGGCCATTTGCATCAATGATAGACCCGCCTCCATCATTCGTGCACCACCCGATCTGGAAATCATCAAGAAGGGTTGATGATGCTGGATACTGTGGTCCATCGCACGCGCGATTTTTTCGCCCACTACAGAGCCCATAGACCCGCCAATAAAATTGAAATCCATACAGGCGATCGTAATGTCAATTCCGTTCATCTTTCCATATCCCGTTCTGACAGCATCTTTTAACCCGGATTTTTCCTGTGACTCTTTTATCCGTTTGGGATAAGGTTTTGTATCCGTAAACTTAAGCGAATCTGCAGGCTCCATGTCCGCGTCAAGTTCAGTATACTTGTTGTCATCAAACAACACCTCAAAATACTCTTCAGAGCCGATGCGTACGTGAAAATCTTCCTCAGGTACAACGTAAGCATTTTTTTTCAACTCCCTTGTGTGGACGATCTTTCCAGCGGGCGACTTAAACCATAAACCATCCGGGACCTCACGTTTGGCTTCTGTGGGAGTTAAAATACCTTTATCACTGCGTTTAAACCACGACATAATTGAGTGTTAATTGACCATTAGGGTGTGTGACAACCCATTTAAGCGAGCGCTATTGATTTGTCAAGATACACATCCTGAATAGCATTCATAATTCCGACGCCTTCTTTCATCGGGCGCTGAAATGCTTTTCTGCCTGAGATTAATCCCATGCCACCGGCGCGCTTATTAATGACAGCGGTCCGTACAACATCCGCCATGTCACTGGCGCCTTTTGATTCGCCACCCGAACTGATTAAACCCGCGCGGCCCATATAACAATTGATAACCTGGTATCGACACAAGTCAATTGGATGCTCAGAGCTCAATTCTGTATAGATTTTTTCATCGAGTTTTCCATAACTGCTTCCACCCGTATTCAATGCCCTGTAGCCACCTGTGTTTTCGGCTAATTTTTGTTTAATGATATCTGCCTGAATGGTAACGCCCAAATGATTGGCCTGGCCAGTGAGGTCCGCAGAAACATGGTAATCTTTATCCTTTGTCTTAAAGGCGTTATTTCTTACATAACACCAAAGTATAGTCCCCATTCCTAGTTCATGCGCACGTTCAAACGCCTGGGCTACCTCCTGGATCTGCCGCGTCGAATTATCGGAACCAAAATAGATCGTGGCCCCTACCGCCACTGCACCTAAATTCCAGGCGTCCTCCACTGATCCAAACATGATCTGATCATGTTTATTCGGATAGGTAAGCAGTTCGTTGTGATTAATCTTTACAATAAAAGGAATTTTATGGGCGTACTTGCGCGATACCATGGCCAGTCCGCCAAACGTGGTGGCTACTGCGTTGCAGCCCCCTTCGATAGCCAGTTTTACAATATTTTCCGGATCAAAGTAAATCGGATTTTTGGCAAAAGATGCACCTGCACTATGCTCGATCCCCTGGTCAATAGGGAGGATAGATAAATAACCTGTGTTGGCTAACCGGCCATTTCCAAAAAGAGTTTGCAGGCTTCTAAGAACCTGAGTATTACGGTTTGAGATTGCGAAAATCTGGTCTACAAAATCAGGACCGGGGGCATGAAGATGGTCTTTCCTTACGGTCTTGCTCTCATGTTTTAATAGTGAGTCGGCCTCTTTTCCCAGTAGTTCGGTAATGTTTTGAGCCATTTGTCGTGATTGCGTTGTTTTTCAGGAGGTAACAAAGTTATTAATTATTTAATAGTTTGCTAACAATTCAAAACTGGGGTTTTTGATTATCCGGGGTATATTACGCGTTAAGTAGTAGATGATATAAACCAAAAAACCATCCCTGTTCGGAATGGTTTTTCAAAGAAGCTGAGAAGCCTATATTTTTTCCTTTATACGGGCAGCTTTACCATGTCTGCCTTTCATATAATAAAGTTTCGCTCTGCGCACTTTACCAACTTTAAGAATTTCGATTTTATCAATAGAAGGTGATACCAGGGGAAATATACGTTCAACGCCTACTCCGTTAGAGACTTTCCGAACGGTAAAGGATTCACCATTGGTGCCTTTTCCACGGCGCTGGATAACGGTACCTTGAAATTGCTGCACGCGCTCTTTATTTCCCTCTTTAATCTTAACATGCACGTTTATGGTATCGCCCGGTTTAAAATCGGGGAGGGATTCGCGGACCTTCGCAAATTCCTGTTCAACAATCTTTATGAAATCTGTCATAAATCCAATGGTTTTTGAAACGGACTGCAAATATAGGAAACAGGAAGGAGTAGGCAATAGAAGAACATGAATTTCAGAAGAAATTCTGACCATTCAATAAATCAGGTCGTCGTTCCCTCGTTCGCTGAATAGCCTGCTGATGGCGCCATTCTTCAATTTTTAGCTCATGTCCTGAGAGCAATACCTCCGGAACATGCCAGCCATTATATTCAGCCGGTCTGGTAAAAACCGGTGGCGCGATCAAATCATCCT
>JBDSIM010000183.1:0-4653 GCA_039917935.1 Cyclobacteriaceae bacterium | reverse complement strand
CGAAAACCTTCCCCCCATGTTTTCGAGTGCTTTTCTCCACATTATCTCAGGCCCGGTTTCAAATAACAGCTGGTCCGTAACATAGTCACAAACAATCCATGAATCCTGCTCCAGTTCGCTATCCAACTGCCCTGGACCCCAGCCGCTATATCCTAAAAAAAAACGTATATCCTTAGCGGCTATTTGATTTGTCTCGCAAAGCAGAACTAAATTTTCAAATGCTCCGCCCCAGTAAACTTGATTCACAATTTCAACCGCGTTTTCCAGAATGGCGTTCCGATGAATAAAATGTAAGGTGTCTTGTTGAACAGGCCCACCTATATACACCATATTATCCACCAATACATTGATATCTTCCATAACCTCATTTACCTTGAGGATTGAAGGCTTATTTAATACAAAACCGAAAGACCCTTCCTCGTTATGCTCGCATAACAGGACTACTGTTCTTTCAAAGTTAGGGTCCGGAAGAAAAGGTTCTGAGACTAGCAATCGGCCTTTTTCGGGTTTAATTTTATTCCGGTATTTAAAGAACTCCATCCGTGAGATTTATCGATTTGTCCGAGTTTTAAGATAAGGATAATTTCTCAGGAATCCAGTGCAATTAAATTGAATAAAATACTGAGTCAACCGCCATACAAATCTTAATTCTTTGATAAATTTCGTGCCCGCTTAAAGAATGTCCCTTACGGCACACGCTCACATCGCCTATGCAAAACTTAGCCAATATAAGAAAAGACTATTGTCAGGCTGCGCTTGATGTTTCATCCGTGAAACCCAATCCCCTTTTACAATTTGAGGATTGGTTTGCGGATGCCTTGAAGGCTGAAGTTCCCGAGCCAAATGCCATGCATCTTGCTACGGTAAATGCAGAAAATAAACCTTCTTCCAGGGTTGTATTATTAAAAGGATTAGAGCAGAATAAGTTTGTATTCTACACTAATTATCAAAGTAAGAAGGGGAAGGAACTGGATCAGAATCCTGCGTGTGCGTTAACATTTTTCTGGCCTGAACTTGAGAGACAAGTAAGAATTGAAGGGGTAACAGAAAGGGTAAATCCCGCATTATCTGACGCTTACTTCCAAAGCCGGCCGCGGGAATCTCAGCTGGGGGCCTGGTCTTCTCCACAAAGTGGAATGATTGAAAGCCGCGCCATCCTTGATCAGCGCTTTCAACAGATGGAAAAGAAATTTGAATCGTTAAAAGTTTTGCCCCGACCGAAGCAATGGGGAGGTTATCAGATTGATCCCCTTCAGATCGAATTCTGGCAAGGCAGGCCTGGCCGGATGCACGATCGCATTCTGTATATCAAAGTTGATAATGCATGGAAAATTTACCGGTTAGCCCCTTGATCCGGGTATCAGATGTTGATCACTAATCATCGGTTAGTTGTCAACGCGCCTAGTGGGACAACTATATTAAGTCGAAAAGATTTTTTACTCCGGGGAATCGGTGTACGGTGAATCCTTCCCCATAGGAAACGCCAATAGCGTGACCGTATTCAACGGCGCGGGCTTCCAGCATTTTCAGAAATCCGGGTTTACTGATATAGGTTTCGGGTTCATTGCTTTGCGGATCAAAGAACTGGCTCTTAAAAGCTTTTATCGCTTTCATTTTACTTTCCCATTCGTTCGATATATCCACCACGAAATCCGGTTTGATGAATTGACTTTGAACGTAATGGTACACGGCCTCCGGTCTCCAGGCAGGTTGCGTTTTGCCCGCATCATCCTCGCTTTGAATTTTAATGAGTCCGGATAAGAATGATGCATCATAAGCCAGGGAAGCACCTTTACCATGGTCAATGTGGCGATCATAAACTGCATTAGCTAAAATAATACGCGGCTGATATTTTCGGATGACTTTTAAAACGACCAATTGACTGGCGGCATCATTCTGGAAAAACCCATCTTTTAACTGAAGATTTTCACGCAACGAAACACCTAAAATCCTGGCGGATTCGGTCGCCTCTTCTTGCCGTGTTTTCGGGGTACCACGGGTGCCTAACTCCCCTCGTGTAAAATCAATGATACCCACTTTGTGACCAAGGCTTGTGTGCTTGGCAATCGTGCCACCACAACCCAATTCAGCATCATCAGGGTGCGCTGCAAGGACAAGAATATCTAGTTTCATTTATTGTGAGGGGGTAGTCTTCCAAACAAAGATCGCTTTTAAAGTCAGGCACGAGCTTGAGCCAATACCCACCACTCAACACTGACCAATCACCGTCAAGCAATCTCAAGCTCTTTCGCCACAAGGAATTTTTCGGCATCCAGCGCGCCCATGCAACCCGTACCTGCGGCGGTAACAGCCTGTCTGTAAATCTTGTCTGCAGCATCGCCTACGGCAAAAACACCCGGAATGTTTGTCTTGCTGGAACCGGGTAACACCTTGATGTAACCGGTTTCGTCCATGTCAATGATGTTTTGGAAAATATCCGTGTTGGGCTTATGACCAATGGCCAGGAAGAATCCCTGTATCAGGAGGTTTTTTTTCTCCCTGGTTTTATTGTTGACCACCCTTATACCGGTTACCCCTGTGCTGTCACCCAATATCTCTTCGGTTTCTGTATTCCAATGGATCTCGATGTTAGGCGTATTGATAACCCGTTGCTGCATAATTTTAGAGGCCCGCATTTCTTCTCTTCTCACAATCAGGTGAACCTTGGTACATAACTTAGACAGGTAGGTAGATTCTTCTGCTGCAGAATCACCTGCACCCACTACCGCTACTTCCTTACCCCGATAAAAGTATCCATCACACACCGCGCATGCCGAAACTCCTTTATTGTAATAGGTGAGTTCACTGGGGAGACCCAGATATTTGGCGGTGGCACCAGTAGCGATAATCACAGCTTCGGCAGACACTTCATGTTTTTCATCTACCACAACCTTAAGAGGGTATCCTGAAAAATTTACCGAAGTAACAAGTCCATAATTAATCTTGGTTCCAAACCGCTCAGCTTGTTTTTGAAAATCCATCATCATCTGGGGGCCATTGATACCGTCCGGATATCCGGGATAATTTTCAACATCATTGGTGATGGTAAGCTGACCCCCGGGTTGGCCACCGGTGTACAACACGGGTGTCAATCCGGCTCTGGCCGCATAAATTGCGGCTGTATAGCCTGCAGGTCCTGAACCGATGATCAACACTTTTACCGTTCCGTTATTCATTTCTTGGTGGTTCTAAATCTGTTCTAATATAAGAAAGGGCCTTCATGAGACCCCAACAATTATTGTTTATTCGGGCTATATTAACCCAGGTATGGCTTTAAAGACTTACTTCTGGAAGTATGCCTTAAGCGCCTGATAGCCTTTTCTTTAATCTGCCGAACCCGTTCCCTTGTAAGATAAAATTTTTCTCCAATTTCTTCCAGATTCATCGCGTGTTCGCCATTCAATCCAAAATATAGGGCGATGACATCTGCTTCGCGCTGGGTGAGCGTAGACAATGCCCGTTGAACCTCCCTTCTGAGAGAATCGTTCATTAGTCCGGAATCCGGGGTGTGTTCACTGTCATTTACCAGCACATCCAGAAGACTGTTTTCTTCACCCTGAACGAAAGGGGCATCCATCGAAATATGCCGCCCGGAAATTTTCATGGTATCGACCACTTCGGCTGTGGTTACATCCAATACTTCCGCAAGTTCTTCCGGAGAAGGTTCGCGTTCATATTTTTGTTCCAGCTCTGAAAAGGTTTTTGAAATTTTATTGAGTGAACCCACCCGATTAAGGGGCAACCTGACAATACGCGATTGCTCCGCTAAAGCCTGGAGGATGGATTGACGGATCCACCACACCGCATAGGAGATAAATTTAAAACCCCTCGTTTCATCGAAACGCTGCGCGGCTTTTATCAAACCCAGATTACCCTCATTAATAAGGTCGCCCAACGACAGTCCCTGATTCTGATATTGCTTGGCAACTGACACAACAAATCTCAGGTTTGCTTTTGTTAATTTCTCAAGAGCAATCTGATCGCCGTCTTTAATTCGCTTTGCCAGTTCAACCTCTTCATCAGGCGTAAGCAAATCTACTTTTCCAATTTCCTGAAGATATTTATCGAGCGATTGACTTTCTCGATTCGTAATCTGTTTACTGATCTTAAGCTGTCTCATTCAGTTTAATACGATGTTACATTAACAAAGTAAACTGAAAACTTAGTTCCTGTCAATCCTATCTACAACGATTATTCAGTGGTAGTGGTTTCTTTTTTAGGCGGACGGGGAAGCAATACTTTTCTGGAAAGTCGGTATTTTCCTGTCTTCTTATCGACCTCAATCAATTTAACTTTCACTTCTTCACCCACTTCCAATACACCCTCCATGTTCTCAAGCCTTTCCCACTTAATTTCAGAAATATGCAGCAGTCCATCTTTGCCTGGCATAAATTCAACAAAAGCGCCAAACGGCATGATGGATTTAACTTTACCATCGTAAACTTCCCCCACCTCTGGAATGGCTACAATAGCTCTGATGCGCTTCATAGCGCCTTCCATGGCTTCCTTATCATTTGCGAACACACTGACAACTCCTTTGTTATCAACTTCCTCAATCACCACTGTTGCCCCCGTGGTATTTTGAATATCCTGAACAATTTTACCACCAGGCCCGATCACCGCCCCAATCATTTCTTTGTCGATAATGATTGT
>JBDSIM010000182.1:0-27843 GCA_039917935.1 Cyclobacteriaceae bacterium | reverse complement strand
ACATTATGAAGTGGCAGGTTGATCGGACAACATCGATCGGGATCATTTTATTTATTTAAAGGCTATCATTCCTGCGAAGTTGTACCATTTAAAAAAGACTTCCGTATGCGAAAACCCGGAAGCAAGCAACATCTCTATATCCTCACTCAGTTTATAAGGAACCAATACATTTTCAAGCGCCTCTCTTTTCTGCGCAATTTCCATTTCACTGTAATGATTTCTCTTTTTGAAATCATAGTAGTACTTAATGAAATTTCTGTTCAGACCAGCC
This sequence comes from Cyclobacteriaceae bacterium, assembly GCA_039917935.1. GTDB lineage: Bacteria > Bacteroidota > Bacteroidia > Cytophagales > Cyclobacteriaceae > Chryseosolibacter. The sequence goes on along the minus strand of JBDSIM010000182.1, from coordinate 27,572 downwards.
TCCTCACCTAAAACCTTTTCAACCAGGATAAGACATCCTCCATCAACCATTCCCATGCGGATTTGTTCAAGCAGTTTTACCCTGTACAATGGCCTTATAAACTGGAGGGTGAGGCAAAGGACAACTACGGAGGCATTATCTATTGTTACACGCTTATTCAGATCTGCATGGATAAGCTCAAATTCCCTTTCTACTCCGGAAGATTTTAAATTTTCACGGCATTTCTTAAGCATTTCGTGAGAATCATCTAATCCTATAAACTTAATGTCTGGGTCGACCGTGGAATTCATATTCATCATGGTGGTGCCCGTCGAACATCCCAGATCATAGATTACCGTCTCTTTTTTCGCGTACTCACTGGCTAATTCACCGATCATTCTTTGCATCTCGATATAAAATGGAACCGACCGGGTTACCATATCGTCAAAGACTGTTACGACTTTCTGGTCAAATTTGAAGTCTGATGACTGTGAGATCAGCTCCTTGAAAACTTCATCCTTTACTGCCATTTGCCTTGTTTTGAACTTAAATATGGTAAAATTTCTGTAGAAATGAACCGCCGTGAAATTAATCCTTGTAATCTAGCGCGCCTTTTCATTGACAAAGCAACATTTGTGCCTTAACGCCATCTTGATATAAGGGAAGCGCCAATATACAAGCAACTCAAAAGCGGCTTGAAATTCCACTCGCCGAAATCGGCAGTAGAAGCAGACCAAAAATTCTGAACGCTTAGTGGTTTTTCAGAAGTATTAATTCTCCCATTTAATCAAAATAACTTCGGTTATTCCGAAACCCATGGCCGGTTTCAGTAGTTAAAAACGCTCAAAACCACCGAACTTTCTAAAATCTTTCTACTTTTAAGCCAATATTTTATACTCTTTCTTTTTACGCCTGCCCTTGGCTTTAGAGGGTCAAAAACGAATAGAAGTTGAAAAGCGACCCATTCAAGGAAACCCAAAAAAATCATTGTTTTGTGCTCAGCTTACTGGCAGTTCGCGCTGATTTAATGACAAGATTTGCCTTTAATAGATGGCGTTCTTTACTATTGGTTCTCCTTTCCTTAACGCTTCTCAATAAAAATATTTGGAAGGTTTATATCCTACCGCCCGCGTTAACAGTTTTCTTCGCGGGTATGAAAGACCGTCTTCTATTATTGGTTCATTTTATCATCGCATCGACCAACCTCGTTCGCGTAGAAAGGCTGAAGCTATACCTGACCCCTCAACCAGGAAAAAAAATTGGAACGAAACTTAATTGCTCCTCCTACCTCTTAACAGAATCAGAAGGAGGTTATCGCTTCATTGCAAAATAAATGGAATTCAACAGTAATAAACATCACCAACTTTCGAAAGCGGGCATCCTCATAGCACTGGGAATTATTTATGGTGACATTGGAACCTCGCCCATTTATACTTTTAAATTCATCGTTGGCGATCGGCCCATAACGGAAGATTTAATTCTTGGCGGTCTGTCGTGTATCTTCTGGACGCTCACCCTGATTACCACCATCAAATATATTTACCTTGCATTGAACGCAGACAACAAGGGCGAAGGAGGAATTTTTGCACTATACGCGCTGGTGAGAAGATTCAAGGCCACCTGGGTTATTTATCCTGCTATGATTGGTTGCTGCACGCTGATAGCAGATGGCTTTATAACGCCTGCCATTAGCGTTTCATCCGCCGTGGAGGGTCTGCGACTCATTTATCCTGAAATTCCAACCACCAGTATTGTCATTGTTATTTTACTTTGTCTTTTTATTTTTCAACAATTTGGCTCCGCAGTCGTCGGAAGAACATTCGGGCCTATCATGGCAGTATGGTTTATTATGCTGGCTGTTCTTGGCACAAATCAACTGGTACATAACCCTGTCATTTTTAAAGCCCTGAACCCGGCATATGCATTCAGACTGATTGCATTTTACCCTAATGGATTTTTACTCCTCGGAGCTGTATTCCTGTGCACAACTGGAGCGGAGGCGCTCTATTCTGATCTCGGCCATTGTGGCAAGGCGAATATCAGGCTGAGTTGGGTTTTTGTAAAGACTTGTTTACTGTTAAATTATTTCGGTCAGGGCGCGTGGCTATTAACACAACAAGGGAAACAATTAGGCGATCAGATTCCTTTCTATGCCATCATGCCAACTCAGTTTCTCATGGTGGGTATTATCATCGCTACGATGGCCACGATCATTGCCAGCCAGGCATTGATCTCCGGTACTTTCTCCCTGATCAATGAAGCGATGAAGCTTAAATTGTGGCCGGCATCGAGGGTCAGATACCCAAGTGAATCAATGGGTCAAATGTATATTCCCGCCATGAACTGGATATTAATGATCGGAAGTATACTTGTCGTAATGATTTTTAAAGAATCCTCGGCCATGGAAGGGGCCTATGGGCTGGCCATTACTGTAAATATGTTAATGACCACCGCGTTGCTGGTTTACTATTTTACAACCGTAAAAAAGTCTACCTATCGCTCCGTTATGTTGGCGACGGTCTTCTTTACCTTGGAGGGCATGTTCCTTCTATCAAACCTGCATAAATTTGAACATGGTGGCTGGTTTACTTTTTTGATAGCCTTTGTTTTTTTCTTTTTAATGTTTGTTCTTTTGAAGGCAAGAAAATTGAGACAACGCCATACCGAATTTGTGGATCTTCGTCACTACGAGGCAATGCTAATGGAGCTTCAGGATGATACTACTATTCCCAAGGAGGCAACCAATCTGGTTTACCTCTCAGTGGCTGATGGCCGACGATACATAGACTCCAATATCATATACTCAATATTTAAAAAAAGACCTAAACGTGCTGATGTATATTGGTTTGTTCATGTGGAGACTGTTGATAGTCCATTTACCAGCAAATATCTTGTTGACACCATTACCCCTAAACGAGCATTTTTTATCAATATTAAATTGGGATTCAAAACTCCCCATCGCGTAAATACTCTTTTCAATAAAATCATACACGATATGGCGGATGCGGGAGAAATTGACCTGACGAGTCCTTACCCCTCTTTGCATAAATACAGTATGATGGCAGATTTTAAATTTATTTCTTTGCATTCCTGGGCCTCAGCTGACAGCGAAATTTCTGCCTTTGATCGTTTTGTCATCGCAGGATACCGGATGATTAAATCTATTAGCTTATCTACTGAAGCGATGTATGGTCTGGAGGCGGCAAACATTGAAATCGAAAAGGTTCCTATCCAGGTGGGCCCAATGGCAAAAGTGAAAGTGAAGCGTTCTAAAGAATAAATAAGATTCATGATAAATTTTCGAAGAAAAATTTATCAACTTTCAGTTTTCGCGACATCCAGACTTTTCTATACCGCTTGCATTCCCTGGGATGATGTTTTTAGTTATTAGTTTATTATATAGAAAATAAAAAGTAGGAACATCATCTTTTTAATTCTTGCAAAGAACTTCTATCAATCCTGGAAATACTGAGGCAGTCTTGCTATCTTTTTCTTTGCCTGTCTGTTCGAGTGCGAATTTTAATGCATTCGGTATTAAGCCACGCCGTATCTAAAGTATTTTCCACAGATGTTTTACTTCCGTCAGCAGGATTTATACCTCTCAATTCCTTAACCTTTTCAAAAACCGATTTTACACTTTGTGCAAGCTTTTCTTGGGTGCCCATTCCACCAATATGCATATACATTACATGAGGTTTATCCCTGACAAAGTGATTATGAATGGCCGTCACCGATAAACCCTGTCGGATCACTTCTATCTGGACTGGTTTAACATCAGTTTCAGTAACAACAATATCACCCATCACCATGGCTCCTTGGGGGGATGAGGTAAATGCGGCCCAACTCCCCAGACCCATAGCGGGAACTATTTTAAACCCGTCCACAATTACATTAAGGTCATTTTGAGCGACTGTGACCTTGAATTCACCTTCCTTTGTAGTTCCTTTCATACCAAGGACTTCTTCAAGCTTTTCAAAATTGAGTGCTGTGGATGGATCTTTTGAGTCGGCTTTTCTTGTGGCATCATTGCATGCCCCGCTGAACAGCGTTACCGTAATCACAAAGAGCGAAGTTTGTAAAATGTTTTTCATGATGTGCCTATTTTAGTCGAAACTATATTAACATTTTTAGGATAATTCCGATCACGGCGGCCGCTGCTATAATCAGGGGTTCTTGCAATTTTTTAAATCTTAATAAAATAGTGATAGTAACTAAGGTAATAAGAACAGTCGGAATATCGGTTAAGGTTCGTTTGCCAATAACCAACACCGCCCCTGCAATAGCGCCAATAGCGGCTGCGGTGACACCATCGACAAATGCCTTGATGGCAGGATGTTTCCCGTATTTTTTAAAGTAAGGGGCAGGAATGATCGTGAAAAGATAGCACGGAATAAAAGTAGCCAGAGAGGCCACGGTAGCGCCCCAAAAGCCAGCCACCAGATATCCAATAAATCCCACAGTAATTACTACAGGCCCAGGCGTTATCATGGCAACCGCTACCGCATCCAGAAATTGTTGCTCGTTTAACCATTGATATTCCTTCACAACGCCGCCATAAAGAAAAGGTACGATGGCCAATCCACTCCCAAAAACAAATGCTCCCGCCTTTGTGAAAAACCAGGCTATTTGCAAAAGTTTGGTTTCTGTTGCTATGGGCTGAAGTTGCATCAGAATAACCGGAAACATACCGTTGGCTGAAAAGTTGAGCCACCTCGGAGGCGCTTTGGAAAACCAAACCGCTAAGCCACCTAACAGGATTAACCATAAAATCTCTTGTTCAGTGATGAATGTCGTGATCGCAAGAATGATAAAAATGGCCCACAATAATCTATCTTTTCCAATACTTTTTGTAGTGAGTTTGTAACTTCCAATGGCGATAATCCCTATGACAGCAGCACCTACTCCGTAAAAAACTGCCTGCATCCACGGAAGGCCCCCGTATAAAACATAGGCATATCCAATCCCCAGGACCATGATGAAGGACGGTATTACAAAAGCTATCCCTGCCAGCGTTGCTCCTAATATCTTATAGTGAACATATCCAATGTATATCGCAAGCTGGGCCGCCAGGGGCCCCGGTGCCAACTGAGAAAGTGCAAGACCTTCTTTATAGTCATCCTCACCAATCCATTTTTTATTAACAACAAGATCACGATGCATATATCCGACCAGGGCAACCGGACCACCGAAACCCCACGTACCAAGTTTTAAAAAGTATACGACAAGGTCTTTCAGTGAATATTCGGTTCGGGTTTCCATAGTTTTATTTTGAAGACCAGGTGTGTTTTTCATCCTGAACATATTTGGCCCAGCTGTAAAGTGCATCACAGATTTTCATTCCTGGGGATAACATTTCCTGATCATCTTTATAGTTGTAGGAAAGTCCTGCAGAAATCGCCCACAGTTCTGCCGCCTGAGGTGCGAGTTCAAAACTGTCCGTGTCAGCGCCCCTTACCATTTCTGCAATCTGCAACACAGCAGGATCTGCCCAAAGGAAAGATCGTCGAAATATTTAGAAAACTCCCTGGAGAGAGAGGTACGATGGGTGTACTTTTAGGCTTTGGGAAACATCCTTGAGGCTTAGCGCAAGATTTGTATCGATCTGGTCCTGGATTATTTCTTTTAACTCCTTTGCCCAGGTATAAAGGGCCTCGTAAATGACGATGCCCTGATTTAGTAACGCCTGATCATCCTGAATATTTTGCGAAAGACCTGCCGAAATTACCCACAAGCCTGACGACTGAGAAGCCACATCATGCCTGTCAGTATCCGCGCCCCGCACTATGTTGGCCATGACTTTCAGCTCAGGTTTGTTTGTTTTAAGGGAAAATTGTTTAATAAAATAGGTTGCAAGGAAAGGAATGTCATCGCCTCGGTCCCTCAGCGCGGGAAGCGAAATGGTAAAAACTGAAAGCCTGTAAAAAAGATCTTTCCGAAAGTTACCCGTTTCTGATTCCCTTTCAATAGCCCGGTTGGTTGCTGCGATAAACCGAACGTTTACATGACGTGATTTGCTTTCGCCTACTCAATAGTAGTCACCAGTTTCCAGTACTCTTAGCAGCTTTGATTGAAGATCTATATTCATTTCCAATCTCTTCCAGAAACAAATAAGAGAGCATAATTTTAGCCATATTTTCGATATATGTTGGGTAAGACGACAATCGATATATTTTCCATGCGATCATCTTTGTTCTGTCTTGTATTGCTCATCTGATATAGATGCCTTAGCCAGTTGTGGTTCCAGTCCGGCTAGCTTTGTAAGGAATGCACTTTAATTTCTGCTCTCCCCTCATTAAAGGAGCCGGAATTAGAGGTATCATCATTTTCTTCATCGGTAATTAACAATAGCCAATGCTAAATCGGGGATAGGCAAAAAAGACTCACATCTTAATCTGATAAAAACTAGTATTTTAGACGTCTTAATGAACCTGGATACAGATGAATTTCAGCGCATTTCTTAGGAGAAATAATCAAGTTTTATTTATTTTATTCATATCCTTTTTAATGAATGGCTGTGGTGCGATCCGAACTGCACCGAAATACCAACTGGCTGACGATTACTACTTGTTTCGGCAAAAAGGAACCCGGTATCAGAATACTTTTGTTCATGTTGAAAATGATACCATTAAAATTGTTTCAATGAAAGAACCAAAGCAGTTGGTTGCTGTGCCAAATAGCGATCAGTTTTTCTTAAAAAGCAGCTTTGATATTGATGTCATGACGGTTGGTTTTAAGTATAGACCAGGAACCACCAACCTGCCAAGGCAGGTTAATACAGATTTTAATGGAAATGCTTTTGTTGGATTCAGAATGGACCGCTTTAGAGTCCGATATACCCACACTCCCATAGGGATAACTAAGGGATATCACCATAGAGCAATAACCGGAGGTTTGTTTTTTGGCATTGGTTCATCTGCTGTGACGCCCTGGACCACCAATAACCTTACCACAGATGAGTATAATGCACTTATCCTCAGCAGAGGTCTGGCCGTTATGTTTGGTGTTAATAATCTTACTGTAGGTTTTGGTGTTGGCTGGGACTATTTAACTGATCGGGATAAGAATATCTGGATCTACCACAATCATCCCTGGTACGGATTAACGGTAGGATTAAACCTGAATTAATCAAACATTGAGCTTTAATATCCATTTTTATTTAAAGGAGTGCGGCATGATTATTTCATTTTGCTTTTGCCAGTTAATGCTGCCCTTCAATTTTGATATAGTCATGAATCGATGTGGGGTTCTATTGTTTGAAAAAAAAGTTTGACGGCGAGAAGAAGGCCAAAGAATATTTTATATATGCTACATCCATTAAGAATCTTTAGGGTCGCACTATGCGTTTTCCTGGCAGCACTGTTTTCCTGTGAATCTCCAGATAAGAATACTCAAGCCAGCGCAACCGAAAAAGATTTAGAGAACCTGAAATTTACGGTAGAAGATGCTCCGGAATGGACCGCACTGTTTAACAGGCACTCAGGCTGGTTTGGGGGAGATGGCATTTTTGCAATACCACTAAATGGAAAGGATAGTAAAACTGCAGATCCGGATACTGAAACGTTGTTGATATTCAGTGACACAATGATAGGGGAGATTTCAGATAGCACTTTGCAGCCTGGTTCTGTTATGGTTAATAATACAGTGGCGTATCTGAAAGGTAATCAGCCAAAAAGAGATAAGCTTAGTTTTCATTGGGATCGGAATGAGGCAGGCAAACCAAAAGCATTATTTATTCCAATGACAACCGGAACGCAAAAAGGAGATTATTATTGGTTAGGGGATGGCTTCCTAAATACAGAACTAGATAACACGACTTACATTTTTGCATACAGAATGAGGAACCTTGATAGCACCGAGGCCTGGTCATTCAAAGAAATGAGTACTGATCTGATTGCATTACCTTCCGGAAGCCGGCCTCCGTTCAAAGCGCAGCGTCAGATTGTAACACCCCTTCGCTTTGAAAATGGGGGATTCGGAGCCGGCATATTTGTGAATACAAAAAAAGCTGGTGCTCCTGATCCAGATGGATACGTTTATGTATATGGTGCCAGGGGCAAAGAAAAGAATCTAATCGTCGCCAGAGTTTTTCCTGAGGATTTTGAAAACTTCAGTGCATGGCGGTTCTGGGATGGTAAAGAATGGAATAAGGATATGCAACAGGTTGTTTCTGTCACGAATGGAGTTTCCAATGAATTAAGTGTTTCTGCTCTTGACGATGGCAGATATGCCCTTGTATTCCAATCGGAAGGAATGGGTCCAACAGTAGGATTGCGTTTAGGGGATGGTCCACACGGACCTTTTGGACCTGTTATAAAATTATGGGACTGCAAGGAAAGTCAGATAAAGAATTATATTACTTACAATGCAAAAGCCCATCCAAACTTATCGGCTCCTGGTCAATTACTGATAAGTTACAATGTAAATGCCTTTGACTTTACGAACGAACTTAAAGCGAGTCCAAATCTTTATCGTCCTCGTTTTATTAAATTAAAATTTCAATAAGAAACGTGAACGATTTATCAGGTCACGTTTACCATCAAAACTCTATTAGCATAATATTTTTTACAAGTTATTGTCCACATATCCCAACTAATCTAAAAACATCGATGAGTTTTTTAATAACAAAGACGGCAGTGGGTGAGACCTCGATCTTGAATGTAGAATAAACAATTCGGCACTGATGGTATCATAATTCAGCGTTGAACATGCAAAAAACCAAAATTCAGCATTATTGTACCGTCAGTCTAAATCATTCGATGATCACTTCTCATCAATGTGAGACAGAATTTTTATGCCACTCTTCTTCATAAGTTCGCTGGCATTGAAATCGTTGCGCAATCCGTCGGTTAATTCATAATTAAAAATCATGTCACCCTCTTGAATTCTACTATTAAAACTGTAGTTGGTAACAATCATATGCTTACCGGCTAAATGAGCGAGTTCTAAATCGTGTGTTGAAATAATTCCGAACGCCTTCATCTCTTTTAATTGCTTGATCAACGAAAACCCTCCTCGATGACGGTCTTTCGAATTAGTACCTTTAAACATCTCATCTAAAAGGAAAAATATAGTTTGTCCACCTTCCAGTAACGTCAGCAGTAGCTCAACCCTTTTCAATTCAGCATAGAAGGAAGAAACGCCTTCTTCCAGATTATCCTGAGTACAAATACTGGAAAATATTTTAATGTTTGAAATCTTTCCTGACTTTGCGCAACATGGCGCACCCATCAATGCTAAAACCAGGTTACCCGCGGGATTAAGCAGGCAACAAAAACTGGATAATTGTGCTCTCTGCCATTCTGGGATCCGGGATAAATTTCATGCCTTACTTTTCCTTTATGGTAGGTGATAACCTCGATGATTTTTCGTTTCCGGTCTACGCCGCTGACCAAAAATGCTTTTTCGCTTTCGGGAGTGTATGTAACCAGTTCTGCTTTTTCTATAGATATCTGATTGAACCGGGTGTACAGCTCAGGAACATTATTTTCCAAGTTGGTCAAAAAATTAATAAACACAAACATGTGTTGTTATTCCCATCAGCAAGTTTCAAGGGAATAATCGGGCATAGTCCTTCCGCATAAACATGCTTACGCTCCGCCTGAAACCTGGTGATTTCAAGACAATGACAGACTGTTAAACCGGCTTCCTGGAATGCCTCAGATTGCTTTATGTACCTTTAATAAGATCCGCAGCTTTCTATAGCCGTATCGTATTATCTACCCATTTGCGCTCATGCTTCAGTTCAGTGGCCAAAATTCTGCACTTCGCCTTAACCTGTCCCCGTCCGGAATCCTGGAGGTACATATAGCTGATGTTCAAGTAAGAAAAATCTTTTGGACTAATTGGCGTATATTTCAGCTTCATGAATAAAAAGCCATCATTGAATTAGCTAAAAGCTTTAAACAAAACCCCTTTGCCTACGCGGCAAGAAGTGAAAGCGAGCCCCACTACAGTGATCACTATGATGCCCTGACAAATGAATATCGCGTGCGCGATGCGGGCAATGATGGTTGTTTTGACGCAAAATCCTCCCGGCTTCTTTTGGTGCTTCTCTTCCGGCAGTAAAATTAAGATCAGAAATGATTAATATATGATAGAAAAAAATATTGGCATACGCAAAATTCGTCCGTTAAGATCAATGCCATGAAAAAAAGAACAATATATTACTTGCTATTCCTGGGTACGTTCATTGTAAGCTTCGGCGTACAAGCCCAGGCTATAATAACTGGTACAGTGAAAAGTGCGACCGGCGAACCCCTTACAGGAGCGAGTATCCTCATTAAAAATACTACGTCAGGTACCACTGCGGATGTGGATGGAGCTTTCAGTCTTCCGATGGATGACAGACTCAGAAATTCTGTATTGTTAATCTCTTTTATCGGATACGTTACACAGGAGGTGTCGATAGGGGAAAGCAATTCAATTCAAATTATTCTGTCTGAAGATGCTACTCAATTAACAGAAATTGTTGTTACTGGTTACACCGTTCAGGAAAAAGGAAAAATAACGGGTGCTGTTAATACATTAAGTGAAGACCTCATCAGTAAACTACCTGTAGCTGGAATCGATCAGGCATTGCAGGGCAGAGCGCCCGGAGTTGTCGTGACACAAAATACGGGTGCTCCCGGTGAAGGGGTAACGGTCCGCATACGGGGCGCTGGGTCGATTAACAGCAGCAACAACCCCTTATATGTTGTCGATGGAATTCCAACCCTGGACATTAATTCGTTGTCGGCACAAGATATCGCGAGTATTACTGTATTAAAAGATGCAGGTGCTACGGCGGTATATGGATCACGTGCTGCCAACGGTGTGGTAATCGTAACGACTAAATCCGGAGGAGGGAACACACCAAAAATTCAGATGAGTACGCAGGTGGGTGTTCAATCTCCCAGTCGCAGGATTGGTATGACCAATACAAATGATTACGTTACCATCTACAACGAAGCTGCTGCGAATGATAACGCTTTTAAAAACCCCTTACTGTATCGTCCGCTGATTACAGAAGATATACGGGAAACACTTTCGGATGTCGACTATGTTGATGCCATATTAAGGGATGGAATTCTGCAATCACATAGCCTGTCAATCAGTGGCGGCGATGCAAAAACAAGATATTTTCTTTCCGGAAATTATTTTGATCAGGAGGGTATTATCAAAAATAGTAGTTACAACCGCCTCAGCAGCCGGATTAACATTGACACAGAAGTCAAAAAATGGTTAAAGGCAGGTGTCAACTTAAATTTAACAAAAGCAACAACCGACCTTATTGGAAGTTCAGGAGATGGTGCTGGCGGAAACGGAGGCAGTGTGATCCGGTATGCATTTTTCAGGACTCCGGCTATTCCCGTTTATGATTCAAATGGTGAGTATACTGATAAACCCGAGCGGTATGATCTCTTTGGCGACGGATATAGTCCTGTCGGGATGCTTGCCAACAACAACAATGAAAATATCAGCAACCGATTGTTTGGAAAGTTTTTTGTAGAGATTTCACCATTTCAGAATTTTAAATTTACTTCGAATATCGGTGTTGATTTTACCAGCGCCAACCAAAGGCGATTTGATCGCAACTGGGGGTCCGGCAACAGGATCAATAATCCGAATCAGCTTGATGTAAGTGATGCCCGTTACCAGGCGTTGACATTCAGTAACTTTGCAACTTATAATAAGTCAGTCAATCATCACAATTTCATTTTTTTATTGGGCACCGAAGCAATCAAGGTTAGCGCTTATGAAGTTAACGCTACCGAAAAAAGTTTTCCTGACCAGACAACAAATTTAGTTTATCTCGGCAATGGGCTTGGACAAAAAACGAATCGTGAAAGTACCGGTGGAAACGCATTGCTCTCCCATTTTGGAAGGGTCAATTATGATTTTCATGAAAAATACCTACTGTCGGCTACTCTGAGAAGAGATGGGTCGTCAAGGTTTGGTACTGAAAACCGTTGGGGAACTTTTTATGCCGCATCAATAGGGTGGCGAATTGACAAAGAATCATTTCTCATAAACTCCAAATCGATAGACCGGTTATTACTACGGTCAGGCTATGGGTCAATCGGAAACCAGGAGATTGGCGATTATCCATTCACTGATATAATTAACTCGGGATATAATTACCCTTTCGGGGATTCCAAATCCACCGGATATGCTGTCTCCGGTTTAGGCAACAGCAAAGTGAAGTGGGAAACCAGTAAGCAGTTGAATGTTGGTATGGATCTTGAAATGTGGGATGGTAAATTTTCTGCGTCCATTGACTATTTTAGCAAGATCACTTCTGATTTGCTTGTGCGCCAGCCGATTGCTTCCTCTGCTGGTGAAGCTCAGTCGCCTTGGGTCAATAATGGAAAAATTGTAAACCGTGGTATTGAACTGGCACTTAACTACTCAAATTCTCTGGGAAGCTTCCATTATTCTCTCAGTGCAAATGGGGCTACTCTTCACAATGAAGTTCTGGAAGTTAACGCACCCATTGCGGGAGGGGCCATCGGTTCAGACAGGATTACCCGAACAGAAGCCGGATATTCCATCGGTTCATTTTATCTCTATGAAATGACAGGCATCTTTCAGAATTCCACCGATATTTTCACGAGTGCGTTTCAGGGCAATGGCATTCAACCCGGTGATGTGAAGTTCAAGGATCAGAATGGGGATGGATTGATCGATGGGCAAGATCGAACACATTCCGGAAGCCCCATACCCAAAATTACCGCTGGATTAAACATTCAGATCAGTTATCATAATGTAGACCTTTCTGTTTTTTTCCAGGGCGCATACGGCCAAAAAATATTTTCAGTGCTGAATCGCGACATCGAAGGATTCTACCGCCCCTTTAACGTTACGCAACGCTATTTTGATAACCACTGGACTGGACCAGGAACTTCTGACAATTTTCCCCGGGCTTCGTGGGATGCATCCGGAAATAATACTAAATATTCAACAAGGTTTTTGGAAGATGGATCTTACACCCGGCTGAAGAATCTTCAAATAGGATATACAATTCCTAAATCCACAATTCAAAAATTAGGTTTTGCGGCCGTCCGCATTTATTTGTCAGGAACCAACCTATTAACTTTTACAAAATACCAGGGCCTTGACCCCGAGATGACGGTCAGTGACAACGCTCATGGCCAGGGCGATAGCTCTGCTGGTTTAGACTGGGGTACCTACCCTGCAGCCAAATCTTACAACCTTGGAGTAAACCTTACATTTTAACGGTAACATTATGAAGAACATGTATAAAGTTATACTCACACTGTTTGTTCTGGCCATCAGTGGTTGTTCCGATTTTTTAACCGAGGACTTGCAGGGTACATACTCGAATTCAACCTTTTATAAAACTGAAGCGCATGCGTTGCTCGCCATAACAGGAGTGTACAACTCGGCATCATTTGTTTCCACGGATAATGATTTGTGGGTCTTCGGGGATGTCGCTTCTGATGACGCGATCAAAGGCGGTTTGGCAGGGGATCAGAGTGACATTCAATTTGTTGATGAATTCAGTTACTCCGCCAACAATGGCGCTCTGGAGAATATTTGGAAACATTATTATGAAGGAATCTCGCGCGCAAATTACCTTCTCTATTATGTACCAAACATAACCATGGATGAAGAACTGAAAGCGCGGATACTGGGTGAAGCTAAATTTTTGCGCGCCTGGTTTTACTTTAACCTCGTTAATATTTTTGGTGAAGTCCCTTTGAAATTAAATCCTCCCTTAAATCCGGATGAGATCAACAAGCCAAAATCTTCTGTTACCAGTACTTATTGGCAGATTGAAGAAGATCTTAAGCAAGCGCGTGATGTTTTGCCTCTCTCCTATACGGGAACGGATGCAGGCAGAGCAACCAGCGGAGCTGCCTCAGGAATGCTTGCCAAAGTTTTTTTGTATCAGCAAAAATGGGAGGAAGTTCTGTCAGCCATCACTTTATTGGAAGCGTTGGGAGTATATACGATGCAACCTGTTTATAAAAATAATTTTATTGACTCAACCCAGGGAAACAGCGAATCTATCTTTGAAATACAACATCTCAGCAATCAATTGCCAAAGTTAGGGAGCCATTTGAATCAATATTTTGCTCCTCCGAAAGACAACGGATACTACTTTAATGTTCCGTTACAAAATTTTATCAACGAATTCGAAAAAACTCCTGCAGATGTTTTTGATCCGCGTCTCGACTATACGGTAGGCCGCTCGGGACAAAAATGGGTAAATGGCGAAGACTTTGATCCTGCATGGTCACCGACGGGATATCTTCAGAAAAAACACGTACAACCCCTGAATGAAGAGCCGATTGTAGGGGATGCAAGTCTGAACTATGTTTATCTCCGTTATGCTGATATCCTGCTGATGAAAGCGGAGGCATTGAATGAACTCAATCGAATGGGGGAGGCGGTGGTTCCGTTAAATGCTGTGCGAAAAAGAGCCAGAGAAAGCTACCTGTATGATGCGGATCTTATAGGCTTCGGGGCCGTACCCATGGATCTCTTACCAGACATTATTTCATCTGATCAACAAACAGTGCGTATTGCTATCCGTCATGAACGCCGGGTTGAATTAGGGTTTGAGTTTCACAGGTTTTTTGACCTGATGCGATACGGGAAGCAAAGCGCTGAAGCCGCACTTTCCGGAACTGGTTTCATTTACGAACGACATCAGCGATTTCTCATACCACAGTCTGAATTGGATACGAATCCCTCAATCAATAAATAAACTCAATTACTATTTAAAACAGAAAAATTATGAAAACAAGATCAGTAAAATTTATTTTTATGGCCACGGCGGTGCTGAGTGCGGGGCTATTCGCCTCATGCTCCAAGGATGAGGGCGCGCCTCCCGTAGTTAAAACCGATTTGGTTTCGGCTATCACAGCAGTCGATGTATTGATTGCGACAACAAATGAAGGTGTTGCAACGGGAAATTACCTCAAAGGTTCCAAGGAACCTTTAATGGACGCAGTAGCTGAAGCGAAGGCCGTTGTGGATAATCCTGCTTCCACACAAGCAATGATTACCAATGCCACCGTTGCGCTTGCCGCGGCCGTTGCAGAATATGAGAGTAAAAAGGTAATTCCCATCGATCCAACGAATTTAGTAGGCCAATGGACTTTTGATGAATTGACAACCGCAGCGGTGGGGACCAGTGTTAAAGATTATTCAGGTAATAATTTCAATGGCACCATTAAAGCTGGTCACGCCTATTGGGGAGCTGGAACGCTTGCTATGGCTGCCGACCGTTATGGAAACGCAAATAAAGCCCTTCAGTTTAACAAGGGAAGCAATGTTGAAATTCCTTACAATACTGCGCTCAACCCCACCATCATGTCAATTTCGCTGTGGGCAAAGGCGGATGTTAACTCACCTGTTATCAATAACCAGTATATGGTATCAATGAATCGGTGGAACGGATACAAATTCCAATTTCAGGATTCGCCCAAAGCGTTTTTTACAGTAAAAGCTAACGTCACCGGTGTGGTAGATCCCGCCTATCATGATCGTGACAATGCCAGTCCTTTGGTAACTCAAGGTAAGTGGTGGCACATCGTAGTAACCTTTGGCGGTGGTCATATGATGTTTTATCTGGATGGCGTAATGGTAAAAGATTGGGATAATACCCCCGGAACAGCGATTTCTCAATCTTCAGCACCTGTCAATCTCGTCTTCGGCCAGGATTTACCTTCAACCGGTTACTCCACTGTTGATGGGTCTCCAAATTATGTAAACTGGGGAGGTTTTTACATTGGCGCTCTTGACGAAGTCAGGATTTACAAATCAGTTCTTACTGCCTCACAGGTTACGAGCATTTACGATATTGAAAAACCTTAAGAATTTATCTCAAGGTTGGTCAGTGCGTGGACAATAATGGAAAAGGAATAGTGAACTCGCTATTCCTTTTTCTTTTACTTTAATTGTTTGTAACCAAAAGGGGAAGATGAAAGAGAAATCATTAAGAAAATCCTTATTCAGATTATTGGTCCTGTTTTTTATTTTTGTACCTGGGTTAACATTTTTGACTTTGGCCCAAACTATTCAGCTCAGTATACCCCGTGTCGCAGAAATGCCTGATTTACCTTCACCTTATTTGATGCGAGACTGGAAGGCAGTGGCAACACAATATGATGGATTTATTTTTTCAGCAAACGCCACTGGTAATTATCTTCCGCTCATAAGCCTTAAAACAAATGGAATCAATTATCCAGGGCTTCAGCCAATTTTACTTGACACATACGTTGGATCCACCAGCAGTGGCAATCAGGCGGAAGCCATCAATATCATTCCCGCGCTCGTTGGCGCAACACTGGTGGGAATCGACAAGTCAAACCAGAACGGTGTAAACTGGACAATAAAAAGCAAGGAATTTTTTAATCTTGCGAATGGCCAGAACGTGTACCTCAATGGTTATACTGCAACCAGTGGTTCAGACTGGTGGTATGACCTTATGCCTAACATTTTTTTTTATCAGTTGTATTCTCAATATCCGGATATTACGGAATTTGAAGGGCAGTTTATTAGCATTGCAGACCGATGGCTCGAAGCTGTCTATGCAATGGGCGGATCAACAACTCCCTGGAAAATTCCTGAGATGAATTACAGAGCATGGAAACTCGCCAGTATGACACCAAACACTACTGGCGTTATTGAACCTGAAGCTGCAGGAACCATAGCCTGGCTTTTGTATCATGCATGGCTTCATACCGGTGTTAAAAAATATTTAACAGGCGCTCAACTGTCGATGGATTTTTTATCCAACCTCAATTCCAATCCTTCGTATGAGCTTCAATTACCTTACGGAGCATTTATTGCCTCAAAAATGAATGCCGAACTGGGAACGCATTATGACCTGGAAAAAATCGTGAATTGGTGTTTTGACCGCGGCTCGCTCAGAGGCTGGGGAGTGATCGCGGGCAAATGGAATGGTTCAGATGTTTCCGGTCTGATCGGAGAAGCGAATGATGCAGGGAACGATTATGCTTTCGCCATGAATGGGTTTCAACAGGCTGCTGCATTAGTGCCTATGGTGAAATACGACAAACGGTTCGCTCGCGATATTGCCAAATGGACATTAAACCTGGCAAATGCCAGCAGGTTATATTATCCACAATTTTTGCCGCAATCAGATCAGGATGATTATTCCTGGAGCACACAGTATGATCCTCAATCGCTCATTGCCTATGAAGCATTAAAAGAAAACTGGAATGGAACAAAATTGTATGGAACGGGTGATGCAAAAAGGAATGGCTGGGCGCAAACCAATCTGGGTCTATATGGTTCGTCTCACGTTGGATACCTTGGCGCTATTATTGAATCCACGGATGTGGAAGGAATTTTAAAACTGGATATTAACAAAACCGATTTCTTTGGAGAAAATGATTTTTCCTCATTTCTTGTATATAACCCTCATGCTGATGTGAAGCAAATAACCCTTCCGTTGGGTTCGGCCGATATGGATATTTACAATGCGATTTCCGAAACTGTTATCCAAACTGCCATTACAGGAAGTGCTTTGATTGAAGTCATGCCAGCGGAAGTAATGATGTTGGTTCTCATTCCATCAGGGACCTACTTAGATGAAAGGGAGGGAAAATTATACGCCGGACACAAAGTTGTTGACTATAATCACGGATATCAGTTTGACGGGAAATTGCGAATTAAATCTCTTGGAACATTGGATACACTGGTGGAATTTAAAGAACCGGTGATTATATACAGTGCCATTGAAAACGAAACAGGACCTATAACGTACAACTGGTACGTTAATGGATTCTTAACGGCTTCCTCCATGGATCCGAATTTTACATGGATTGTCCCGGAAGCAGCAGGAATGTATACTGTGAAGCTTAATATTACCTCGGGTGTTTCATCTTCACGCGATAGTCTTGTATTTCGTGTTGTAGAAAATATTCCGAAACCCCCGAAAATCCTGGGTCTTACCACGGATTCGTTGTGGTATTATTCAGGAACAGCTGCATCGGTCATATGTCGTGTTATTGCCAATGCTGGAAATGTACTCCAGTATACATGGACATTGCCAGGAGGGTCACTGATTCAGCAGAATGATTCTTTGCTGGTGTGGATGCTTCCAGAAGATGAAGGTTTGTACTCACTTTCCTGTGAGGTTACGAATGAAGACGGATTAAAATCGTCATCACAAATAAATATTTTGGTGAAGGGTCGCTACACGGACGTAAAAAAACCCTGGGCATATTATCCCATGGATGGAGACGTGCTGGATTATAGTGGAAATGGTCATCACGCCACACGGGAGGGTGCGCTACCTGACCTTGACGCGCGCGGTGAATCAGACAAAGCGTACCGGTTTGCTTCCGGCAGTGATATTATTTTTGTGCCGAACGAAACCACCCTGAATTTTCAGGATGAGATAACGCTCGCTTTTTGGGTAAGGCTTGATGCTGTTAGCGCGGAGTCTTTTATACTTTCACATGGTAGCTGGGAAGAGCGATGGAAAGTTTCAGTGACCCCTGAAAAAAAGCTTCGTTGGACGATTAAAACCTCTACTGGAACGAAAAACCTCGACAGTTCTTTCCCGCTTGCACTCAATCACTATTATCATTTTACGGTGGTATACTCCGGTTACAGCATGGAACTTTATGTTGATCGCCTGTTGGACACTTTTAGTTCCAACAACGGACCGATGTTACTTACCACCAAAGCCCTCACGTTTGGAAGAAAAGATACTGGCACCACTAATTATTCTTTAAAAGGAAGTGTCGACGAAGTTAGAATATACGACAAGAGTTTGTCGCCAGAGGAAATTAAGTCCCTAATTTCATTGTGGTATAATTCGGTTACTGGGGTGAATGATGAAGTTGATGATGGGCTTGCGGTATATCCCAATCCATCGAAGGGTACTATCCATGTTTCGATCGATGAAACGATTATCAAAATTGAAGTATGGGATTTAAAAGGAATTAAAGTATTTGATACTTTACCTGACCAATCCAGATCACTCATTCAATTTGAGGTGAATTCCCCACCAGGGATCTATTGTCTAAAAATTGAGACATCTTCGAAGGTCGTTTTTAGAAAAATAGTTATTGAGTAGAGATCAACCTTTGATGCAGAACTTATCCTTGTTGACGAAAAAATTAATTCAATACTTGCACTTCTGCTCTCGGCATTTTAAAAAAGCTTTTTGTTCGATACGGATTAATCGAATGTCCGACGCTGGAATAATCTGTAAATGCTCCTTAATAAAAGCTAATAATCCTAGGTTGCTACGTCTGCGGCTGTAAGGCCGTGTCGACACCCTGAAGACGCATAATCTTATGCAATGAAGGGTCTGACTTTTTTTCATCTCTTCTATCGTTCAAGCGAAAAAAATATTTGGCGGCTTTTTCCGTTTACACAAGTTTTAAAACCTATCTTATACCTTTATGGTTTCCTGGAATAGTTGTTCAGGAAACTAAATCAGTCAATTACCCCGCGAGACAGATTTGTTTAAGAATCAGGTAGTCTTTTGGTGATAAATAGCCGTATGGAAATGATTTAACCTATCCAGAAATTTCAATAATACTTTTCTTTCTTCATTTTTCAGATTCGCCATGACATCCTGCATTTCATCATCAGCACTAAACACATTAGATATTCTATTCCACCCGGTTTTCGTTAGGGCCAATAGTTTTTCGCGCTTATCCTGACGGTTCTCTTTTTCACTGAGCAGTCCCTGATTCAAAAGCCTTTTTATCACATCCATCCCGGTAGGGATGTCCGCCATGTTGATTTGACAAAGTGATTTTTTGCTTAATTCTTTTTTCCACGCCAGCGTCGCCAGAAAAAATAGTTCGTCAATACTACTCAATCCGTGTTTTTGCAATACAGGCTTAAAATAAAACCGAAGGGCTTTAAAAAGCCTGACCACGATGTATCCGGTAAGACCAGAGGCTGTGGGAATGTTCGGATAATCTCCTTTCAATTTCATACCCATCAATACAGGATCATGGAAGTCTGGTCTTTGACAGATTTCCGGCTCGGCTTTGCCTTTCATTAACAGCCATTGCGCAAATTGATGGAGATCACCCCTGGGCATCTCTCGCTTAAACGATTCCCACTCGCTGATCAACGGTATAATCGAATCCGTATCAGGCTTATCACCCATTTCATTCCGTTTTTTGGATCTCATCCGTTTGCAAATGAACTAAAAATAAAACTATAATAAAACGAAAACATTTTAATATTTGTGCTGTTACTATGTTTACATTATAATCGTATAGTTTTGAAACATGAGACACATGCTACTTCTTTTGTTGGCCACAGGATTGGTTACAGGGGTTTTCGCGCAAAATGGGACGGTAACGGGGGTCGTTAAAGATCAGGCTACCCAAACTCCGTTGCCTGGGGTTTCTATTATTGTCGAAGGCTTAACACCCCTTCTCGCAACGATTTCCGATGAAAACGGCTATTTCAAACTCACATCGCCGACGGGAAGTTTTACTTTGAAAGCCACTTATGTAGGTTGCCAGGAGTTAAGGAAATTTAACGTGGTAGTCACTTCAGGAAATACGGCCATCACGAATTTTGAGCTTCGTGAAGAATCAATCACACTGAATGAAGTTGTCGTGAAAGCCGGACCTTCTGCAGTGGTGGCAACGGTTGAAACCCCATTATCCATCCAGAGTTTGACAACAGAAGAAATCAAAAGCAATCCCGGCGGAAATTTTGATATATCCCGTGTTATTCAAACCCTTCCGGGTGTGAGCACCAGCGTGGGCGGAGTCCGGAACGATATTATTATCCGCGGTGGAGCGCCTAATGAAAATGTTTATTACCTGGATGGAATTGAAATCCCGGTGATCAATCACTTTACTACACAGGGAAGTTCCGGCGGTCCTCAAGGTATTCTTAATGTATCGTTTATTGAAGATGTCACGCTTAGCAGCAGCGCGTTCCAGGCGCGTTATGATAATCCGCTTTCCTCCGTGTTTCAGTTTACACAACGCGAGGGCAACAAGGAGCGCGTTCAGGGAAACGTACGGTTAAGCGGGACGGAACTAGCGACGACGTTTGACGGTCCAATTTCGCCGAAAACAACGTTTCTTGCATCCGCCCGCCGGTCGTATCTTCAGTTGTTTTTTGAACTTATCGACTTACCCATTCGACCAAACTACTGGGATTTTCAATTCAAGGTAACCCATAAATTCAATCGGAAGACTTCTCTTGCAGCCATTGGATTTGGCGCCATAGATGAATTCAGTTTTAGCGTTCCACGGGAAAGCACGCCCGCCCCCCTGGCGAAATTCTTTCTAAACTGTGAAGATTATTTACACATGCGGTTGCGAGGGCCTGATGTAAGGTGGAGAAACGGTTCGAGATCTTAAACACGACATTTTAAATTCAATATAAATTCTTTTAACGGATTGAATCGCTTTCGGCTGGGGACAACAAATATTGCGGTTTGAATAATGAATAAATATTGCCTATCTTTTTTGGATTATATTCTAATTTTAATGCATGTATAGAAGGTCCGAAATCCTCTTACTGGCTTTTACCCTGATGGGTTTTCCAATTCTGGCACAGGACCCGGAGGATGATGTGATTAAAAAGATCCGGCCCATTCTGGAGCAGCATTGCTTTCCGTGTCACCACGATACGAAACGGTCAGCGGGTATCAGCCTCAAAAATATCTTCATGGGTATCAACGACACCAAAGCGCTGATCGTGAGGGATGGGAAAGTGTGGATGAATGTGGTAAAACAAATTCAGCGGGGAGAAATGCCTCCCCGTGGGGAGTCTCGGTTGACATTGGAGGAGAACGAAACCCTTGTCAAAGCCATCAACAAAATTCTTTACGCTTCACTAAACGCCAACAACCCCGGGCGGGTAACCATGCGCCGGCTGAGTCACACCGAATATCAATACTCGATTTTCAATCTGGTTGGAGTGGCGTATGATGCGCCGGGAAAATTTCCGACTGATGGATCCGGAGGGGCTGGGTTCGACAATTTCGCCAGCACCATGTTTCTAACACCGCTCAAAATGGAGCGATACTATGACGCCGCGGAGGAGATCCTGGACGAGGCTCACGCCAATCAAGGCCTGTGGCGTAAAGTGGTGCCCCAGAGATATAACCCGTCATTCTGGCGCCGGATCAGCAACTGGTTTGCAAACATCTTTACAAAGGTTGATCCCTCTGAAGGAGCTGTAAAAGCGGCAACGGAAGTGATCGTGCCTTTTGCAAGCCGTGCTTACCGACGTTTTCTGGAGCCCGAGGAAAAGGACAAACTTCTAATATTGTTCCGTACGGTTTACGAGGGCAGCGATTCCAGGGACCGCTATGACGAGGCCATCAAGGAAGCCATGAAAGCTGTGCTGGTATCACCTAACTTTTTGTATCGATATGAGGAGGAGTTGCCTGTGCCTGTAGATCACCCATACCCCCTCAGCAATTTTGAACTTGCCACGCGCCTGTCATATTTTTTGTGGACCACTCTGCCGGACAAGGAATTGTTTGAAGCCGCTTATCGCGATGACCTTCAGGATCCAGATGTACTGACCAGCCAGGTAAAGCGAATGTTGAAAGATCCAAAGGCTAAAAACTTTGCGGAGAGTTTTGTTACGCAGTGGTTTGGCATTAGCCGTTTTCGCGAAAATAATCCGGTTGACCCTGAGCGATTTCCGGAAATGACTCCGACGCTGAGAAATACGATGTACCAGGAGATGGTAGAGTATTTTTATCACGTCCTGACTGGGAGCAGGAATTTTCTGGACCTTATCGACAGTGACTATACTTTCCTGAATGAAGAACTCGCCTGCCATTATGGGATTGATGGAGTGCAGGGCGAGCGTATGCGGAAGGTGACGCTAAAGGACCGAAACCGCGGCGGGATTTTAGGTATGGGAAGTGTCTTAGCCACCACGTCGATGCCGCTGCGAACCAGTCCGGTGTTACGAGGAAAGTGGGTGCTGGAGGAAATTCTGGGAACCCCGCCTCCGCCTCCGCCACCCGATGCCGGAGAGCTCCCTGAGGAAGCCTCTACGAATAAAAATGCCAGCATAAGGGATCTTCTCGCCGTGCACCGTGCCAATCCGACCTGCGCAAACTGCCACGAAAAAATGGATCCGATCGGACTCGGTCTTGAAAATTTTGACCCGGTAGGCCGTTGGCGAAATAGTTACGGCGAAAAACCCATCGTAGCCTGGGATACTATGCCCAGCGGTGAAGTGTTCAGAGGGCCCTCGGAGCTGAAGAAAATTCTGCTGACGAAAGAGGACGAGTTTGCCCGCACTCTTTCTGAGAAAATGTTTGTTTACGCCACTGGCCGCAACGTGGGTTTTGTGGATGAACTGTACATCCAGAGCCTGATAAAAAACTTAAAAGAAAACCGATTCGACACTGAAAAATTTATCATCGCGCTGGTGAACCTCGACGCGTTTCGTTACAAGGTGAATGACAAAGGAGAAAAATTAGTAGCCAATAATTAGCAGGAAAAAAATCACAATATGAGCAACAGCAAATGGCATATTTCCCGTAGACGAATGTTGAAAGGACTTGGCGCCAGCATCGCCCTCCCTTTTTTGCAGGCCATGGTTCCGCCTGGAATGAGTTCGTACAACATGGGCAAAAGACCGGTGAGGTTTGCATGTCTCTACATGCCCAACGGAGTAAACAAAGACCACTGGACCCCTACACGTTTTGGCGAACATTTCGAGCTTTCGAAAACGTTACAGCCCTTAGCCAACGTGAAACAGGATATTATGGTGTTGAACGAGTTGATGAACAAGGGCTCAATTTTTCCTGGTGCAGAAGGTCACTTTGCCAAGACGGCAAACATTATGACTTGCAAGCCCATATTAAAAACCCTCGGAGACAACATTAATAGTGGGGGTATCTCCTTTGATCAGCTTGTTGCTCAACAGAAGGGTCAGGACACCCTTTTTGACTCACTACAATATGGGATGGAGCGTGTTAACTCCGGCATTTGTGGCGCAACAGGATTTACACGTCTCTATGCTGCAAGCATATCCTGGAAAACTCCTACACAACCCTGCACGCGTGAGATAGATCCGCGAATGGCATTCGACAGGTTGTTCGGTCGTGTCTTACCGGATGCGAAAAAGCGAGATCAAAAGTGGAAGAGCAGTGTGTTAGACCTGGTGAAGGATGATGCCAATGACCTGCAGAGAAAGTTAGGTCGTTCTGACCAGGATAAATTGGAGGAATACCTGGAGTCAATCAGATCCCTGGAGAAGCGGATTGATAACGAGGAGAAACTCAAATCATTCGAACAAAACATCAGCCCCGAAATTAAAAAGGAGCTGGTAGGACTGAACCTTCGTATCGATGAATTCAAGGAGCAATTTGTCGGCGTAGATGTAACCGAGAAAATGCGGCAGATGCTCGATATTATGGCGCTTGCTTTCTGGAGTGATGCCACCCGGGTGTCGACGTTCATGTTCGGCAACGCGGCGAGCGGGCGCAATTTTTCGTTTTTGCCCGGAGTGCAGGGCAGCCATCACCAGATATCTCACCACCAGAACCATGCGAGTGCTTTGGAAGAGTACCGGAAAATAAATGAATTTTATGTCGCTCAGTACGCCTATTTCCTGGAGAAGCTTAAGTGTATTCCGGATGGAGATGGCAACTTGCTCGATAATTCCATCGTCATGTTTTGCTCTGGGCTGCGCGACGGCAACGCTCACTCTCCCTACAACCTTCCGGTGGTGGTGGGCGGCAAAGGCGGCGGGGCTTTGAAAACAGGTCAGAACCTGCAGTTCAAAAAAGAAACCCCCTTATCCAACCTTTATTTATCCATGGCCCACGTGATGGATATGCGGCTGTCAGAATTTGCTGACAGCACTGGAGAATTGTGTGAGATTTACGCTTAGTGGTTTTATTAATTTGTGGTCAATCGGTTGGACCTTTGCGGGATGAATAAGAAAGATCGGCGATTGAATGCTGATCAATGCAAAGCAGCCCAAAGGAAATGTAAAGAGACTTGAAGACCACTGCTCCTCTCATCTGTAGAATTTTGATTTAATTAACTACGGCATGGTTTTGCAACCTGGATTTTTTATTTTTTAAATACTGATTGAAAAACTCCAGCAAGAGTAAATTCATTTTTTGAAATTGTTTCAACTGCCTCGCGCTGCTTTCAGGAGTCCGGTTACCTACAAATTCAGATGCGATGGCAGTTAGCGAATGAAAAATTGGGAAAACTAGACCTCGCTTTACTAAGTTTTGAGATATTTAGTGCAAAGGCCACAACCAAGGACGGAGGAAAAGCAGGAGTTCAATTTTTTAGAGATGAGGCAAATACCGAAGACGGGCAAAAAACCAGTGGCATAAAAATGGTCAATAAAGCAGGAGCTAGCTTTTTGCCAAGGAACTTCGGATTAAATTACGAATTCGGTCAGTAACAAAGGATTTTCGGAGAGATATTATCAAGCGATCATAAATCCACGGAGAAATATTCTGTCAAAACTGGACCGGGATACTCAAATGTTGTTGAAGAAAAAGACTACTTCGGTGCGACAACGTTGAAGCAGAAAACGGCGTTACATATTCGCTGAAAGCGATAATTGGAATAGAACTTAAAGTTTACACTGAGCAGTGAAAAAGGTTAATATTTTGGCGTGGCTAATAATTATTTTGTTGTTGGCCGTAGGTCTTCTTTTGTTCGGGCGCTATAGGATGTCACGCAAGCCTACATTTTTATTCACGAAACTTGACCAATTGATGGGTAACGAAATATTGATAGATTCAATTGGTGGTTCCAAGTATTTTGAGTCTCAATTTAATGAGAGTGATTTTGAAAATAGTGATACACTAAGATATACTATTAAAATAGTTGGAAACAAAAAAGAACTTTTTTACAAAGCAACTCACGTACGAAGGAATGGTGAAAGAAATGAATGGACACTCATTGATGAAAAATTAATTATTGAATAAAATGCGATTTTCCTTAATACTCTTATCCCTATGTGTGCCATTTGTTTCTTTAAGTCAAACTAAATTTTTTATCGGTACAGATGGCGACTACTCAATCCTTATTGATGAAAATGTTAAGACTAAATCAGCTCGTGACCTCTTAGCATGTTTTCTGTATTTACAGCCTTAGCTTGCCATACACTAAGCGGAGCATTCTTGCCTGTTTGAACATCAGTACCTGCAGTATAATTTTCGTACCTTCCTGGCTAAAATTATGCCTATGAAGCGCGAGCTGGTTAAATTGACGAGATCGGAGCTGGAATTTCTCCGGGATTTTAAAAGTTCTGATAAAAGGAGTCAAAGAGAGTATGACAGAGCCAATATTCTTTTGTTGCTTCATAAAGGGAAGAAGGATGCAGAGATTGTGGATTTTCTGGAAGTAGAACGCACTACGGTGTGGCGAACGCGAAAGCGTTATCTGGAAGAAGGTCTGGAAAAGGCGTTACAAGAAAAGGAACGTGGTGGTCAGCCTAGAAAATATGGAGCTAAACAGCAGGCAGAAGTTATAGCATTGGCGTGTAGTGATCCTCCCTCGGGCCGGGCACGATGGAGTTTGGAACTACTGACAGAGAAACTAAGTCAACAGAAGGGTTTAGGGAGTATTAACCGGGAAACAATTCGGTTAATACTAAAAAAAACGAATGTAAACCGTGGTTAAAAAAAATGTGGTGCATTGCAGAGATTACATCAGAGTATAGAAAAAGGATGTATAAATTATTGGGCTTGTATGCCAGATCATATGATATGAATTATCCGGTTGTTTGTGTTGATGAAAAAAGTAAGCAACTCATAGAAGATGTGAGAGCAAGCATACCGTTAAGGCCAGGAAGCCCAATTAAGTATGACGGTGAGTATCGCAGACAGGGAACCCGTAATATTTTTGCAGCTGTCGAACCCCTTGCTGGAAAGCGAAGAATAAAGGTTACGCTTCAAAGGAGGAAGAATGATTTTGCTCATTTCATTAAAGGCTATTGGAAAAAGACTATCCATTAGCAAAAAAAGTGCTTCTGGTACTGGATAATCTAAACACTCATTTAAGGGCTTCATTTTACGAAACCTTTTCAAAGCAAAAATCTGATCTGATTTTAAACAGGATAGAGTTTTACTACACCCCCAAGCGTGAAAGCTGGCTGAACATGGCTGAAATAGAGATCAACATGATGGGCAGAGAGTGTCTGGCAAGAAGGATAGGCGATGCAGATGTACTTGAAAGAGAAATCACCAGTTGGTCAAAGCAACGCAATAAAGAAAAGAAAAAAATACACTGGTCATTTACACGAAGAGATGCCGATAAAAAATTATCTAAATATTATGTTGCGTAATTAACTTGTCATAATACTAGTTTGCCTCGTTTAAGCTTGAATAATTGTACAATTCGGTTTCCAATTCCGGCTAAAATTGTTATTTTTATTTAATGAAAGGCCCCTTTCCACTGCGGCACGCGCCGTTCCAAAACCGCCCAAACAGATTTTAGATCTTACCATAAAATCCTATAAAAACGTGATTTGGAAAACCATCAAATTTCGTTTATTCAATTATATATAATTAATAATGGCTTCGTAAGGGTCCTCTAAAACCACGCTTTATGGCCAATACATTTTTTTAAACCATTTATTTTAGGGTTTAATCGGAAAGTGTTTTTGGATAT
>JBDSIM010000181.1:0-13724 GCA_039917935.1 Cyclobacteriaceae bacterium | reverse complement strand
AAGGCTCGAAGGTAACCGCTGTTCATTTACTGGTGACTGAAGAAAAACCGGAATATAAAATGAGCGGTGATGTGGTAAGTCTGAAGATCCCGAACATATGGGATCATGAGATTATTGCCATTGATTTTGCGTAATGTGTGACCCCTGAAACAAAAGGCGAAATGAGTATGGAGAGCCTGAAACATGAATCGGTGCCTGTCTTAAAAAATAATATCCTTCCATTCGCTAAACTCACTATCCACAAACCCTAAACTTACGCACTACTAAGAACTGACTACTGCCACTTCATTACTACCCAATGAAAAATTTAATCTTCGTCCTTACTGTCATACTGACAATATTCCCCATCCTTGCTCATCCCCAAATTCTCTCAATCGATCCTGGCCATTATGATGATTCATGGTGGAACCGCGCTCCCTATAGATTGGTCCAAACCAATCTTCGCGAGGTGGATGCCACTATGGATACCGATGCCTATGTTCAATCTATGGTGGAGGCATCTGCCAGTGTGGTGCTTTTAAATGTTGGTGGCATCGTTGCGAATTATCCAACAAAACTACCGTATCATTTCCGGAACCCGTTTATGCAAGGCGACCTGGTTGGGGAACTTGTCAGGAAACTTCATGATAGAGGAATTAAAGTCGTGGGGCGTTTTGATTTCAGCAAACTCAATGAAACCATGGCTGCAAAAAAATTAGCATGGCTTTATGTAGGAACAAACGGGCAGCAGGTAAATTACAATGGTCAGGTCCATACCTGCGTCAATGGTGGCTATCAACAGGAATACTCAAAAGAGATCCTTAAAGAAGCCATTAATGCCTACCCGCTCGATGGCATCTTTTTTAACATGATAGGGTACACCACTTCCGATTACAGTGGCGTGAATCATGGAATTTGCCAGTGTGACAATTGCAAAAAACGATTTTATGATTCATCGGGTCACACCCTTCCAGTAAAAGCGGACTTGAGTGACCCGGTCTTCAGAGAGTATAATGCTTTCAAAAGTTCAACAACGGACAAATTATTTAAAGAAATTAGTCAGCATATAAAAAAATTGAACCCTAAACTAATGATTAATACATATGCGGATGCTGGTGTCGATATGATCGCCAGTGAATCCAGCGCTTCGCTGTCAAGGGAGTATGAATGGAATTATTCCGCAACCGATAATGTGAAACGTATTCTTGGCTCTTACAAGGACCGCGCACCGGGGAATCTGCTGATTTATTTTCAGGATATTGGATTCCGACACGTCGGAACTTCTCCTAATCTTGCTAAAGTGTGGATGCTTGAAAATATGCTCCATGGCGCTCCTATGGGTTTTGTTGTCGTCGGTACCCTTGTCAACTATGAAGACCGGATTTTTATTCCCACACTGAATGATTTTTACGGATTTCATAGATCCAACGAAAAATTATTTACTAATCTGCAATCAGTTAGCAGGGTCGGGTTAATAAGGAGCCCGGGAGATGAATATAGAGGAATGATAAAATTACTGACAGAGGAACATATTACCTATGATGTGATTGAGCCTTCTGTAGCAGGAACCGAGAGAACTCCCAAAAATCTGGAGTAATATGATGTCCTTATTCTTGGGGATGTAAGAAATATGGACGACCGCTTGATTTCAGTCGTCGACAACTATGTTAGAAACGGGGGAAGGATTTTAACTACTGGTGCCACCTCCATAAATGATGGATCAGGAAAGCCGCTAAATAATATTCGCCTGCAAGCGCTGGGGGTGTTGCCTGCTTATGAAAATTTTCCGCAAGCAAAGTCAACCTACCTGAAAGTATCCGAAAGTGATAAAAATGCCTTGGGTAAAAGGGAATTTAAGGATTTTACAATCATGATGGTGTATTCTGATTTTTTAAAATGTAAACCACGCGGTAAGGAAGCAATGGGTTTTCTGAGATTGGTACCGGAGACAAAATTTGGTCCACCAGAGAAATCTTATTTTAGCCAGCACGACATAACTGATGTCCCGGGTGTCATTGCGAATACTTTTGGCAAAGGCAAGTCTGTTTTTATTCCGTGGCAACTGGGTACTCAATATTATTTCAAAGGTAATTACATGCACCGCGCGCTTTTTGTAGGCGCACTTCAAAATATTCTGAAATTCGAGAGAACGATTATCACGGATGGTTCGCCATTAATAGAGATGTCGCATATGGCGAATCGAAACAAGGCATTTGAATGGATCGGCATGATCAATCACACAGGTCAGATAGGGGGCTCCTTACGCGAGCCTGTGGTTATTCACAATACAACTATTCGCTTTAAGCCAATGCGACCTGTTAAAGAGATTAGATTGATGCGGTCGGCTGAAGGGATACCGTTTACTGAGAGAAACGGTTGGGTTGAATGCACCATTCCAACAGTAAAGGACTTTGAAATGGTAGTTTGTTTATATAGGTAGAACCGTTTTCTGGTGGTCTTGAGCAGCGTGAATCGGTGTTCGAATTCGTCAGGTAAACGCTGTTTTTGAACAGCATGTTTCTCTTCATCCACGCCCACAGATTTCTAACGTGACAATGAAGAAAAGTTTCAATCACGAACTGATTAAATCCCAAACGCTGTTATAACCACGTCCCTGTTTCCCCCTTTGTTTCGATGCTCGCATAAGTAGATTCCCTGCCAGATTCCGGTATTGAGCACGCCATTGGTAACAGGCACAACAACAGAACTTCCCATCATAGAGGCTTTTATATGGGCTGGCATATCATCGGCACCTTCGGTATCATGTTTGTAATAGGAGGCATCCTCGGGAACCATCTGATTAAAATGGGTTTCAAAATCCTTTCTTACAGTCGGATCTGCATTTTCGTTAATAGTAAGGCTTGCCGAAGTATGTTTGATAAAAACATGGAGTTGACCGATTTGGATCTCCCGCATTTCCGGTATTGATTTTTCAATGTGTGCAGTGATGAGGTGAAAGCCCCGGGGATAGGAAGGCAAACTTATTTCTCGTTGGAAAAACTTCATATTGGTTGATTTACTGCAAAAGTAAAGGAGGATATTCCGGATATCAAACTGGCCATTCGAAATACCAATGAACGTTAACAGTGCCACACATCCTCTGATTATCGCATTTAATTTGCCCCTTCCTTACAAAGCCATACTTTTGTGAAATGTCATCAACAGAAGAAAGTGCTGCTCCCGTACAGGAAAGTTTAAAAAAAATCCCTGCAACGCTTATTTTGATCGGGATTAATGTAATTGTTTTTATCCTGACTTACCTGAAAGCCGGATCAGTAGATGGGCCTGGGTATACAATCACCCTCCTCCGGATGGGTGCGCAATTTAATCCGCTAACATTAGATAAAGAGTGGTACAGGATATTCACACACATGTTTTTACATGGAGGCCTGATGCATCTCGGGTTTAATATGTATGCCCTGTATGTTATCGGGGGGGAAATTGAACAGATGGCAGGAACAAAAAAACTTACAGTGGTTTATTTTGTTTCGGGCATCGCGTCTGCTCTTAATAGTTTGTACTGGAGTATGTTTACCATAGGAGTGGGAGCTTCAGGAGCAATCTTCGGGTTATTTGGTTTTTCTTTGATCATCAATATCTTTTTAAGTCGCAGGGATGGCAAATCAATGACGCCGCTCCTCGTGAACTTTGGCGTTTTTATTGGCATTAACCTATTGATTGCTAAATCTGTCAATGCCGATAATGCGGCACACTTTGGCGGATTGGGCGCAGGACTTATCATCGGGCTTTATTCTCTGATGACTGGTGGTGGTACATCGTTTAGAAAAGTGAGGATCGAATATCTCATCATGCTGATCCTGATCATTGTTTATGTTGGGCTCCCGCGGTATCAGGTTTCATATTATAAATTTTTTCAACAAGTTCTTGCCGCCGAAGACTCCACCAATCAAAGGTTAAGTGGCAATCTAACCGACGAGCAATATCTGGAGGTCTTTACTAAAAACATCCACGATTGGGATAAGGCCTCGCAGATGCTCAATGGTCAAACTTACCTGCCTACGGAATTAGCGCGTGATACTGCGAGGCTAAGAAAATATATTATGTATCGTAAACAGGAAAATCATTATAAAAAGCTGATGATCGAGCGTGAGTCGTATGTTTACCTGGATAGCATTGCTAAAGTTCAGGAAGGAATGATCCCCGCACTGGAACTGGATTATCCTTTGTCCTTCCGGATGCCAACCGAAAAAAAAAATGAAGAACCCGTAAAAGGGGATACGACGGCGAGAAAAATACTAAAGGTATTATATGATAGTAACTGGGTGGAGATATCTTCGCCACCTGCCACTTTTTACCGGGTCGGTTACAGAGATAGCCTGGGGAGATGGGATGGGATAGTAAGGGATCATTATGACAATGGTGAAATCCAGATGAAAGGATCCTATAAAAAAAACAAACGCGATGGCATCTTTCTGTATTACTCCGATCATCACACCTATACCTCGGCCGGCCGATATCAGGATGATCGAAGCACAGGGAAATGGGAAACCTATCACGAAAACGGAAAGCTTGCCTCTGAGATTTTCTACAATGACGGTTATTTTTTAAAAAATCTGTGGGATAGCGTTGGCAACCAACTCGTCATCGATGGCCATGGAAAAGAGACACAGCGACATCCAAATGGGATCATCGCTAGTGAAGGTGAATACAGAAATGGACGTAAAGAAGGTTATTGGTATGGTCTACATAGTGATGGACAAATGCATTTTGAAGAAAATTTTAATAAGGGGAGATTATTAACGGGTAGGTCGCGGAGTTTGGCGGGAGAAACATTTGTTTATGATGCAACCAGTTTGTTTCCATTGCCGGAGGGTGGGTTTGAAAAATTTAAGAAATATGTTAATGATGAAACCCGCAAGATTGAAAATAAGATAACGGGGCAGGTAAGAATTTCTTTCAGGGTAACAACAAAAGGTTTACTCACCGATGTTAATGTTGAAAAAAGTCTCTCCCAGGAACTGGATGCCAAGGCTAAAGAGATTGTGATGAAGGGTTCCCGATGGATTCCCGCCAGGGAGCACGGGCATCTGGCGGTAGATGGTTTTGCTTACGTGGTGGTTGATTTTGATTGAGAAAGGCAAAAAAAACTTGCATCCGCGCACGCTTCAAATACAAACTCTTCTTTACGCATGAAATCTGATTTTATTTTACGGGCAATGTTCTTACGACATGCATTGATAAGGCCTTTAGCCCGCCGTCCAACTAAATCTCAATAATATCCGTTTTTTTTATTGCCGTATATTTTATGATCTTCAATTCTACTGACATAGGGTTGTCACAACCCATGCTTTCTTTGCATCATCTATATCACCCATAAATATTAAATCATGGAACAGAATACAATTGAAACAAGCATTGATGCTAGTAAGACAACTGTCATTTCCCAGGAAATTCTGCTGAAACATTGGCAGGGGCACAGGGGATTAACCCGCAAGGTGATAGAGGCGTTTCCCGAAGAAAAATTATTTACTTACTCCCTGGCGGCTTGCGCCCATTCTCAGAATTGGCGATGGAAATGGTCAGGATGGGTGCCCCTGGAATCCGCGGGGTGGTGATGGACAAATGGCCGACATTCCAGGAGATAGAGCAGGAATTTAAAAGTCCTGCTACGCGGAAGGAACTTCTGGAGCTTTGGGATAAGGCCACTGTCGATATCAATCTATTATGGCCACAAATTCCACCTCAACGGTTTCAGAAAGTTGTCCGGTTTTTTAGCCAATATGAAGGCCCCGTATACTGGTCGATTTTATACCTGATCGACAACGAAATTCATCACCGGGCTCAGGGGTACGTATACCTCCGAAGTTTAGGGATTAGGCCGCCATTTTTTTGGGACCGGGGCTGATTTCCTTGTGCAAGCGTCCGCTTGCGCGAAATTACTTAATGATTTTCGGTCGACTTATATTTTCTTTTTGCCCACATCCAGAGGCTGGCTCCTAAACCTGCCAGGGCAATGGCGGAAATCAAGGGATGTTTCGATGCTTTTTCATACCCGCGCGTGAGGAGTCCTTTACTACTCCGAACGATGGTTCTCTTTTTTGTTTGATCAATGGGATGATTTCTTGACTCTGATCGTGGCCACGCAGCGTTGGCTACATCTTTTATTTTGTCCATGAGGAGCGGTGAGACGCTCCTAAGCACCGCGAAAACTGATGATCGGGATCCTATATGCATTTCCCGTTTAGGATGTTCGGCGCAATAAAGAATGGCTTCTGCAACTTCTCTCGCATGAATATTTCCATGATTAAAGGGGGTTCCATCTGCAAGCTCACGATCACTATGATAGGTTGCTGTTCCACGCGGATGAATAAAAGTTACTGAACCAGGAATCTTTTCTTTTTCAAGTTCCACCCGTAATTCTTCTGTCCAGCTTTGTACGGCATGTTTTGTTTCAGAAAAAACAGCTTGCGGTGGTTTTATCTTTTGGCGATAGAAGCCATCCACATTGATAATGGCCCCCGGAACGTCCCTGTCCTTCAGATGATTCGCAGCCAGTCGGGATCCATAGACAATGCCCCAAAAATGGGTCTTGAACATTTGCTTCATGTTTTCTATCAAATCATCGTCACCAGCAAAACTGGGTTCTGTCGTGATATTAACCCAGGTATCAAATGTGCCAAAGACTCGCATAGATGTGACAGCAACCCGAAGTACGTCTTCCTCGATTCCCATATCAGCCTGTACGAAGACCGCTATTCCGCCCTGATCATTTATTTCATCTGATAATTTGAGAAGAACTTCTTCATCTTTTGCAGCGGCAACAATTCTTGCGCCTTTCTGAGCGGCCATTCTCGCGGTCATCAATCCGATTTCGCCAGACGCTCCGGTAATGATGATGACCTGTTCTTTGAGGGGTTTAAGTAAGAGTTTCATTAAGTTGTGTATTGATTTTCAACACACTTTAGTTATTAATAATAAATTTTGATTTTAGTAAAATTGATTGCCTTTGCAATAACACAATCTTACCGGGCAATTCAATCTCCTGGAATGGATCATAAGTTTTACATGCCAAAAAAAGCAAATTTGGTACCATAAAATTCTGGCATACTCACAACAGTATTTTATTCGGAATTGTTTATTGCCGGCGCCTCTTTACATTGAAAAAACTAATTCCACTTTAACGAGCAATTTTTAACACGTCAATTTTTAGCGTTCCAGTAGGCAGAGATTGGTAAATTCAAATCTAATTTGAACGATTGTAAATCGGAAGGTAAAAAAAATATTTATGTACCAAATGGAAGCAAACTTCGCACTTAGTTTAGTTGCGTTAAGACCTCTTACTTGATTTCATTTTTTTCGTGAAACGAGTTTCAGCGCTTGATATCACTGCTTGTAGATTATTTTGATCGTATCAATGTATTTTTGCTTTTGCAGCTGCTTCGCTTGAAAGCTAGGTATGTTTTTGTAAAACACACTGCCCATTCAACGCCCCAAATTGTTCTAGTAAATCTTTTCCTCTGACTGAAATGTAATGTGAGAGAAATATTTTTAGTCAAAGCGAATCCTAACCTTGGTGCCTATGATCTTGTGCACGTTAATGATCTGGTTGACTTTAGAACTGGCAACTGGAGGGCTTTGGCGAACTGATGGCACTGAAAATGAGACGATCCCGCTGCCGGGTAACCAGAAGGAGTGTGAATAAGCAGCAATGGAATAACGATCATTTGTCGAACAAATGTTGGGGTTTGGAAATTAAGACATTTCAAAATTAGCAAGGCATTTTTCAGCGGCGGTTTCATCAAGCACATAGGCCGCTTTTAATTGTAGAGGTTTTGACTTTTCTGGTAAAAGTGTCAACAACGTCTGCAGACAACATTTGATGATCCATTTTGCAATTCACCTGTAAAATTGTGTGCTAAAAGAGTTTTTTGACATTAGGGGCCTGTAGGCACTCCCTTTAATGTATACTAATAAACCGTAATTCGGAGAGAATATTTTTTTTAAAACCAAACAACAACTTTATGTCAAAAGGAAATAATTTATTGTTAGCAGCACTCGGAGGCGCAGCCGTAGCGGCATTGTTAGCCAATTTTCTAAGCACAGAAAAAGGAAAGGAATTCCTGCATAACGCCACCAACACGATAAAGGATATGTCAGGTAAAGCGACAGAATATGCCAAGAATAACCTTGGAGAAGTCATCCGGGAAACTAAAAATCAAATCGGTGGTGTTGTCAAAGAAAAGTTAGCAGAACAAGTAAGAAAGTAGGGGTAACTAATGGGAAAGGAACTTCGGTTCCTTTCCTGTTTTTAGCATGATTGTGATATAGGATCAGGATCGTGTGAAATCATTTAAAAAGGTTCCGATAAAAAATCGGAACCTTTTTTTTCTGCCGTGGAATGCAATCCCAAAGGATGTATGAATTTGGGGGACTTTTATCTGGAGTATTTTATGTTTTCACGTCGATCGTGGTCCGACTTTCATTGTTTAAGGAACGGTTAACTCAGTATTGGGTAAACCTTCCGAGGGTTAATTCAAACTCCTCACCTAAAAATGGGCTAAAAAAAACCCAATCCCCCAATGCTATTTTTTTTGTGCCTGCGGTGGTACCATCGGTGGTCCAGAGAGTGGGATGTACTCCCTCAACAATCGGAGTTTGGGTTCGGGAATAATAATAATTGATCACCATAGGAATATACCCTTCGATGTTCTCTATATTCATCATCTTGGTGGTTCCTTTAGCGGTGCCATCAAATTTTATATAGAGCATATCGGTTTGTTTCATTTGTAGCACTCATGACGCTGTAGGCATCCTTCACCAGCACCGCGATGATCAGCAATACCAGTTCTTCAAATTCGCCGAGGTTTGTTTCTTTCGTGTATAGCAGTAAGCAGTGGTGGCGTGTAGTCGTATCGTTATCATCTTTGAAGTTTCGGAAAAATAGCTGATCATCATACCAGCTTTGATAAATTTCCTCATGTTTGATTTTAAGGAAAATGCATAGTGCCTTTCAAACCTTAAATACAGCCTTTAAAAAAAGGTTAAGGATTTTATTTTAGCAATACGGTAGTAAAGAATAAATTCCTTACTTTCATCAGCGTAATTTCCATCTTAATGATTAGGCTGATGGAAAGTACGATAGATTTATTTTGGTTTAAAAACACGAAATATGAATAGCTTTGCATTATTTACGATCGCCTTTATTCTGTCAGGCTTTGTCGGGGTGGCTCAACAGGTAGGATCAACGCCGGAGCAGATAAAAAATTTAACATCCCAATGGAAAGGGGAGCGTTTTGAAGATGGTAGGCCTAAAGTTCCGGATATCGTACTGGAGCGTTTGCAAAATGCTACGTTGGAACAGATCTGGGGTTACCTTGGCCGAAAGGGTTATAATAATCAGGTAGAAAAGAACTGGATCATTCTCAAACCAGGAGAAACAATGGTGGGCCGTGTTGTCACAGCGCAATTCATGCCATCAAGACCTGACCTTGACAGCCTGGTAAAAGCACACGGTAAAGTTGAAGGCCGTTCGCAAAAAGGAGGCATTAATATCTGGCCTATTGATATCTTAACCAAAGGTGATATTTATGTAGCCGATGGTTTTGGAAAAATTAAAGATGGTACTCTAATAGGGTCGAGTTTGGGAAATGCCATTCATGGCAAAACGGGTAAAGGCGTAATTTTCTATGGATCGGTACGAGACATGCAGGAATTAAAAGAGACGAAAGGTTTCAATGCGTGGGTAAAAGGCCATGATCCGTCTTACATAAAAGCTATGACCCCGACGTCAATCAATGCCCCTATCCGCATAGGAGAGGTTACTGTATTTCCAGGTGACGTGGTGTTTGCCAATGAGTTTGGAGTTGTATTTATTCCTGCGCACCTGGTAGAAGCCCTTGTGTCGGCTTCGGAAATGACGGCACTTCGGGATGAATTTGAGCGGGTTCTATTGCAGCAGGCGAAATATCCCTCCGGCCAGATTCATGGTCAATGGGATGATAACATTAAGAAAGAATTTAGAGCCTGGGTGGCAAAGTATCCCAAAAAACTGGCGATCAGCTCGAAGGACGTTGATGCCTATCTTGCGAAGGAAGGTGATTAAAGGGAATGCAATCACCAACTCAATTAGATCGTTGGTGAAGGGATGATACCAAAAAAGCAGCACCCGTTTTTGGCTGCTGGCCGGTCTTTAGGAAAACCCCTGAGGTGCAGATTACAGTTCGGTACCGTATCATGTCTCCGCCCAACGTCCTGGGGGAAGAGATTTTTTTGGAGCAGTTTTTTCCGGCACTGTCGCATTCGTAACACACTCTCTCCAGTATTTCTATTGCGGATAGTAAATAAAAATGACCTTGATCCAAATGTTCATTAGCGGTTAACATTACTTTTGGGGTTTTCGGGCGATGTCACAAAATCTTTTAGAAATGATGCTCGCAGTCATTTAGGTTATTTCCAGTGTCAATTTCGGTGGATGAACTGTGGCTAACAACAATCTTCCGATGTCTGGGTAAATTTGATAGTGATCAGTAATCCTCTTAATATTCCATAACATATGCCGACAAGAAATTTTACTCGAAATCCCAGGCGGGCATTGAAACGGCTACCAGGAATGAACTTTCTCGTGGCAATAGGAGCACTGATGGCAGTCCAGCAGATGTCTGGCCTAGCGCAAAGCATTGACAGAACGTCAAAGGAAACCATTGATTCGGCAAAAATCAGGTTCCAGGAAAATACACATCCGGTGGTCCTCGACAGCCAGGCGAAGATCATTCCTGGGTAACTCCTCAAGCCAAAGCGTATGATGGATTTTTACATCAGCGGTGGAATTTTATTAAAAACAAAGTGCCTGATAGTCCTGGACCGGCACCGCGATCTTTTTATCCGCAGTATTATTTTTATTGTGCTTACACACCAAAAAATGGGACGCTCGAGCCAGACCTGTGGATGAACGATGTGGGAGAAAAAATTCCAAACTGGTTTGAATCCGCGCGTTTATATTATGCTTACACGGGAGATACCACAGTGATGACGATTGTTGAAAAGTTGGCTGATTATGCGCTCGAACACGGTACAAGTCCAGCGAATTTTTCATGGCCCAATTTTCCTTATACGACCACCAACGCAGGGGATACCATTTTCCGAGGATTTACCTCTGCCAAAAGATTTTCTCTTCACGAAATTCAGGTTGATCATGCCGGGCGCCAGGCAAAAAAAAATGCATAGCGCTCTTTAGAATCGCGAAAAGAATAATAGCCAACCCACAGCAATTTTCAGCAGCTTTTTCCCCTATTTTCATATAAGAAAACCAGTTTCTGCCTTGCCCTTACCCGGACTTAATAATATACGAAAAAAGAGGTGAAACACCAAGGTTTACGGTTAAAAGACATGCCCATATCCCTCTGAAAAACGCGTTTTTCCGCAACTAAATTTTGCCTTCCTCGTAGCCATTGTTTCGGTCCTTCTTTACTTGTTTCTTTGATGTGTTAGCACATTCCTTTCAAATCTTTATAGATTATTCTTTCATACCTTTGCACCTTAAATTCAGTTTCTTCTATGCTTAACATCAGGATGATTGTTTTTGGATTGTTGCTTGCTGTGGCCGCTTGTAAGAGTGACTCCAGGGTCGAGGAAAGGGCCAGCCCTGAAAAGTCAGGTGTGCAAATCCCCAAAGTGAAAATTTCACAAATCGAAGAAGGGATTAAAACCTATATCAAAAAGCAAACCGAGAAGGGCGACGGATTTTTTCATGTCCATGATAAAGATAAAGAACTCCGTATGAAACTGGTGCGGGTGCACACTGAATATCTTTCCAACTTGGGACCTAAGCGCAATTTTGCCTGTGTCGACCTGGCGGATGTTAGTGGGGATGTCTATGATGTGGACTTTTTCCTGTCGGGAGATCCTGGTGAAATGGAAGTTACTGAAACGACGGTGCATAAACTTAATGGGAAGCCCTTTTATACGTGGAAACAGCAAGAGGACAAAACGTGGAACAGAGTACCGGTTGAAGGCGCTTCCGCAGAACTATTAGGCGTCATTGAAGGAGAAGATCAATTTGAATTTCGATATCAGGCTGAGTTGCCGGAAATAACGAATGAAGCGAAAATGTGGATTCCGATTGCCAGGAGCGATAGCTTCCAAACGGTTAAATTAATCTCCCTAAACGTACCTGGCAAACAACAGGTGCTGGAAGAGAAAGAATTTAACAATTCTATATTATACCTTGAGCTTGGTCCTGAACACAGTAGGTCTACCATTGACATTACCTATGCGGTTATTAGGAAGGAAAAAGGACCCTTTAAGGACGCGGAAACAAAGACGGAAAAGTACCTGGCCGCTAATCTCCTGATGCCGGTGGGTGGGCGTTTCAAGGACATTGCCGACGAGGCGATTGGCGGAAAACGGGACGATAGCAAACTTGTTCAGGCAAGGGCGTTGTACGACTACATCATAGACAATATGCGCTATATGAAACACGGCAATTACGGTCATGGCGACGCTGTTTACGCCTGTGATACACGCACGGGAAACTGTACTGAATTCCATTCATTTTTCATTTCTTTAGCCAGGTCAGTGGGAATTCCGGCTCGGTTTTCGATCGGTGTATCCATACCTTCAGACAGAAATGAAGGTGGGATTGACGGCTATCACTGCTGGGCTGAATTTTATGCAGAAGGAAAATGGTGGCCTGTGGATATTAGTGAAGGAAACAAATACACTGCCCTTGCTACCTACTATTTTGGCCGCCATCCCGCCAATCGTATTGAGCTGAATCGTGGACGTGATCTCAAAGTGCAGCCTGGTCCGCTTTCAGGACCTATTAATTTTCTTGCCTACCCACTTTTGGAAATAGCAGGCGAGCCGACTTTAACAAAAACCACTTTTTCTTTTGTTCGAAAAAAGGATTTGTCTCATAAAAGCGTGCTGTCTTTCCTTAAAAAATAAGGTCCGGAAAAAGATGATAGGTATCGACTTTTTCCGGACCCCGTACTCATGCGAGGCGCTTAAAAGTGACCATCCAATTTTGGATGATCATAATCAGCCTTCTCCCAGAATTTTTCTCACCTAAACCTTACTGTTTTGGTGTTTCAACCTTGGCCGAGTCGGGATCATTTTTTGGATGGTCCGCATTATCGACTTTGGGGTGATCAGCCTTTTCAGCGCTATCTGTCTTTACGTTTTCAATACTATCAG
This sequence comes from Cyclobacteriaceae bacterium, assembly GCA_039917935.1. Taxonomy (GTDB): domain Bacteria; phylum Bacteroidota; class Bacteroidia; order Cytophagales; family Cyclobacteriaceae; genus Chryseosolibacter. Next base: position 590 of record JBDSIM010000181.1, on the reverse strand, counting down.
CATCGTCTGCTGTGGTTTTTTTCTCGCATGCGCTTAATGATACAGCCATCAGGAAGCTTGATACAGCCAGCAGTACGGCAAAGGATCTTAGTTTTCTTAGAAAATTCATAATATTAAATTTTTTTGGTTAGTTGGGGGCTGAGTATTATGAGGACAAATGTACAGTTACTCTTCGAAACTTGAATGCTTTTTCTCTTTTTTCTGCTGGTTACTTGGGATTACTTAGAATTACCTTCGGATGGGAAAAGGTCGATTTTGCTCTACGGCTTTGCCTTAAGCTTTATGCTTCTTCAAAACCACGCGGTACTTCTGAGGTTTGTCGGTCGTTCTTTCTATTAACCCCCTCTCTGGCCTCTCAAATCTCTCCAACTTCCCAACCATTTCAGGCAACGCAAACCTTTCCAGCTTCCAAACCTCGCACCTTGCTCTTCGTACTTAAAATTACTAATTTCACAAGTCTTAAAGGAATAAAACCGGCGATAATGCCGCTATCGTCCTTACGGGAATTCACTCATCCTAACTTCGAACACAGGCATGTTTTCACGATACGGAAAAATAATTATTGTAATACTCATTGTAGCGGCGATTAC
>JBDSIM010000180.1:0-16361 GCA_039917935.1 Cyclobacteriaceae bacterium | reverse complement strand
CACTGATTCCCTTTAAAAAGAATACGCTGACAAAAAGCATTTATCCCCTGAAAATAAATGAGTACCTCGCTGCTGGAAGACCTGTGGTGGCTACGGATTTCTCTGAAGATATTGAGGGCTTTAGTGATGTGATTTATATAGGCAGAAATCACTGCGAATTTGTTCAGTTAATCGATCGGGCCATTCAGGAAGATGATGGTGGGCGGATCAAAGCGCGGATGGCGGTAGCCAATACCAACACCTGGACGGCCAGAGTTGAAAGGTTTTGGGAAATTCTGGAAAACCACAACTGATCTTCATTTAAAAAATATCTGCAGACTGCTGGTCTGGCACGTTTATTTACTGTCGCTTAGGTATCTATTACTAATCGGTTCCTGGTATTTCACAACTCGCTTTTGAATTTACAATCAGATTGTGAATGAGGGAGTACGTCGAATCGGTTGTAAAAAAAAAATACTATGAGTATTTCCGACTGCGACATCATTATGCTGGCCCTTCCCAGATGGGATGGACCGTACTCTTCAACCGCGTATTGCCTTGCTAAAGCGCTCTCCAAACACACGCGGGTTTTTTATGTAGATAACCCATTCACCATTAAAGATTTTTTGGTCCACCGACATAGTGCTCAGGTAACTTTGCGTAAAAAGGCTTTATGGCAGGGGAAAGATATTTTTTTACGGCCAGATAAAAATCATCCTAATCTGGTAGCGGTAACCCCAAGACTCACCATCCCAAACAACTGGTTACCTGCGGGCCTGATGTATGATACCTTTTCCAGAATCAATGATTATTTAATTTCCATCGCCCTGAATGAAACATGCCGGGAGTTTAATATCAAAAAGTATATTTTCATTAACTCATTCAATCCGTTGTACGGAAGATTCTTGAATCTAAACCTCAAGCCAGCCTTGAACATTTATCAGAGTGTGGATGACATAAGCCACTCCTCTTATGTTCAGAAGCATGGCCCCCGGTTGGAAGAGGAATCGATACGGAAAGCAGATTTCACGGTAGTTACTTCGTCGGAATTAAAACGACTGAAATCGGTTGTTTCTGACGATGTGTATCTCCTTCCTAATGCTGCAAATACCAGTTTTTTCAACACCGCCGTTACCCAGAACCTTGAAAAACCCAAGGAAATCCAGGATTTGCCTCCCGGTAAAAAGATCATTTGCTATATGGGTAATATCTGTCACCGCCTGGACTATGAACTACTCATTAAAGTAGCCACCCGGCATCCGGACAAAATATTATTAATGGTCGGACCGTTTGCCAATGAGCTTTTTAAAACTTCAGGATTGGCAGACTTGCCTAATGTAGCTTTCACGGGCAGAAAAATAATGGAGGAGTTGCCACCCTACCTGAAATACAGTGATTGTTGCCTCATCCCTTTCTTATGTAACGACCTCACAAAAAGCATATACCCCCTGAAAATCAACGAATACCTTTGCGCGGGAAAACCGGTCATTTCTACCAATTTTTCGCAGGACATTGCCTCTTTCAGCAAGGTGGCTTATATAGCCAGGAATCACCACGAATTTGTTTCAAACATTGATACCGCGCTTCAGCAGGATAATTACGAAAGTATGATGCATCGGGTTAATTTTTCTTCAGGGAACACCTGGGATTCCAGGGCTGATGATTTCATCAGGCTGATGGTGAACTATCTCGAGAAGGATAATAGAGTAAGTAAGAAGCAAAAACGTAAAGTTCGCATTCAACCCCTCCGGAAATAGGTGTATAGGTGCTTGAGGAGACAATATTGATACTGAATTGAAGTTGTTTTTCCGCCTGGGGTGATGGGAGGAATCAAATCATGGGCGCTGACAATCACGTCCAGATCTTGTATTTATTTCAAGGAGATGCCCAAAAGAACTCATATCCCAGAGCATCATGAAACGAGCGTAAGGGGGTTCTGATCTGCATGCGATTTCTGATTATCTGTGGATCTATGCAAAATGCAAAGAATATTAACCTGGGGAAAGTAATTAGGGTGAGGGTACGAGGGGTCTGAACGGTTTCCCTTTCAGGATGAGGCACACATTTTATAGGTATAAGTGTAGAAAATTTGGAACAATGATGCAAGAAGAGGAAAATCAAAAGGAGGAACCGGAATACAAAACTTTTACCATGAAGGGCCTGAATAAGGCCTTGGCAATAATGTTTGTTTTTGCGATTTATTTCCTCATTTTTTTAAAACTCCTTTTTTTAAAGTAACGGCTTCATGTACACCAATAAAATCAGCGGATATTCGGCAATACTCATCTTTGCCGTTTTAATAATTGTTTCACTGGCTGTAGCGTATCTAATGGCTACCCTGGGCACAGGCACGGCTCCCTTAATTCTGATGGGATTTGTAGCAGTCTTTGCTTTTACCATAGTGGTGCGCGACTATCAGATCGGGTTGTATATGCTTTTCCTGATGGGCGTATTCATGTTCTATATCGACAGAATTGTGAATATCACATTCCCGTTAGGAACCGTTTATGATGGTTTGGTTGCCCTGATATTTCTGGCATTGTTTGTTAACAATAAAAACAAAAAGGACTGGACACTTTTTAAAAACCCGGTCACGGTGACCTTTCTGATCATCATCGCATATCAATTTTTACAGTTTTTTAATCCCAATTCAGGGTCTGCACTGGCCTGGATTGTTTCACTAAGGGGAAATATTTCATTTCTGATCTATGTGGTTTGTTTTCAATTATTTACTTCTATTAAAGACGTTAAGAAATTTACTGCGCTATGGTTGGTTGTGGCTTCGGTAGTGGGCCTGTATTCTTTTTATCAGGAGTTTTTTGGATTAACTGATTTTGAATGGACCTGGATGTATGCCAAAGAAGGGCGGATGGATTTATACCTGATTTGGGGCAAACTAAGAAAATTCTCTTTTTTATCAGATCCTTCCTCTTTCGGAATTTTTATGGCGGCGAGCGCGCTTGGTGTCATGCCTTTAATCATGGGTCCATTTCACCCCCTTAAACGAATTGGGTTCGGATTACTCATGATCATGATGTTGGTGGCGATGTCTTATTCCGGAACACGAACAGCCATGGCTATGGTAATCGTGGGGATAGCATTTTTTATGGTTCTGACAATGTTGAAACGCGAAACCCTTGTGGGTTCTGTTCTCATCGTGATTTTCGGTGCTGCTATGCTTTTCGGGCCGTTTTATGGAGGCACAATGAGTCGGATACGGTCGACTTTAAATCCCTCTAAAGACCCTTCTATGGCCGTGCGGGATATAAAACGCGTTCGGCTTCAGGAATATATTCATGCCCACCCCATTGGAGGTGGATTGTATACGGTGGGCACTAACGGTGAAAAATATGCGCCCGGCCATCCGTTAGCAGGTCCCTGGGATCCTGACAGTGGTTACCTGTTAATTGCTTTAGAAACGGGGTGGGTAGGCTTGCTTATTTTCCAGGCCCTGTTTTTCATAACAATGGTGAAGGGTATCCAGGGTTATTTTGCTATGGAAGATCCCGTTTTAAAAACCTATATGCTCGTATACATTACGCCATTTCTTGCTGTATCGGTCGCCCATTTTACGCAAGACGCCATGTTTATGAAACCCGTTAATATCCTGGTTTATGCCACTTACGCACTGGTAATAAAAATCCCTTCATTTCAGAAAAAATTGTCCCCGGTGGAACTGGTATAAGTTATTGAAGCGAACAAAAGTGATCCCTAAAAACATAGATGTTAAATAAAAAAGTAGTATGAAAAAAATCGCCCTTTTACTCCTGATCAGTTCTCCGCTTTTTGGGCAGAATGTAGATTACAATAAGATCATTTTACCGGAGGGCACGCAACCCTCTGCAATGGAAGAAAAACTGATTCAGTTAGCCTGGCGCAATCATCCCTCAAACGAAGTATTGCGGAGGCAGGTAAACATTGCGGAATTTGACGTGAAACAAAGCAACACTGCCTGGCTTGATAATATCCGGGTGACAGGAAACTTAAATGAGTTTACTTTAAACCAACAAGCTGACGCCTTTGGCCGGGCGGCCTTTTTTCCAAAGTACAATATCAGTGCGAGCATCTCCCTCGGAACCTTCTTCAGTATACCTTATACCATCAAGAAAAATAGGGAGGCACTGGTTATCTCAGAAGAAAACGTGAACGCGCAAAAGCTATCCGTACGGAATACAGTGCTCAGGTTGTATAACGAATATGTTATGCGTGAGCGAATTTTTAAACTCCAGTCACAAGCCCTTCTCGACAACGAAACTTCTCATAAGCTGGCGGAACAGAGATTCAAGCGCGGTGAAACCACTTTTGATATTTATTCACAAAGCCTGGCGGTTTACAACGACAACATGATCGCGCAACTTCAGTCAGAACGGGATTTTAAAAATGCCAAACTGGACCTGGAGCAGTGGATCGGAATGCGGCTGGAAGATGTTCGGTAGACGTGTAATTCAAGTGCAGCATCCTTTCAATATCAGCCGGCGTGTCGGTTTTTTTCCCTTTTGTCGGATTAACTAAGCAGGTAGTATTCAAAAAAAAACCTGGACTGCCTTTTGACAAAAGCGCTTGCAATAGTGGCTAAGGATATTGTGTACTTGGCATTGTGTTTTACATTTGATCCAGAAATTCATGCTTTAGGTAAAGGCCTTCAGCAAAAAGTGTTTTGCCAATGATAAAGTCTTCTCTTTTGAATGCAACAAACGGTCGTACATCTCCAAAAAACTCCTCCTTCAGATTAATTTTGTTGGTATTGTTAATAATAAGTTCCCTCGCCTTATTTTTAATTTTTCGATTCTTTAATACTGAAATTTCCAGTTTCATCATGACCTTATACCCGCCTTCCTACAGGCAGGGATTTGCTTTCTATCGGGATCTGGTTCAGCTGACCTCAGTGGAGTTTTTATGGTTAGGTCTTTTTTTTCTGTTAACCTGGCTTTTTACAGTGTATTTACCGTCGCATAAGCCGGGACTTTACACTACGGATATTTCACCGAATCGTTTCCTGACTGTCATGTTAATTTTGATTGCTTTTTTTATTACTACCGTGGTGATCAGTTTTTATACGCTACAGCAATTCGCGAATTCTTCCGATGAATACGCTTATATTTTTCAAGCCGAAATGTTTAGCAAGGGCAAACTTTGGGATAAGGCCCACGAACTTCCTGATTTTTTTTACTCCCACAACATTGCGCAGCATGAGGGCCTAAGGCTTAGTCGATTTCCGCCAGGATGGCCAATGATTTTAAGTGTGGCTTTTGTAACAGGTTTCCCGCCGTTTCTCGTCAACCCCGTGCTGGGGTTGGTCACGCTCATTGTTTTTTATTTTTTTGCCCGCAGGTATTACGGCGAACAGGTAGCGATATGGTCACTTGCTGCACTGGCCCTTTCCGGCTTTTATATTTTTAATGCGGCTTCCTATTTTTCTCATATTTCCTGCGCACTGGTAACATTGTTATTTGTCTATTACGTGTATTTGTACAATGAAAAACAGAATTTATTGTATGGCCTGCTGGCTGGCTTTTTTCTGAGTTTGGTGGTTATTATACGATATTATACTGCCGTAATTATTTTTATCCCTTTTGTCGTATACCTCTTATACCATTATCGCCTGAAGGCTATTTATCTTTTTATCTGGATAGGGATAGGCAGTATTCCCTGTATGGCGTTCCTCTTTTGGTATAACTTTTCCATTACCGGAAATGCCCTTTTACCCGTCACGGTCTGGGCTTATAGCGAAGAGCAACTTGGTTTTGTTAAGGGACATACTTTTCGGAAAGGGATTGAGCACCTCATCCGCTGGATCCTGATGTTTTTATATTGGAGCTCGCCGGGTTTACTCATTTTATACATTCTTTTTTTATGGCAGAAAATAAAATCCGCAGCGGATCGGCTTATTCGTCCTGAGGACTATACTTTTTTTCTGCTCGCCGTCGGCTATTTTTTTTATTATGAAATTGGTGGCAACCAGTATGGCCCCCGATTCTTATTCGAAGCCTTACCCTTTCTGATTGTTTTTATCGTTCATAAAGTGTTACAAACGAGAGAGAGATGGGCGGTTGGTTTATTATGTGCAAGCCTGATCTACGCTATGGTTAAGCTGCCCTTTATAGCTTACCGTGAAAACCGGATTGTCATTGAGCGTCAGGATTTATACAAACTCGTCGACGAGCAAAAGATCAGGAATGCGGTTGTCTTCGTGGTTTCTCCGACCAGTCCGATCAGGCCCATGCCTGCCGATGATCTGACGCGGAATGACGCCAGTTTTAGTAATGAAGTCATTTATGCCCTGGAACTACCGGCGACCAATCGTCAGCTAATGGAGTATTATCCTGACCGGTCTTTTTACCGATACGTGCGTAATTTGGAGGAAGTGAGAGGGCGATTAATCAAGGTCAGATAGTATATTACTTAAATGCCAACGCAGGTATTATTGGCTGAAAATACCTTTTTTTAAGGAACCGCTAAATGTACAGGTATCTGTATAAGATACGAAAAACGCTTGGATCAAACAACGCTAACTACCCTCAAAACTTACCCGTAAACGACCGTTGCAATTTCTAATGCCTGAATCTGAGAATCACTAATTGACTGGTTTTGTAAATACATCTACGTACGATTCTTCAGGATGACGGGGGGCGAGGAAGGTAAACTCATGTTTATAATTCTCCATTAAACATTGCTTGACATCCATAGGAAAAAAGTTGATTACCTCTTTCTCTGATACGGTTTCAAAAATGACCAGATCGTATTCTTTGTTCCGGATTTTAATACAAAATTCATCGACCTCCTTTTGGAAGATGGAAACCGTTTGGTGAAACCACATGGGTTGATTGGTGAGCGGCTTAAAAGGAATCTCATAGGCAAGAGAAGTCAGTTCGCTCATGTTGAGCACTTTCAAATCCTTTTTCTCTTTTACGATATCCAGGTCTTTAATCTTTTTAATTCCTTCAAGGGTAGATTCCGCCAGAAACAGTTTCTCCATGGTTTTGTACTCCCTGGCAAGACGATATTTGTGTCTGGCAACCTGCTCATTTTTTTCAACCACACTGGGTTTTTTGGATATGACCCGCTGGACATTCCTCCAATAAATACCTGTCCACCATAAGACAACCAGTACCAGACAGGTTGCCAGGTAATACCAGCGACTAAGATCTATATTCAGGCGCAGATTTGAAAAGAGGTAGGCGAATCCAAAGGCATAAAAGAACACTTCATTTTTATCAGGCACCGGACTGGTTACCGGAACCACCCAGGCTTGCAAAATGATTGCGGAACAAATAAACGCGAATATCACCTCCCTTTTATTTTCAAAGAATTCTCTGCCTGCGCGCGCTTTGTCAAGAGCAAATAGAATAATAAGAGAAAGAAAGAATTTCTCCCAGTACGCCCACCCTAAAATTTCATTCAAAAAATCCATCACTACCAACCTTGATTTATGAGGTGGCTGGCCGTGATTAAACCAATAAGCAAAATCATACTTTAAAAGCGGTGCGATAAACAGGACAAAGAAAAAGATAACCAGGCCTGTGAAAATGAGCCACTTTTTCATGGATTTATCAATCCATGCGTTATAAGATAGAATTCCATATATGATAAGCAATCCCAGACCGCCCACGTCTTGCTTGGTAAAAAATGAGAAGAAAATAAAAAATGCGCCAAGCACAAGACCCATCCACATTTTCCATCCTTGATTCTTGAAAACCGCTAGAAGAACAAAGTAAATGCCAACGAGTTCAAACACAAAAACCATGTTATTATACCACGGCCAGAAGTTAAAGGAGACATAGGAAAAACAATACACCAGTACGGAAAGGAATATCACGACCGGTCGCACGCCCAAAATTTTGAGGATTGATCTGAACGCGAACACGGAGATTAAGTTGATCAGCACCTGTGCTTTTATGAGGGTGAAAAAGTAAGGCCCGAAGATTTTAAAGAAGAGTGCCGGGATAACCCAGTAAGCGTAACCCATTGGCAACGAGTAATCGCGGAAGGGTATCTGCCCCAAAGACATACGGTATGCGCCTTCCCAGGATAGGAAAATGTTAATTCGATAAGGATTGTTGAATAATAAGGGAATGAAACAAAAAAACACGGTAATCAGCAGTTCACAAACCAGTATTTGTCTTTCAGAAAGGCTTTTATGGAACATAATCGATTTTGTATCAGGTTAAATATTTTCTTTTATTGTAGCTTCCAGTGGGTATTGGTGCATCTTTTTTAGAGTCATTTTCATGAAGAAATTAATTACCAACTGGAACAATTATCCGGTTGTCGAAGCCCAGGAAATATCTTTCGACTACGAGAAAGAAATTGTATTAAAGCTAGCACAATCTTCAATTCCCCACGGAAATGGGCGGTGTTACGGAGATGCGTCGTTGTCATCAGATGTGGTGAATACCTTGCGTTATGATAAGGTTCTCGCTTTTGACGAAGTCAATGGTATAATTACGTGCCAAAGCGGCATTTTACTTTCTGATCTGCTCCAGATAATCGTCCCAAGAGGGTGGTTTTTACCTGTCACCCCAGGAACGAAATTCATTACCATCGGGGGAGCAGTGGCCTCTGATGTTCATGGCAAAAACCATCACGTTGACGGATCCTTTTCCAGACACATTGTCTCTATGACAGTACTTACCGGTACCGGTGCTACAATAGCCTGCAGTGCCAAAACAAATTCCGACCTGTTTTGGGCCACCTGCGGTGGAATGGGTCTCACCGGAATTATCCTCGATGTAAAATTTGGTTTAAAGCGCATCCACACTTCCTACATTCGTCAAAAACAGATTAAAGCCCGCAACCTGGATGAGGTCATGAGACTTTTCGAGGAGCACAGCCAATATACCTATACGGTGGCGTGGATTGATTGCCTTAAAGGCGGACAAGATTTTGGCCGTAGTATTCTGATGGCGGGGGAGCATGCCACCCAGGACGAAGTTAAATCAGACAGGAAATTACTTCCTAAAGAAAAAGCGTTGCTGACAGTGCCTTTTTATTTTCCATCATTCGCGCTGAATGGATTTTCCGTAAAGATCTTTAATGCTTTATTCTATGCGAAGAATTACAAAAAAGTAATGGAGAGTGTCGTCCACTACGATGGCTATTACTATCCCCTGGATTCAATTTTAAGCTGGAATAAGATCTATGGTAAGAAGGGCTTTGTTCAATATCAATTTGTTTTGCCATTGGAAGCCAGTAAAGAGGGCTTGATCAACATCCTTGGAAGAATAAATAAAATGGGCCTGGGCTCCTTTCTGGCTGTGCTTAAATTATTCGGGGATCAGGACGACCTGATATCATTTCCGATGAAAGGCTATACGTTAGCTCTCGATTTCCCCATACGGCCAGGATTATTTGAATTTCTGGATGAGCTCGATAAAATTGTGGCCGATTACGGTGGCCGTATTTATTTGTCAAAAGATGCGCGGATGAAACAAGAGATATTCTGGAGAACGTATCCCTATGTTCATGCTTTTCAGGAAATTTTACGTAAATACGATCCCGAAAATCGATTTGTTTCCCACTTATCCCAACGTTTAATGTTAAAGCCTTAATGGAGGAAAATGTATTAATTCTGGGTGCTACTTCCGATATGGCCGTGGCCATTGCCAGACAACTCGCCATTGAAGGTTACTCCATTACCTTAGCGGGCAGAAACACTGACAGGCTATACGCAATGGAAGGAGATATCCGCATCCGGCATAAGGCCCCGGTAACTTCCGTTTATTTTGATGCGCTTGATTTTACCAGCCATCAGCAGTTTTATAATTCACTTCCGGAGAAACCCGATATTGTAATCTGTGTTTTTGGTTTGTTGGGTGACCAGCATCAGGCAGAAACCAATTGGGCAAGCTGCCTGGAGATTTTAAACAGTAATTACACGGGCGCGGTCTCTATTTTAAACATTGTGGCTAATGATTTCGAACGCCGGAAAAAAGGCACCATTGTAGGCATTAGTTCGGTTGCCGGCGAAAGAGGCCGCCAAAGCAATTATCTTTATGGCAGCGCGAAAGCAGGTTTCACAGCCTACCTTTCGGGTTTGCGCAATCGCTTGTACCGTCATGGCGTGCATGTTGTTACTGTAAAACCGGGGTTTGTGAAAACAAAAATGATCGAGAACCTCAAGACTCCCGGGCCGCTGACTGCGTCACCCAAAAAAGTCGGTTTAGTCGTCTCTAAAGCTATCCTGAAAAAAAAGAACTCGGTTTATGTGCTCTCCGTGTGGGGTCTTATTATGATGGTGATACGTTCTATTCCAGAAAGTATTTTCAAAAAACTTAAACTTTAATGGCTGCTTTATACCAACGGTAGCTTTAAATACACGTACTGCCGGTTCATTTTGTCTGAGGCACTACGGCAGGTATAGTTTTTTTACCACTTCTATACAATCCGGAAACCCAACCTCATGCAATACAAATCATTATTGATTACTGAAACACCCGCAGGAAAATTTGAGCGCCAAATTGTTGAACGTCCAATGAATGCGCTTCCGGCTGGTGAAGTACTGGTAAGGGTCCATTACTCTGCCTTGAACTATAAGGATGGTCTTTCGGCCACAGGCCATAAAGGAATCACGCGTAATTTTCCCCACACACCCGGAATTGAAGCCGCGGGCAGAGTGGTTGAAAGTACTTCAGATAAATTCACAGCTGGAAGCGAAGTGTTTGTAACAGGATATGACCTGGGGATGAATACCGCAGGGGCGTTTGCAGAATACATCCGTGTACCCGCGGAATGGTTAATTACCAAGCCTTCGTCGTTATCCTGCAAAGATTGTATGACGATTGGTACAGCGGGTTTTACTGCTGCTTACGCACTCTACAAGATGGAATTGATGGGGCAAACACCGGACTATGGTCCAATCGTGGTAACAGGATCAACCGGTGGTGTTGGTAGCCTTGCAGTGGCAGTTTTGGCCAAGGCCGGATATGAAGTTATAGCTGTAACCGGAAAAAAGGAGGCAGAACCATACTTGCGTTTTCTCGGCGCCTCCAGGGTTGAACCCAGAGATTTCCTGGATGATTCTTTGGGTAAACCATTGTCACGCGCGATGTGGGCGGGTGCAATCGACACGGTTAGCGGCACCATGCTCACTACATTATTAAAACGCTGCAAGAGAGATGGAAACGTGGTGGCTACGGGTCTGCTATCGTCCACTCATTTTTCAACGACCATTTATCCTTTTATTTTAAACGGAGTTAATTTACTCGGTATTGGAGCAGGCCAAACACCGATGTCACTAAGGCTCAAGCTTTGGGACAAACTGATTAATGAATGGAATATTACTGATAAACTCACGGCGATTGCAAAGGAAATTGGGCTGGAAGAATTAAAGGATACTTACATCGACGCCATCCTTTCCGGAAAAACCAGGGGCCGGATTGTCGTGAAGCTTAAAGAGGATTGCTGTCAGAATTCAACTGTTGATCCTTCGCTGAATTAAATACATTTTCTCAGGTATTGTGAAGGGCACCGTATATAGGATCTGGCTGGGAAATTGCAGTAACTGGTCTGATTATTTTATCTCAAGCGCCCACGATAATTACGTTCCCATCAAGTGAAAATCATCCTTACTTCCATACTTGCCTTAATGGTTAGCTTCGTCACTTTCGGGCATAACAGACTGGCGACCTTCAAGGACGTTTCCCTATATGGCGATTACATTACTACCGGCGACCTGATTATTGACACGCCCACAAAAATTCTTAATTCAGAAAGGGAAGTTGTTTATTATTTCATGGCAAAACAATGGCCGGGCCTGAGAGAAGGAGGCACCATCTGGCTGGATGGCGAAAAATTAGGACTGTTATCTCACGTTCAGTTTTGCAACTCGTCTCAAACGTTAAATCCCTGGCACATCGATTCTGTAAGGATCAAAAATATTCCTCATACAAAGGTTATTACAGAGAATTTTTCCTGCCACGGACTTAAATATTTTGAGTTAAACGGTGAAAGTCAATTCTTTCCGGGCCTTTCAGAATGGCCTGAATCAAGGAAATTTTTAACAGGGGCTTTCGGTTTTCATGTTATCAATAAGATGACGGGAGGGCATGGCTATTCGATCACCGTGCGAAATGGCGGGTCTATAAAAATGACTGGATTTGAAGTTCAGCATGGATTTTCGGGGGTGCGTCTTAATGGTGGCAACTATGATATAACGGTAGAATCCATTGAGATAAGCAATTTTTATATCCATGATACAGGTGATGGAGAAGGGCAATATTTGGGAGCCACCCATAAACCGCCGTTCGCAAAATTAAAAAAGTTAAAAATTCATGATGGCATAATTGCCCGCACTGCGGCAGAAGCCATACAGGTTCAACATCTTGTCGGTGGCGCGGATATACATCATATTACCATTTATGCGGCGGATGTTCGTTGGATGCATGAATTTATGGCAGGTCAGGACACAGGAATTCAATGGAGTGTTGATGCAGGCGAAAATAGCCTCCATCATATCCTGGTTGATGGCTATGGCAGCATTGGTTTGATTCCATTTGGTTCCGATGATAATCCTGCTCCTGGTGTAAGTAAAGTCTCCAATGTATTGTTTAATGATGGCCGCGATAGCGGCATATATCTGCATAAGTCAACCAATTCGGGCATACACTGGATCTTTGATAGTATCTATTTTCGCGGATTCAATGCGTTATATTACCAGCAAACCGGACGGAAGCCAAGGAATTATCTCATTTCAAAAAAGTTTGGTTCTGATCGCTTCACGTTTAACAACATTATTCACGATGGTACCAAACCCAAAGTTTTTCAGGATACAACTGGTATCGAAGTGGGAAATATTTTCCTGAAAAAAATGCCCTCACCCGAATATATCAATACGGGATTTTATGAACCTGCCAATAAAATTAAGCAGTGGCATGAATTCTATGCTCCCTATTTTCCTGTATCCAAAAAAGATTCCGTTAAAGTAAAAGTAACTACCCAATGGGATGCTGGCGATATCGCAATAGAAACGTCGGGACCATATTTTTTCTTTAAGTGTATTAAAACTCACTCGGCTATCCAGAAACGACCTGGTGATAACCCTTTTTTTACCAGATTAACCTGGGATGCCAACGGCACTCGAAGTGACAGGCCGCAATGGGATTCCACTTTACTTCAGTCTGATTTTCCGCCCGATGACCTCAGGCTGAAAAAGAATAATTACTGGGAAAAACTAGGCCTGGGCTACCAGACTATTGAGGAAAAAATAAATGCCAATACGGCGCCTTAGTCGGGATTTTGCCCACGTGAAAGTCAATAAAATCCAAATCATCTTGTACAGCTTATTTATTTTAATGCAACCTATAACTTGAATTATTCAGGCTGGCAATTTTTCGGAGATTGAAACACAGCCAATACCCATAGGGTTAGCTTCCGATCAGATATCTGCTATAATTTCCGGTTACCCTTTTTATCAGATAGACTGTTACGGTGGAGATCCCCAGAATAAAAGCGAAATAAATTAAATAAGTCAATAGGGTGAAGTCTGTAGTAATATTGTAAAATTCCAATAGCTTTCGTGTTATGCTGATAAAGAAATAATGCACAAAAAATAACCCAAAGCTGTAGGCGCCAAGGCGTTCAAGTAATGGCATTTTCCTATCGCGAAAGAGATAGAAAAAACTCAGCCACATAAAGCAAAGCACCAGCGCTTTTAACCGGTAGACATTAAAAACCAAAATACCCTGACTGAGCACATCCTGGAAGCTTAAACTCCGGTCGTGCGTGAGCCATCCTGACAATTCACCGATACACATTCCGGCGTATATGAATAGGAGGGAATAAAAAATTCGCGGATTATCTTTTAATATTCTTTCTTTATGGAAACTGGCCCACATACCCGTTATGTATATAGGAATAAAGTGCAGATACGAAAGAAATGGGTTAGCATTATGTTCGGGGCGATAAGTAAACATGGATACGAGCAGAATAAAAGGAAATATATAGTTATAAAACTTTCTGTTATCAAGGGCGTGCAACATAGGTGCGGAAATATAGAAAAGGATGATCGTCGATATGAACCAGAATGGGGGGAGATGGGAACCTGTCAACAGGAAATGAATCACCTTATAGGTGACGGAACGCTCGTGAAAATACTCGGGCAAAGACGATGATTGAAAATTGGTGTTGAGACGTATCAGGATGAGGGGAATGGAAATCAGCAGATAAGGACTAATCAGCACTTTGAATTTCTGGTTCAGGTATTTGCCGAACACAAAACTATTGGTGGTTAGATGCTGAAATAGAAATCCCCCGATAAATAAAAATAAGGCAGTTCCGTTTCCTTCTGAAGGATCGGAAAAGACATCCAGGATGTGATACGTGTCAGAAGAGGATTGCCAGTAAGAATGAAATCCTCTGGCATGGACGCCAATCACATATAAAATCGCAACGCCACGGAGGAAATGTAAGTAGGGAAGATACAGCCGCATCTCCTTACTCTTTTAGAGTGGTTACAACCTTTGAAATTTCACTGGCAATGATCTGGTTGCCGTTAGGCGATACGTGACAGAAATCGATAAAAATAAAATCATTGCCATCAAACTTCTTGCTGAGATCTATGATCCAGCCATGATTCCGCTGGGCGATTTTCGCTTTCAGGCGCGTGTATATTTCTTTAAAATTCTTTCCGAGGTCATCCTCTAATTTAATGTGATCTGTTCGGGGATTTCCAATGAAAGCTGCGGGTTGTAATATCGCGAGGAATTTACCATTCCGGTTGGTTACAATTTCATGCGCCATTTCCCAATTCTTCATCAAAATTTCTGCTATGGCTTCAGCTTTGTCCGGATTAGAGACACAATCATAGGGGGAATTTTCAGGAGTAGGCTTATAAGTAATTTTATGGATAACCAGTAAAATATCGTCGACGAAAACTTTTACGATAAGTTCCCTCAACGGCGCCAAGTTCCCGACGTACAATTTTTCCCTGTAAAGGGGAACAAGCCTGTGTGCCGGGAGATCATTGATTTCTTTGGGGCAAAGGAACGCAGCATCGTTCACACCATCGTAAAAGATAACAACATCCGTGGGCTCATTGCGTGAATATACTGAAATTAAAGCATCCAGTTCCTGCCTGGTATTGTAGGCTAGCTGCGCGTGATTGTATACCGAAAACTCTGGATGTGCGGAATTGAACAGCGCAGGGATGGTATGTTGGTCGTCTGACCCTTCACCCCACATGGTCGATCCACCAAAAAAACGGACAACACTTTTGCCATGTCCTGCCTGAACTGAATTTTGATGAGTCCTCAATCCAGCATTAGAAATGTTGGTGGTTTTTCCGTGATAAGGCAGGGTCTTCCACCCCACGAAAGGTTCATACTGATGTTTCACGCGATTATAATCCGCAAACACGGATTTTGCGTAGTCATAATCAGCCGAATAATTGGGCAATTGGTCCCTTCTGATCTGAGCAGATTTTTTGATGTAAACACCACACGCCCAGTTAACTAAAATAAGGAGAATCGCGAAGGAAATGATGTTAATCATTACCAGTTTGAAGATTCTTAGAATTTTCACGGTGATGTTGCTAATATTAAAAAACCTAATCGCAAGGGCCGATCAGGTTTTTTTGTTCAAGACCCTCAAAACTAGAAATTATTCTTTTACAATTACTTTTTGTTTAACGGTTTTATTCCCTTGATGAATCACCATAATATATATGCCCTGAATTAACTGTTCTGTTGGTAAGATTTGCGTTCCCAAGGTAAGATCATCTGCTGAAAAAGTTTTTTCATAATACGATTTACCCATTAAGTCCATCAATTTTACTTTTACAGGCTCTGAGGATCCGTTTATCACAACATTCATTGATTCCGAAGGTCTGATCGGATTCGGGTAAATATCCATGAGCACACTCTGGGTTTCTGCACTTTCTTGTGTTAACACCTCCATAGACTTCATAGTACCTGGTGCGCTTGCCATCATGGTGGATGTAGATGAAGTATTGTTTCCGCTCCTTAAAGCTGCATCTGGTATAGAAACCCAATTATTTCCTGTATCTGGCCCTTTATATCTCACCACCAATGTTTGACCCCCGGTGTAATCAAAATACTTTACATTGATAAATTGAGGACCCTCATTTAAGTTTATTGAAGCCCCCGTGACTGTAATCGGTCCGTGCAGCCCGTCATTATCTACATTAACAACGTCGTTGATAGCCAAACGGCTCCCATCATCAGAAGAGGTTCGAAATTGATAAGAGCCCCCCGTATTGATGTAAAGATAACCTTCAAATTGAAAATTAAAATAGTCTTCCTGGGTTCGTGGGCTCAACGTGAAATTAGGTACTACTCCCTCGAATTCGGCCAGGTTCCAATCAATCAGATCGATGTCGCTAAAACCTCCCGTTGTATGTTTATAATATAGCCCATTCACGAAAGTAT
>JBDSIM010000179.1:0-34529 GCA_039917935.1 Cyclobacteriaceae bacterium | reverse complement strand
TCGCTTGTTTTTTCATGTATCGCAGCATGGCATTTTTCTTAATTTCATAGGCCATGAAAACCGTATACTTTTTATCCGTTTCATCGAAAAATTTTTGTTCACCAATTTTCCGGAGATCGGCGAGATCCGTATTCATTACCTCTCTTACAAGACTTTGAAATTTATCCGCCACATCGGCGGCATCGGCATTTTCGGTTTGCCCCAGGTACTGATCAGCGACCTGTTTCATGGTCGTATTTACCTGGCCTGCCAATTGAGCTTTTGCTTCAATATCTGCTTTTCCCCTGGCAATGTTGTCCTTAATGCTTTCTCCTTTCCCGGATGCCCGGAAAAATCGATTGTTGGATTCATACGCGTCTCCATGAAATGGCTCTTTTACTTTTTTTCCCATGGGGCCTGGTGAACAAGCACCGATAAAAAGCAAGGATAAGAATAGGATGTAAGGTTTCATTTCGAAATTTATGATGATACAATGGCGGAAGTGATTGTCTTTTTTTAAAAAGAACTTTCAGATTTGAATTACGAAAAATTGTGCCATTCTTTTTTCATGAACCGGATTTAATGTTTCAAGCATGCTTTTTGCGCTTTTCTTAAAAAAATTCCTTGATAATTTAGTAAAAACCAACAATTACCTGCCAACGAAAAGCCCATTGCCAGTGGATTTTAAACTGGCTGATACCTGCCTGCCGCAGAATGTCAATCAAATCTTTTTTTCTAAAGGCCCTCAGAACTGATTGGGGAGCATCATTTCTAACCATTTTCGATCTTGACCATAACTGGGTAAGCCATTTAATTGCATAATAGGCAAACCAATGCCGATGAATATCATTAATGATTAGCCCGACCGAGGTTTGCGATCTTAATTGTCTGAAAAATTCAACTAGCTGATCGCTGGTAAAGTGATGAAAAAATAATGTTCCTGTAACAATATCAAATCTTCGGCTTTTAAATTCTTCCGAAAAAATATCCAGCCTTTCATATTCTATATCATAGAACGGCAGTGTGTGCGCCCTTGCGTAATTTATTACATTTTCATTCGCATCGATTCCCGTGAGTTTTGCCTTGAATTTTTTCTTATTCAAAAATTTTCTGATTCCTATTAGAATATCTCCACCTCCACATCCTAAATCAACAATATCAAAATGTTTTGAGGTTTCTGCCTGATGTACCAGCTGATCGATACCATTTATCGTTACATAATTTCCACCCAATAAATAGTTAATAATTTCAAGTTCGCGCAGTGCCTGATCAAGATCGGTTCCGGAAATATTCAGGTCATCCATAATCTCATGACTTGATGACCGCTTTGAGAAATCAGGCATTGGTAGTGCTTATTATTTTTAAGACCATGCTTTCCAGGGTAAGACCAGGGCCGAAAGCAAAACTTAAAACACGTTCTCCCCGATTGGAGCCATTCAGCTTTTTAATAAGCTCTTTCAGGACAAATAATACCGTTGGTGACGACATGTTGCCATAATTTTTCAGTACCCGGTAGGCGGCATCATTCTTCTCCTTTGATATTTGCAATTCGTCCTCTATCGCCTCTAAAATTCTTCTTCCTCCCGGATGAATGGCAAAGTGATGAACGTCGGCAAAATCAACAGAGATTTTTTGCAGTAGAGAACGGGTTAGTTTCCCAATACCCTTTTTTATCAGGTCGGGAACGTACATTGAAAGCTTCATTTCAAAACCCATATCACCGATCGTCCATGCCATGTCGGAAGTCCCTTCAACCGCCAGGTCACTGTGAAAATCCTCGAGCTCGAGTTTCAGTGGGCTGTCGGATTCCGATTCAATTAACAGTGTGGCGGAACCATCGGCAAACAATGCGTTTGCAATTAAATTATCTTCAGTGGCGGCGCGTTGAAAATGCAGACTGCATAACTCGGTGCATACAATCAGTACCTTTGCCCGTCGATCGGAAGTACAAAAAGCGTCTGCAATCTTTAATCCATTAAAAGCAGCATGGCATCCCATGAAGTTAATGGCAGTTCGTTGAACCGTTGTCGGTAAGCGGAGGGCATTTACGAGGTCAATATCAAGGCCAGGGGCATACATTCCTGTACAACAGACCACAATCAAATGCGTGACGTCCGACAGTTTAAAAGAAGGATAGCTTGAAGCCAGGTCTTTCATTGATTCCAGGCTGAGGGTAAGCGCATTTTTTCGAAAAAAACGCAATCTTTTTTCAGTGGTCGGAAATGGTTCAAAATCATCATTATCAGCGTAGAATTCGAAATCCTTAGATTTACCATAATCCTCCAGCACAGAATGCCGAAATTCTATTCCGCTGGCATTAAATATAGTTTTTAACTTCCGCTCATCGTCCTTTTTGAGCTGCATAGCTTTGGTCATAAACCCTGCAATTCTTTCCTGGCTGAACCGGTGGGAAGGGGTGGCTGTACCGATGGCTGTGATATAACTCATTGTAATCAATAATAACCAAAAAATATTAACTTGGTTTAAACCCAGGCATTATGTTCTCGCGCTCGTCATGGCTTCATCTCCGGATTCATTTTTCATACTTTCTTTTACCCATATTTCTTTTCAGCCTTTCAGTATCCCCAAATTTTAATGGGCCCCGCTTATTTTGGGTTTTCTTTATTCTTCATATTCTGTTGTACCCTGCCAGTAACGCATACAACAGCTACTTTGACAAAGATGAAAAAAGCATTGGCGGCTTGAAGAATCCACCGGCAGTGAAGAAGGGCCTTTACTTCCTTGCAATCGTATTTGACATTCTTGCCGTGGTCTTGGGTTATATAAAAATTAATACCGCCTTTGCCATCATGTTACTATTTTATGGCCTGGTTTCCAAAGCTTATAGCCACCCCATTGTCCGGTTAAAAAAATACGCAGTGACCAGCTGGGTGATCACTGGGTTGTTCCAGGGATTGTTTACGTTTATCATGTGCTATATCGGTGTTAATGATTTTGCCCTTGAAAACATTTGGAAGTGGAGCGTCTTTCTACCAGGTTTATTAACGAGTGCAATGCTTTGGACTAATTACCCTTTAACACAGATTTATCAGCATACAGAAGATCTAAAAAGGGGCGATGTCACCCTAAGCGCGAAACTTGGCATCGTTGGAACCTTCTATTTTGTAATTGCATTTTTCACCATCGCCATAGGGGGTTTACTACTATACTTTAAGATAACTTTTGGCGGGCAGTATTCATGGATATTTTTGATAGCCATTTTACCCGTACTGATATATTTTTCTTATTGGTTTCTTCTCATCCTGAAAAATCAAAAAGCCGCAGATTACAATCACACCATGTGGCTTACCTTTATTTCAGCGACCTGTTTAAATGCTTTTTTTATCTATTTGTTTCTGGAAACTACGCAGGTTCTACAGTATACAAGTCATCGGTGATGCGCGTCGCCACATTTTTCGATGAAATCTTTTTGCCCCCATCACATCTGACAAAGGCACCTTTCATGTTCCTTTTTCTTTGATGATCCCAGGTTGTCGCGGAGGCATTAAAGGCTCGGGTGAACATGAAAAAGATAAACGGCCATTGATCAAAGTAGCTGTACGCGTTTTTTTAACCTTGTTCTACACGGATGATTTTTAAGCATTCTGTGGCAATCAATAGTGATCGATAATCTCTCGCCCATTTTTAAAAGGACTCACCATGGGTTTTACTTACTATGAAATGGGCGAGGGGTTTTGAAAATAAAGCGATATTTACAGCGGCATTTGACAATGAGACGTTACCAAATAACCGCTGAACCTGGCGACCATACCAAAGTCTCTTTCTAAACTGCATATTCCACACAGTCTTGTAGCGCAGTTCAAGCGTTTCACGATTAATTTTCTGCCTGGAGTAAAGAATAACCAGTTCACTGAGAATTTTAGCTGACTGGATGGCGATGGCCATACCGTTTCCACAAACAGGCGTTATCATACCCGCTGCATCACCTGCCATCAGGATGTGATTTTCAACAGGGCCTTTTGTTTCAAAAGAAATTTCATTGATAACTTCAGGCTTTGGGAAAAGAAAATGCGAATTGAGAAAAATATTCTTTAAGCGAGGATTTTTGTACAACACCTCAATTTCCATTTCGGGAATATCTCCGAATCGCTTCACATTATCACGGTGTGTCAGATAACACAAGTTGGTAATCCCTCCCTCCACATTACCAATACCACAGTATCCGCCGGGAAAATTATGGAGGGAAATAACCTCCTTAGGGTGGTCGCTCCGAATGTGATATTTAACCGCCACATAAGGAGATCTTTTTTTAATGAAGTCTCTGTTTTGCTGGATATCGATTTTAGATCTTTTCCCAAAAGAACCGATTACGACCTCAGAATTAAGCTCACCGGTGTTCGTCCTCAGGTCAAATTCGTTGTTGCCAAAGTCTACCTTGGTTACCTCGGTGTTCAATTGAAAATGGACACCTTCTTTTTTCGCTATTTGGTATAAAAAATAATCGAAGGCATATCTGCTGATGCCAAAACCACCCAAATCAAGCGCCAAATTACTAGATTGGCCATTGATCGCTGAAAATTCCAGATTTTTTATTTGAGGCAAATCCATGCCGATAGGATACAAACCCGCGGCTTTAAGAAAAGGCACGGCCTCATTGGAGATGTATTCTCCGCAAACCCGGTGAAGCGGGTATGATTTTTTCTCAATAACCGTGCAGGGTATTCCGGCCCGGATGAGTTGAATGGATGAAATCAACCCTGCAAGTCCACCTCCGATAATAATGACGTTTCTCAAAAAAAAATAAGTTGTTCCAAATTGGTACTCAATTTATGAGGTTTAACACAAAAACAATCCTTTTTGTTGTTGGACCCAAACTTGGAGTAACCTTTTGCAGTCAATGAATGTTTAATAAAGAAGTAGAAAATATGGAAACAAACGTACCCCTTTCAAAAAGCTCTGAGCCTCTCAACGTATTGCTTATTGGCAATAACCCAATTGATCTCGGCAAAACCCTGGAAAAATTGAATCAGATCCATGGCCGGAAAATCATCACAGAGATCGCTTTCGATTTGCGTAGCCTGGTGGAAAGGTTGATGAAGTTCAGCCCTAACTTTATTTTGATTGATGATAATATAGGAAAATCAGAACTTAGTGAGACGATTCAAACGCTAAGCAAAAGCAGAAAAACAAAAGATGTCCCTATCACAGTTTTAAAGAACTCCAATTACCAGGAATCTTCCATGTCAGGTATCCTGGATTTCGTTTTAAAACAGAATTTTTCAGCGGACACCTTTTACAGCATGCTGCGCAATTCTTTAAAATTCAAAAGAACCCAATTATTCTTGTATCGCGCTTATCAAAAGCGAAAAAAAGAATTAATAAAGCTGCGTTTTTGAACTCGGGTTAAATTTGATCAGCAAGTAAAAAACTCAATTTAACAAGCTCTCCCTGACGGTCGATCAAAAGATTAAGCCGTTTACCGGGCTTATGATTAAAAAATCCATTGATGGTATTGAGGTCAAGCGTTTCCGTATGAATGCCATTTATACTTACTATGAGATCTCCTTTCGTTACCCCTGCCAGATCTGCCACAGATTCTTGCCGGACTTCAATAATTTCAAAAACATTCAGTCGTGAACCCTTTGCTTTTACGGTTAACCCGCTGATGTTATAATGGAATTTCTTTTTAAAGGATGAGTTTTTCTTCAGATACATTTCCTCTTTAGGAAAATTGAAAATGACATTGAAGCGACTCAGTATTTCACCGCCAATGGCACCGTTTCGTTTTGTCGCTCCCAATTTAAGGCTATCAAAATAACTGTTCGGATCAGGGAAGTTTGCGATCACATGGTCAATTTGATAGGTACCCAGTTTTATCGATCGGATCCGCCCGATCTTTCCGGTTATTTCCCCTCCCAGGCCCCTGCCAATGATACTGCTTATGGTGTTAGCAGGAAAAACAATCCGTGAATCCGAAGTAGGCTCAAGCATCAACCCATGGCTGGCTCCGCTGTCAACTAGTAATTTGGCGGTAAGCTGGGTGCCGTCAGCCAGCACGACGGAGGTGGTGAGGTAAGGTTTTGTATCCTCTATTTTTATAGGAATGGATTGGTATCTGCCTGATTTTTTAAACTTTTTAGGTAACATCAATGTGAGCATTTTCTTCTCATAGTCAACTTCGATGATAAAACGGCTGAATAGTTCATAGCCCAAAATACCATGAACGTCGGTCCCGAGATAATTCCTGAGTTCCAGATAATCCTGACCCAAAACCAGCAGCGCATGCCCGCGTCCTAAAACTCCGGGTAATTCCAGCGACACATTGTTAGTGATATAAGCATCAATGACCTGTTCTCCTCCAGGGCCCGATATGGTATACTTTCGGGAATAGGATAAATTCAGAATATCAGTAAAGGTCTTTTGCGTGAGGATGGCAGTTCGCACACCGGTGTCAAGAATAAATTTGAGCGGAAGCGCGCCGTTCAAAACTACCGGCACGACGATGAGATTGTTGTAGATCTCAATGGGTATCTGCACTTTTCCTTTTCCGTCTGCCAGCGAGAAGCCTAATGCTTGACTAAAAGCAGGAAAAGAAAACAAGAATAAAAACAGACCCGGGAGATACGAACGTATCATCATTTCTTTCGACAATAATCTCAATATAGAAAATTTTGAGGGAGTTTGCCATTACGCTTTTGGGCAGTCAACCAGGAAAGACTCTTTTCATTTGACTCTACAACCTGAAGAAGATTACAATAACCAGCGCGTAAAAAACCCTCCTTAACCATTAAACGTATTTGATCCAGAAGCGGATCAAAAAATTGATTGGTATTTAATAAAACAACCGGGTGAGAAATTAATCCAGGCTGTTTCCAGGCGAGAATTTCAGCCACTTCCTCCAGGGTGCCCCAGCCACCATGCAGGGCTATAAAGGGCGTCGGAAAGGTCAGTCATTCGCTGTTTTCGCTGGTGCATGCTTTCAACAACTCAAGATTTGTAATGCCCAGTGACCAGTTTCTTTTCGCAACAGAAAATCAGGAATAACACCGGTGACTTTCCCCCCAGCCTCCATTACGGCATCGGTCAAACCCCCGATCAGGCCAATATTTCCACCTCCAATTTAATTGAATGTAAAAGCCCGCGAGAAGTCGCCAGAGTTTGCGGTAGTTCCGCGTAAACAGGATTTATTCCCATTCCGCGGCCGCAGAAAACACAAATACTTATTATACGTTAGAATCTCTAACTAAAACTTATTATCGTGTTTATTTTTGCTCACCATCTTATTTGGAAATATCCAGGGAGAGACAATAGCCAGAATAAACAAGGCAATAACAACGAAGAAGGGCCACCAGGCGGATACATCCATAGTAATAGCATTTAAAGTTTGTAAAAATAGGGCGTATTGGAGTAATTTTTATAGAAAGAATAAAAATTTGTTTTTAAGTTAAAACCTTTGGTTTACAGGCACTTTAATTTTATCGTCTCTCCCATGAAGAAGTTTTTGATTTTTAGCCTGATCGGATTAGCTATAATCGCCGCCCTGGTTGCCTTTATAGGCTTTATGCAATTAAAAAATACCAAATCTTTCAGCCCCGAAGAAGAGGTTGTTTTTGCTCAGGGTGATCTCAGGATCAAAGTATTTTATAACCGTCCTTCAAAAAAAGGAAGAGAAATTTTTGGCGGCCTTGTGCCTTTTGATGAAGTATGGCGTACGGGGGCCAACGAAGCCACCACTTTTGAAACAAATCAAGACATTAACATAGAAGGGAATACATTGAAAGCCGGTAAATATTCGATCTGGACTGTTCCCCGGGAAGAAACCTGGACTATCATCTTCAATTCAGAACATGGACAGTGGGGGTTAAATTCGAAGGGTCAGGCAAACCGTAATGAAGAACTGGATGTTCTAAAAATTGATGTTCAGGCTGTGAAACAGGAGCAGGTCTTTGAACAATTCACCATTTCCTTTGAAAAAACGGGAGGAGATGCTGAGATGGTTTTAATCTGGGACAAAACTGTCGTATCACTTCCTTTCTCTTTTAATTAATACGCGCTTTCACGACTGTTTTTTTATTTTCAGGTAACGTTGCTGGAGCGGCATTTACAAATCCGGTAAGACTGTTTTCATGAGCTCCTTTCGAAACTAAATGCTCAATGATGGAGTGGAGTTGCTGAGGTGTCCGATTGTTGTGGTAGATGGTTTTCAGTTGCAATGTATCACGCTCAAATAATTGTCCCAATGAGTCGATGTCAATGTAAAGGGAATGAACGGAGTCATACCTGACTTCTGTTAAATCCTCAGCCGATTGAATGGAGTCTTCCTGATAACCTTGAAACATTACCGCAAGCTCAAATTTTAAATTCGGGTTACTGGTTACCACCCTTACAAACCTTTTTAGTTCGCCCTCTGAAGCTGCGATGTCTAATTCCCCTGTTGATGGTTTAAAGGAGATGCCTTCCAACGTTATCTCATCTCCTGGTCTAATGGCTCTTAGCACCGCATTTACCTTTTCAACCTGGGGGATATTGCCGGTTGTCAGATCGAAAATCCTGGTGAAGTAAGTTTTGTCTGCATGCTCGGGGTCTACCGACAATTGATACCGGCTTCCTTCCATTGCATACACCAGAAAAGAGCCATCTCTGTTAGGCCTGCCGTTGTATATTCTTTTACCTGATACCAGATCGACGATCGATACATATGCCGGCAATGGCATGCCCTCAGGGTCCACCACCTTCCCGTCAATTTTCATCATTCCCTTAGGGCGGACCTCCTCCGGTATTAAGTATTCAACCAACTCATTTTTCCGTGCCCCTGGTGAATCGCGCAACAGGTATCTGCCAAGGGCCGCAACACTGATATACTGATCATCCTTTTCAGTATTTACAAAGTCAAGCGCCTCGGGAATGCTCCATGAGCCGTCTCGAAATTTGGCAACATAAAGATCCATACCTCCCTTGCGGTTACTCATTTTATCAGAAGAAAAAATGAGTGTTTCTCCATCGGCCATAATGCGGGGTGATTGCGAATTACCAGTGTTAATGCTTTGAGGGAGTTCCGCAGGCTCATCCCACTGACCATTTGATTTCCGGGTCGCTTTAAATAGCCTGCAATTATCTGCCTTGTTTTGGTCCATCTTTTCACAGCGCATAAAATATAATGTATTGCCATCGGGTGTAAATGATGGACAAGCTTCATGCCCTCTGGTATTAATGGGGGCCGCCAGGTTAACCGGGTTGGCCCACGCACCTTTCCATTCGCTGGAACATATGTCAAACCCACCCACCCCCGGTGACTTCATGGTGCTGAAATAAAGTTGGCTTCCGTCAGCGCTAAGTCCGTAACCCCTTAAAAAGTTTAATCGTGTATGGATGGTTTTGGGAAAAACCTGTGGCTCTTTCCAATCTGCCTTGTCCCGAAAACTATAAAACGGGGTGAGCACATAGTCTTCTGCATTATCAGACAGGAACACCAAAGCATTGGCATCTGCACTGATATAAGGCGCAAAAAGATTCATGGATGGATGGTTAATGATGGTTGATAATTTACGTACTCTGGCCTGACCATAAACATCAAAAGCCACCAGGGTAACCATCATTAAGAAAGCACAGCGCAGGTAGTTCATTTCCTAAACATTGGTTTATACTAAAGTTCCATTTTTCATGCCGGGTTTCCTTTCTTCTAACGGAAGGCAGACGCTTCCTGAAGCGGCATTGTCATCATCAAAAATACTACTATTTAAACACCATTTCCTGAACTTTTTTTTCATTACGCCTGTGCCTTTTAGGCGTTTCAGATAGATTTTATGCCTTTGGGTCGTAACTTGGATTCCTTAAAACCAGACGAATGATTCAGGTAATTCCTTCCATCGCCATCCGAAAAGGTAAGGTGGTGAAAATGCGAAAAGGTGATGTGGCTAGTGAAAAGGCGTATGATGAAAACCCGCTTGATCTGGCGAAACGGTTTGAAGATCACGGTATTGAAGTGGTTCACCTGGTTGATCTTGACGGGGCGGAAAAAGGAAGTCCGGTAAACTGGCATGTGCTGGAAACTGTCGCAGGCCATACTGATCTGAAAGTGGATTTTACCGGAGGCATTTCAACGGATGGAGATATCAGCAAAGCATATGAATACGGCGCTGATTACATCACTGCCGCCAGCATCGCCGTGACCGATCCTGAGCTCTTTGCTTCCTGGATCATTTCCTATGGCCGCGAAAAAATGACCTTGGGGGCGGATGTGATTAATCAAGATTCCAAAGACCTTTTGTTCCGGGGATGGAAACGCAAAGCCAATTTAACTTTGTTTGAACACCTGGATTATTTTTACTCCCGCGGATTAAAATATGTGAAATCGACTGACGTCTCAAGAGATGGAGTGCTGGAGGGACCGGCCTTCGGATATTATCAACAAATCATTGACGCTTTCCCTGAATTGTGTGTGCTCGCAAGCGGAGGAGTTCGCGGAGTGGATGACATTAAACAGTTAAACGACATGGGGATTTTTGCCGTGATATTCGGCAAAGCTTACTATGAAGGCGTATTAAAATTAAAAGATCTGGAACAATTTCTGGTGAAAAAAGATTAACCCTTCAAAGGTTTTTTTCTATATACCACAGGCACCAACAGCTTGAAGCTGAGGTTTCTTCCCATATTAAAAACGCCCATCCTGCCCGTCAAAGGATTTTCATCAGCATACTTTAACCGACTCAAATTATTTTGATAGGAAATATCGAAAAGATTTTCAGCCGTAAAATAAAATGAAAACAAAATAATCTCTTTTTTGCGCGTAAAATCAAAGCCAAAACCTGCGTTCCAGAGAGTATAGGAAGGCGTCGGGGTCTCCGTTCCGTTCTCCAGCAAAACACGGTCCTGTTTCCACAAATGTTCACACTGAATTTTAAGGAAAATATTGGAAAAATTTTTCCATTTGCTGGCGTTGGTTCTGATCTCACTCTGCAACCTGGGGGCTGGTGTAAGAGGAAGAAATTTCGTGCTGTCACTATATTCACTCCGGTTGTTGGCGTATACCAGAGACAAAGCATTTTCAAAATGTAGCCAGTCTAAGGGATGAGGATGCAGATCAATGGAAAATTCACCTCCCGAAAGTCTGGCTCTTCCTTGTGTGTAGGTATAGGCAGGAAATGGATTGTCTGTTTCAGGAATGCTGTCGTTCCCATCCTTTGCCAGTAGTTTTTGGATATAAATGTAATGGCTAATGCGGTTTTGAAACAACGATACTTCGGCGGATATGTGGGGAGAACTATACAAGAAACCCACATCAGCCTGAAGTGATGTTTCCGGTTTCAACGCAAAGTTTCCATATTCATATCTTAAAGAACCTTCATGAATTCCATTGGAAGTCAACTCTGAAATATTGGGTGCCCTGAAACCACGGGAAGTATTAAATTTGAGAGCAATAAATTCTGAAAACTGGTAAGTTAGTCCTGCGCTGGCTGAATAATTTTGAAACGCCGTTTGACCAGCATTGAATTTCTGGTTTTGACTTTCGTCGGGTGTTGGCAAATTGGCTTCATCCAGATATAAAGCATCGGTGGATATCTTACGGTAGTCCATTCGCAGTCCCCCGGCGATGTCCAGGGAATTGAAGTTCCTCTTGGCAAAAAGCACTGCTCCCCCATCCAGCATGGTGTACGCTGGAATCGTGAATTCAAGTCCACGATTTTTATTTTGTTGTTTCATACCACTGGTGCTAAAGGAAATGTCCCATTTCCTGAAAGCTGGCAGGAAGATGGTAACATTATAACTTGCGGTTTTTAAATCAAAGAATAAGTCAGGAACATCAGGCGTCAGCACATCGCCATACTCTTTTCTGACATTTTTCTGATACCCCAGGTTGATCTGAAGTTTTGTTTCACGATAATATAAACTTGTAGTACTCGATAATTTTTGGTGCTCGATATTCTGATTCGGTATCGAGATAGGAGAGGTTTTGGATTCATCATCGCTAAGGGGCACCTCCTCCGCAGATCCATTGATATTTATGGAACGTAAAAATTTACCCTGATCATCTCTAACCCCTTCTACTAGCCCAACTTTCTGGTTGAACGAGCTAAATGATAATTGAGAAGATCCCCATGATTTATTAAGGCCGGCGGAAAGACCGAAATTTGTTTCATTAAAACCGGAATTAAATACATAACCATCATAATCATTCCTATACGTATTCGCTGATTTGTGACTGGCCCTGCCTAACCAGTTAAAGCCTTTTTCATTGCCCGTGTTCATAATTGAATTCGCGAACATGCCATTGTTGGATTGGAAGTTACTTATCAATCTGGTCTCAATCGAACCCTCAGGCACTGGGTTAGATGATAAAAAATTGATCACGCCACCCAATCCGTCACTACCATATAACAGACTTCCGGCGCCTTTAATAATTTCAACCCGGTCAACGGAAAATTCATCAATTTCAATACCGTGCTCATCGCCCCATTGCTGCCCCTCCTGCCGGACGCCGTCATAAATTGTAATGATCCTGTTAGACCCTAGTCCCCGGATAATCGGTTTAGATATGGCGACACCAGTACTGACCTGGTACACTCCCGGTTCATGCGCTATATTTTCAATCATGTTTATGCTGGCGTTTTTATTCAGCCATTCGCGGTCAAGGGTGGCGATCGGGATCGGGTTTTTCTTTAGCTCAGTAGTATGGCTGATTCCGGAAATAACAATTTCACTCAATTCCACTGCGGAACTATTTAAAGCAATATCCACGTCGACATCGCGTCCTACATCGATCAATTTTACGGCGGTACCATATCCCAAAAATTTGAACTGAAGGAGAAATCGTCCTCTGGGCAAGTTGTCCAGATTAAACTTACCCTCGGCGTCTGTAAGTGTCCCTTTTTTGAGGTCCGGTATATATACGGATGCACCGGGTATTGGATCGTGGGCTTTTGTATCCCGCACTGTTCCGCGAATTGCATATTGACCAAGGCAAAAAAACGAGGAAAAAATAAGGGTGAAAAGAAAGAAAAATTGCATGCTAATACTATAGAGCGGCAAAGATAAGTCGAATATGATCATATGCAACATTGTTGCATATGATCATATTCGGCTATTGATTAGTCAATGATATCCTGGAGTTTGTACTTCTGAATAATATAGTACAGAAAATTAAAAGAGAGGATTGAGTCATCCTCTTGTTTGGGCTGCTTTTTTTCAGCTTTTCCGGACAGGAATTCACCATGATTCCCTGCGGCTACTGAATCTTTTGAAAGAACACTTGTTGTTTTGGGGATGTATCGAACCTCTGCGTCTCCTGCTGAGAAAATTATTTTTTCACTCTCAGTCCGGTTGCGTTCTTCATTTATTTCGACGTCAGACATACCGGCATCCTGGGCCAATGCATTTTCACTCACCGCAAACGCAACTAGGAGCGAAAAAAGTAAATAGAAATGAAGTCTTGTCCTCATAAACGATAGTCTATTGACAAAAGCCAATATATTATTTTTTTATTCCTGTAAAATACAAAATAAATGTATAATAGCGAGACAAAAAACTTTTCTGCAATCGTTTTTTAAATAAGAATATGGCCGTTTAACGTTATTACTCAATTAATGTATGATTAGTTTCAATGACTTTCTCAAAGTTGATATCCGGGTGGGAACCGTTGTTAAGGCGGAGGTTTTTACAGAGGCCCGAAAACCTTCTTTAAAAGTGTGGATTGATCTCGGGGAACTGGGCATTAAAGCCTCCAGCGCTCAAATTGCCGCGCATTATATCCCGGAATCGCTGGTGGGAAAGCAGGTGGTATGTGTAACGAATTTTCCACCCAAAAAAATTGCCGACTTTTACTCGGAAGTGTTGATAACGGGGTTTCCAGACGATAAAAAAGATGTTGTATTATGCACTCCGGATAGACTCGTACCCAACGGAGCCCGGTTATTTTAGATTCCGCATTATATCCAAGGGGCCCTATGTTATTTTCTGATCTTGAAAACATCACAAAAGGAAAAGTCCTCAAATTTTTCCAGAACCGCGATATAACCACGCTGATAACAGACAGTCGCAAAGGAGCCAGCGTTCTTGAAGGGGGGTTGTTTTTTGCGGTGGCCGGTGTGCATCATGATGGTCATCAATACATTTCAAAACTTTATGGACAAGGTATCCGTCAATTTGTTGTTGAGCGTGATCTGCCGGAATTCGCAAATTTAGAAGAGGCCAATATTATAATAGTGCATGGGTCAATCCAGGCCCTCCAGCAAATTGTCGCTGATCATCGTTCACATATATCGGCCCCGGTTATTGGCATCACCGGTAGCAATGGGAAAACGATCATAAAGGAATGGTTGTATCAATTGCTTTCTCCTGATTTTAAAATTGCCAAAAATCCAGCCAGTTATAATTCGCAATTAGGAGTACCCCTTTCCGTCTGGCAATTACAAAGTCATCACACTTTGGGAATTTTTGAGGCAGGCATCTCAACACGGAATGAAATGCAGTGCCTTGAAAAAGTGCTTAAGCCGACCATTGGGATCTTCACAAATATTGGCTCGGCGCATGATGAAGGCTTTCATGATATCTTCGAAAAAATCAGCGAAAAGCTCACCTTATTCAAGGATACGGAACTGGTAATTTATTGTAAAGATCATGTCTCGATTGATGACGCTATTCAGAAAACAGAACTACGTGCACTAAACTGGGGTTACGGAGAAAAATCCACCATCAGAATTATTAAAAAAAACACGCATTATCTTGTTTCGTCAAATCAGCAACAATTCGCCTTAAAAATTCCATTTACCGATCAGGCTTCTATTGAGAATTGTTTTCACTGTATCACTGTGCTTATTCACTTTGGTTTTAAGCCCTACGACATCCAACACCGCATCTTGTTATTGAAGGCAATACCTATGAGGCTGGAGCTAAAGGAAGGTATTAACCGGTGTCAGATTATTGACGACACTTACAATAATGACCTGGCAGGACTTCAGGTCAGTCTTGATTTTCTAGCCAATCAAAGACAGAGAAGCAGAAAAAGGATCATACTATCCGACATTCATGAATCAGGCCTTTCCGATACCGCGCTCGCTAAAAAGATTTCAGCACTGATTTCGGGTTCCCACACCAATCAGTTCATTGGCATTGGGCCCGTCTTGTCCTCATTTCAAAATGATTTTCCTCCTGGTTCTGTTTTTTACCGATCCACAGAAGAATTTCTCAAAGAATTTAATTTGAGCTCTATTCAGGATGAAATCGTGCTCATCAAAGGTGCTCGCGTTTTTGCTTTTGAAAAAATAGTGACGCAATTACAACAAAAAGCTCATGGCACAGTCATGGAGATTGACCTGGGCGCGCTGGTGTATAACTTAAACTTTTTTAAAGCTTGCTTGCAACCATCAACCAAAATCATGGCCATGGTCAAAGCTTTTGCGTACGGTAGCGGAAGTAAAGAAATTGCCAATGTATTGCAATATCATAAAATCAATTACCTCGGGGTCGCGTACGCAGATGAAGGAATCGAATTGAGGAGAAACAATATTACCCTGCCAATTATGGTGATGAATCCTTCAGAAGAAAGTTTCGCAACCTTGCTTAAACATGATCTGGAGCCCGAGGTGTATAATTTCAAGATTCTCCTCAGCCTGCTGGATTTTATCCAGGGCCAATCGTGCAAAATTCACATCAAGATTGATACCGGAATGCATCGACTGGGGTTCGAAGAAGACCAAATGGATACACTGATAGACCTTCTCCGGACACACCCCAACCTCAAAGTAGCATCAATCTTTACACACCTCGCTGGTGCGGATGAACCTCGGCACGATAATTTTTCAAAGGAACAGGTTGCTTGTTTTAAAAAGATAGCTGACCGGATTTCCGGAATACTCCCCGACAAACCCCTGTATCACGTTTTGAACTCACCGGGAATTTTACGATTACCTGAGTTTCAATTTGACATGGTGCGGTTAGGCATAGGGTTGTATGGTATCGACCCCACTGAAAATACTTCCCTTCTGCTCAAACCAGTGGCCACACTTAAAACAATCATTTCACAAATCAAAAATATTGATGCTGGCGAAAGTATCGGCTATGGAAGAAGGGGGAGGGCCGAAAGTCCAATGACCATCGCTACCATTGCCATTGGTTACGCGGATGGTTTTAGCCGCGCATTTAGCAATGGCAAAGGAAAAGTATTCCTGAATGGGGCGGTTGCCAGCGTCGTCGGAAATGTCTGCATGGACATGAGCATGATTGATATTACGGGAATCCCCGCCGAGGAGGGAGATGACGTAATAATTTTCGGAAAACAATTGCCAATACAACAATTGGCAAAAAGCATTCACACAATTCCTTACGAGATCCTGACCAGTACCAGCGAAAGAGTGAAAAGAATTTTTGTTGCTGAAAGCATCTGACCGCTATCCGCATCCCAGGTTTTTTTTCAAATCAATGTTCGGCAATCCACCGAAATCAAGATCTTCTCCTTTTTGTTTTGACAGGTTTGCCTGTCCTGATTTCACATCTGTTACTGTGCGTTTAACACCCGATTTACGGTTTTTAGATTTTTTCTTTCCCATAGCCGTTACGCGTTAAAACAAAAACACAATACTGAGATAAATCATTGCTTGTCACTGGAAGCCCCATATCTTTGTTGTTTAAAATTAATCTAAATAAGCTAATGGCTGAAAACCTCAAGAATGTCTCCCAAATGAAGCCAGGTGACATTGCCATAATTGCGGGATTTACCGACGAATATCTGTCTTTCAAGCTTATGGAAATGGGTTGTCTACCCGGAGTTCCGGTTAGGTTTAATTTTACCGCCCCGTTCGGAGATCCCGTGTGCATAAGTGTATCCGGTTACGAGTTATCTCTTAGATTAGAGGAGGCTGCAACGATCTCAATCTTAAGTTAATGGCTAATCCCAAGCGGCAAAAAGTTGCATTAGTCGGTAATCCGAATTCTGGAAAATCCTCACTCTTCAATCAACTGACTGGACTCAACCAAAAGATCGGCAATTTCCCCGGGGTTACGGTCGAAAAAAGGTTAGGCCTGGCCTCCCTTCCCGATGGCTCCGCAGTTGAATTCATGGACTTGCCAGGCATTTACAGTATTTATCCACGAAGTCTGGATGAACAGATTGTTGCGGAGATACTCTTGAATCATCATTCACCCACAACCCCGGACAAAATTATAGTTATTGCTGACGCCACAAACCTGAAACGAGGACTACTGCTTCTTTCCCAGATCATTGATCTGGGATTACCTACCATCTTCGCACTCAACATGATGGATTTGGTGGCTAAAGCAGGAATTACGTACGACTTGAAGGCATTGTCCCTGAATTTGGGTGTGCCAGTGGTGCCTATCAACGCCAGGATGGGTATTGGTTTGGCGGAATTAAAAAAAGTCATCTTACAACCAGGTCTGAGCCCTGAAAAACAGATTTTTCATATTTGGGATGAAGCTAAAGCGCCTATAAAAGAATTGCGGAATAGTCTGAAGGTTGATAACGATTATGAGGCGTACCAGTTTTTAGAACAACCTAAGTCACTGGCCTTTCTTTCCAGGGAAGAACAAAAAATTGTGAACGATGTCAGGCAAAAACACAGTTTTTTTCCTGGAAAATTTCAGGGTGCTGAAACCATTCAACGCTATGGATTTATTCAGGACCTCTTGAATGAAGTTACGCTCAAGCAAACCGATTTTTCCTGGAAAAATTACTCCCGAAAGATTGACAAAATCCTCACCCATAAATTCTGGGGATATGCACTGTTCTTTGCCTTATTGTTTTTGATATTCCAGGCCATTTTCGCATGGGCAACTGTGCCGATGGATATGATTGATCTCTTATTTTCTGATCTCAGCCGTCATTTGCATTCCGTTCTTCCGCCAGGACCGCTGACAAGCTTGTTGGCGGATGGAATCGTTCCCGGAATTGGTGGTATCATCATCTTCGTTCCGCAAATTGCTATACTGTTTGCTTTCATTTCCGTACTGGAGGAAAGCGGATACATGGCGCGGGTAGTATTCCTGATGGATAAGTTGATGCGGAGGTTCGGGTTAAATGGTAAGAGTGTAGTTCCGTTAATGTCGGGGGTGGCTTGTGCTATTCCTGCCATCATGGCTACACGCACGATTGATAACTGGAAAGAGCGTACCATCACCATTTTTGTTACCCCTCTGATGAGTTGTTCGGCAAGGCTGCCGGTATTTACCATCCTCATCGCTCTAATTGTCCCGGATCAAAAAGCGCTGGGTTTTTTTAATCTTCAGGGAATAGCCCTAATGGGATTATACCTGCTTGGCTTTTTAGCCGCGCTCGGTTCTGCCTGGGTTATGAATCTAATTATCCGCGTAAAAGAAAGAAGTTACCTGATCATGGAGCTGCCAACTTACCGGCTTCCTAAATGGTCTAACGTGGGATACACTATTGTTGAAAAGACAAAAGCATTTGTACTGGAAGCAGGAAAAGTCATAATGGCAATTTCCATTATTCTCTGGGTACTGGCGAGTTATGGTCCCGGTGACAAACTATCCAACGCCAGACAAAACGTTTTAGCGGAGTCGGCAAATTTAAGACTGACGGACCAGGGATTGGAGGATCGGATTGCCGCCTATAAATTGGAGAATTCATATGCGGGGGTTATCGGAAAAGCAATTGAACCAGCTATCAGGCCATTGGGTTATGACTGGAAGATCGGCATAGCCCTGGTTACTTCATTTGCGGCACGCGAAGTCTTTGTAGGAACGATGGCCACTATTTATAGTATTGGAAGCGCCTCGAATGATCAGGATGCTACTATTAAAAGCAGGATGAGAGAAGAAGTCAACCCTGCGACCGGAGGTCCGAGGTTTACACCTGCTGTCGGTTTTTCCCTCCTTGTTTTTTATACTTTTGCCATGCAATGCATGAGCACGATTGCCGTTGTTTACCGGGAGACCAAGGGTTGGAAATGGCCCATACTGCAACTCTTATATATGACGGCACTCGCGTATCTTTCAGCGTTGGTTGTTTATCAGATATTATCATAACCAATGGTCACACCCAATAAACCATACGTTGCTTTGAAATTCGTAAATTCTCTCCGTTGGCTTATCTTGTATCTCGATAATAAAGATGAACAAATCCCACCCCTTGAGCATACATAGCCTGCATTGTTTATTTTGCACGGCTGGGAAAATTTCCGTTCTGACCAGACAATCCACGTTTCTTAACATGCTTAATAAAGTTCTTCTACTTCTGCTGTTGCCATTTTTGCTGGCCCGTTGTAATTCTGAAGATCGATTCCCCAATAAATTTTCTGATCCTGTCCGGTTGAAGATTGCTGATCTACAGGACCGCCGTCTGGCCGATAGTCTGTATTCTTTTTTTAATCATGAAAATCCATTGTATAGAATGGATGCTGTTCAGGCTTTCGGCTCCCTCCAAAATGCAACTGCAGTGGATAGAATAGACGCGCTACTAAACGAGGACCCGGAAAGTGGTGTACGAAAGTCAGCAGCTTTTGCCTTGGGTCAAACACAAAATCCAAAGTGTGAGCAAATTTTGTTGAGCGCTTTGGTTAAGGAAACTCATCCGGAAGTAATTATTGAAATCCTTGAAGCCTATGGCAAATCCACAAGCCAATGGCAGCTTGATTTCAGGACGCAATTAAATGACTCTAGTAAAACCAGCGGTCTCTCATGGTCACTTTACAGAGCGGGGCTTAGGGGAAAAACAGATACCCTTGCCAATAGGGCAGCCACTATCCTGCTGGATAAATTTTACAGCGAACCTACCAGAAAAGGTGCGGCTCATTTTTTTTCCCGAGGTGCTTCGCGCTTCGAAAACGCGGAGAAAGAAATCATTTCTATTTTAAGAAATGACCCTTCTGCCGAAGTGAGGATGGCCGCTGCCACGTCCCTGGCGAAATTGCCTTCCGATTCATCCCTCGCTGCCCTGAAAAGCATTATCAGAAAGGATTTGGATTCACGGGTTGTAACGAATGCTATTCTATCCTTGCGAACATTTCCTTATCACAAAACCAAGCATTACTTGTATGAAGCTTTAGGGCACAAGGATATGAATGTTGGCATTGCTGCCTCCGAGGTTGTCATTCAGACCATCACTGCTGAAGATTGGATTGAGGTATCTGCCCTGACAAACCACCAGGGGAACTGGAGAATCCAATCCAATCTCTATGCGGCCGCACTAAAAGCTGGTCAAAACCGTGAACTTGCTGAAGAGATCAAAAACGCTTACGGCAAGTCTGATAATCCTTATCATAAAGCTGCGCTGCTGCATTCCTTAAATTCATTTCCGAACGCCTACACGTTTGTGGCCAATAAACTAACCGAAGAAACAACGCAGGTATTACGTTCCACAGCAGCCTCTACCTTGGTAGCGATGAATCAACAAGTAACTTTCCCAAAAAAACTACAAAAATCTTTTGCAGAAATTTTCAAAGATCTTTTGCAGACAAAAGATCCGGCTGTGGTTGGTATAATAGCCACAGCGCTGGCCGACTCAACTTTAGGTTACAGAGAACTTTTAAAAGATCCTGCTTTCCTTTATGAAGCCAAAAAGAAATTAAAGTTGCCACAAGACATAGAGGCCCTGCAGCCAATCGAGTCAGCGATTGCACACTTTGAAAACAGGAAAGAGTCTGCATTAAAAAACGGATATAACCATCCCATTAACTGGGCGCTGGTGAAAACCATTCCTGCAGCACAGTTAGCAACCATTAAAACAACAAAGGGTAACATCATCATCAGATTATTTGTAGAAGAAGCCCCTGGTTCAGTTGCTAATTTCGTTGCGCTGGCAAAAGAAAATTATTTTGATAATAAGTTTGTCCACAGGGTGGTTCCAAATTTTGTGATACAAACCGGATGCGATCGGGGCGACGGATGGGGAAGTGAGGACTATTCGATCCGTTCAGAATTTTCTGCCCGTCGTTATCAGGGAGGAAGTGTTGGAATGGCCTCCGCGGGAAAAGATACGGAAGGAACGCAATGGTTCATTACCCATTCGCCTACTCCCCATCTGGATGGCCGGTATACCCTGTTTGGAGAAGTGCAAGAGGGCATGAAGGTGGTTCATTATCTTCAGGTTGGTGATAAAATTTTGGGTGTCGTTTTAGAAACTTCGCCAGGTCAATAACTTTGCCGTGATTCGAATTTAAATATTGAATTTTGGTCTCATCATTTCAACAGAATCTTAAGGTCGGAATATTGGGTGGGGGCCAGCTCGGGCGAATGCTTATTCAATCCGGAATTGATTTTAATATACCCTTTGCCGTTCTTGATCCAGATCCTGCCGCGCCGTGTTCAAAACTAGCTGAATTTCATTGCGGACAACTCACCGATTATCAAACAGTGATGAATTTTGGGTTAGCCTGTGACATTATCACTATTGAGATCGAAAATGTAAATACGGCAGCGCTAAAACAACTTGTCTTGAAAGGCAAGAAGGTTTATCCGCAACCTGAAGTAATCGAATTGATACAGGATAAGCGCATTCAGAAATCCTTCTACAGGGATAACGGTATACCTACCGCAGAATTTTTTCTCACCGAAAATGCAGCGGATGTAAAGAAACATTTCGGTTTTCTTCCTTTCGTGAACAAACTTGGCCGTGAAGGATATGACGGAAGGGGGGTTCAAATCTTAAGAACCACCAATGATCTTGACAAAGGCTTTCATGCGCCAGGACTTGTTGAGAAACTCATTGATTTTGAAAAAGAGATTTCTGTGATTATCGCACGAAATGCCCGGGGGGAGGTCAAATCTTTTCCTTTGGTGGAAATGGTTTTTCATCCGCAGCAAAATCTTGTTGAATATCTCTTCTCTCCTGCAGAGGTATCTGTAGCCATCGCACAAAAGGCAGAATCGATCGCACAAAAAATTATTATATCCCTAAATATGGTTGGCATTCTCGCCGTTGAAATGTTTGTTACAAAGGGAGGGGATCTTCTGGTAAATGAGATCGCGCCGCGTCCTCACAACAGCGGACACCAAACCATAGAAGCCAACCTGACTTCCCAATACAATCAGCACCTTCGTTCTATATTAAACCTGCCTTTAGGGGATACCAGTACCCTCGTGCCCAGTGCCATGGTTAATCTACTTGGCGAGCCTGATTTTTCCGGTGAGGCTACTTACAAAGGATTTGAAGAAGTGCTTAAAATGCCCGGCGTTTATGTTCATTTGTATGGAAAACGGTTGACTAAGCCGTTTAGAAAAATGGGCCATGTAACCATTTTGGAGAAAGACATCGCGATGTTGAAAAAGAAAGTGAACTTTGTAAAGGACACCCTTAAAATCATTGCCTGAGAAATTCATTCAAAGGGCAATCGGGATCCGGTACCCGGATCGAGGGCGTGTTTACCGGGCACAACGGAACGGCAAGGCAGTTATTGGCATAATGTCAGCTTTAAGATATGGAAAAACCGATGGTAGGCATCATAATGGGCAGCCAAAGTGATTTAAAGATCATGAAAGATGCCGCGGAATTACTCGAAGAATTGGGCATACCCTATGAACTAACTGTAGTATCCGCGCACCGCACTCCCCAGCGTATGGCAGAGTATTCTTCCACGGCGCGCAAACGCGGCCTTCGCGTCATTATTGCGGGTGCCGGTGGGGCCGCCCATTTACCCGGCATGGTTGCCTCCATGACATCATTGCCTGTGATTGGCGTACCGGTCAAATCCTCAAATTCTCTGGATGGCTGGGATTCCATCCTGTCCATCCTTCAGATGCCTGCAGGCGTACCAGTAGCCACTGTCGCATTGGACGGTGCCCGGAACGCAGGTATTCTGGCTGCTCAGATTATCGGATCTAGCGATAAAGAGCTGGCAAAACGCCTTGACAAATTTAAGATTTCGCTTCAAAATAAAGTTGAATCAGCAGCCAAAACAATGGATTTAAAAGGCTGGAAAGACGCTTTGAAGTAAGTGATTTTTGGATAGATTTTTAATCTTTAATTTAATCGCATAGCTGGTTGACATGAATCCAAAGGAAAAGGGGTGGCTTAAGGAATATATCGAGTTTCGCATAGAAACATTAAAGGATCTGACCACCGATGCGACGCGTAAGGGATCACACCCCGAGCAGTCACTTTACCGGATTATTCAGCCAACAGGTTTGATGTATGGCCAGTCCATTGCGCCGGCAGGTCACCCTGAACAGGAAAACTGGAGCAACAAGGATAAAATGAAAGTCCTGCTGGCGGAGAGCCTTATCAGCAGCTCACTACTTTTTTATGAGAAAAAGCACGGATCTACCCACGACATATCTGAAGTCATCGATAAAACCCTTGAGAACATTGGCAATTTTTATAATAACATATTTCCGGAGCTGGCCACACCGTCTAAAACCCTGTTTGGCAAGAAGAAAACCGCCCTTGACCTCGCCGAAAAAATTCTGGAGAAACGGATTGAAAAAACCAGTGACTTCGAAGGAAATTTCTGGACCTATTTTTTTCACAACAGCCTCTTGTTTCTTGATGTATTTATTTTCGGCCAGTGGATTCACACAAATGCCGACCGTATCGTCGCTGATTTTTTCAGATATGAAAGAGATGAGTTGAGGTTCTCCGTGGTAAAAGTAATCGCAGCAGCCTCTCACGCCAATAAGGAGGTTGTTTATGAAGAGAAAAAATTGCTTGATTTTTTCCTTCATAGCACTGACCTGTCATCCGAAAAGAGAAAAGAGGCCCTCCGCATTTTTGAAAAAGGGATAGAAATAGATGAGATAAGCCTTCCTTCTGAAAACTCCTGGATCTTGAAAAAGTTTTTCCTTGAAGTTGCCATCCTTACAATCTGGGCTGATAAAAAAGTTGAACAGATTGAAATGGATTTTCTAAAAAGATTTACCATCCATTTGAGTTTTAACGAAGACGATTTGGAAAATAGTCTTATTGCGATTGAGGGTTTTGTTTTGGAACACTGGGAGCAACTATCGTATTTACAAAATCGACAGGATTATCAGCAGGTGAGTGAACAATTCATTAAAAGGGTAGCGAAAATAGCAGAGAAGAATAAGCACCGGTTGATGAAAGAACTTAATGAACATCCTGAGATTATTGACCTTTTGCAAAAATCCCGAGCCAATGAACTTAGTGCTGAAGAAAAGGAAGTAGTGCGCACTGCCCTGGTTCAATTTCTTAAAACCATTCCCACGTTTGTTATTATTTCGTTGCCCCGGAAATTTCTTACGCTTCCTGTCTTGCTCAAGATCATTCCAAAAAATCTCTTTTCTGAGGGAAGTACTTCTTAAACTTCTTCCGTCGGTTTAGCCTTTCTGGGAACTAATACAGAGAAGACAATTGACAGGGTAAGGGTCACAATAATGACGGCAAAAGAAAGGTACACGTTCACTTCAATGTGCCAGATGTCCAATAACATTTTGGCGCCAATAAAAAACAAAATAATGGAGAGCCCCTTTTGAAGAAGGTAGAATTTATCGATAATCCCTGCCAGGAGAAAAAACATTGCCCGCAACCCCATAACCGCAAAAATATTGGACGTATAAATCAAGAATGGATTTTGGGTAATAGCAAAAGCTGCAGGTATTGAATCGACAGCAAAGATCAGATCGGTTGTTTCTATCAGTACAATAACCAGAAATAAAGGCGTGAACAAAAGCTTTTTATTTTGCCTGATCACAAAATTACCGCCATGGTCATCGTTTGACATGGGCAGGTATTTTTTGCAGAATTTTAAAATAGGATTTTTCTCAGGTTCGATCTTTTCATCCCCATCCTCAAAATATATTCTGATGCCCGAATACACCAGGAAAACGCCAAAGATGTACAGGATCCAGTGAAATTGCTCGATGAGGAATGTACCGACGAAAATGAAAATACCGCGGAATACAATCGCCCCCAGGATACCCCAAAAAAGAACCTTATGGTAATAGGCCTCATTGACCTTGAAATATTTAAGAATCAACAGGATGACAAAAATATTATCTACCGAAAGGGCGTATTCCGTTAAGTAGGCAGAGAAATACTGAACGGCACCCTCCGTACCACTTTCATCATATAATAGGATAAAAACCCCAAACAGGGTTGAAACGATGACCCAGAAAATAGACTGATAGAGGGCGGTCCTGGTGCTGATTTTATGGGCTTGCTTATGAAACAACCCCAGATCGAGCACGAGAAAAAGAATGATGATAACGGCAAAAATCCCAAATAATATAGTTTCCTCTTTGGGAAGATCGTTGAAGAGCGAAAAAGTAAGAATGTTTAACAATGCGTGCAAACGGTATTATTACTGGTTTTGAGAAGCCTTTAGCCAGCAAAAATAGGATTTTAGACTTCGCTCAATTTCAAAACTACAAATATATTTTAATCCCTAAAATATACCCTACACGATTTCTTCGGCACGCCCGTTCGGCAAATCAGGCGGAGCAATTTTGACATATTCCCTGAATAAGCAGATTAAGCTCTTGCGGCTTGTAGCCCTGGGGTAATTTCACCATCGGTATTGCCACTTTCAGGCAGTTGGTCTGGCCGCAATTTGTGCACTTAAAGTGAACGTGTTCATGCCGGTGTTTTGCTATGGAACAAGCCTCATTGCAAAGGGCATATTTCAAGGTGCCTTCATCGTCCAGGACCTTATGAATTAATCCCTTATCCAGAAATGTCTTCAAGGTGCGGTATACGGTCACTCTGTCCAATTCATCGGCTATACCACTCTCGATATCATGGTGCGACAGGGCGTAATCTTTCTGAAGAAACTGGTCCAGAATTTCCGACCGGGTTTCGGTTGTCCT
Source organism: Cyclobacteriaceae bacterium (assembly GCA_039917935.1). Classification (GTDB taxonomy): domain Bacteria; phylum Bacteroidota; class Bacteroidia; order Cytophagales; family Cyclobacteriaceae; genus Chryseosolibacter. Next base: position 8,861 of record JBDSIM010000179.1, on the reverse strand, counting down.
CAGCTTAAAGTCTTTTAATAGCCGGTTAGAAATGTGGTTCATTCCTGAAGTTGCAACTGTAAAAGGTTACTGTAAATACCGTTATTTTTTCCAGATAGTTCTGTATGCGAACCCATCTCGGCAATGCGCCCGTCCTCAATAACAAATATACGATCCACTTTTTTAATTGTGCTGAGCCTATGGGCTATTATGATAGAGGTGCGACCTTCCATTAACTTTTCAAGAGCATCCTGAACCAATACCTCTGAGTGTGCATCCAACGAACTGGTAGCCTCATCCAAAATTAGGATCGAAGGATCTTTTAAAATAGCCCTGGCTATGGCAATACGTTGACGTTGACCACCTGACAATTTAATTCCTCTCTCCCCAACCACAGTGTCAAAACTTTCCGGAAAACTTTCAATGAACTCAAGGGCATTAGCCTGCCTTGCCGCTTCCCGGATCTCTTCAAGACCAGCTCCCGGTTTTCCATACTGTATATTCTCGGCGATAGTCCCTCCAAATAATATTACCTCCTGAGGAACCACGCCAAGGTTCCGGCGATAGGCTGACAGGTTATAATCATCGATCCGCAGCCTGTCGACGCGAACAGAACCATCAGTAAGCGGATAAAACCGCATGAGTAGGTTGATAATGGTAGATTTCCCCGAACCGCTTTTTCCAACAAGGGCAACTTTCTCACCGGCTCGGATAATGAAGCTCAAATCCTTCAGCACCGTATACTCGTTCCTCGAAGGGTAACAAAATGAGACATGATCAAAATGGATTTCACCCTTCAGCTTGACAAGGTTGTTATCGTTACCCGACAACGATTCATCATCCAGGGTAAGGATTTCCAGTACGCGTTCAGAAGCCCCCACTGATCTTTGCAGTTGCGTATAAATATCGCCTAGCCCGGCAATGGAAAATCCTATAAACGATGTATAAAAAATAAAGGAAAATAATTCCCCCACCGAGATTTGCTGAGACTGCACAAGACTGGCGCCATACCAGCCTACCGCCACAATGCCACCAAATAATGCAAAAATAACAAAGCTGATAAATAGTCCGCGATACCGGGCCGACTGGATGGCAACATTCACCACTTCGCCAATCGCTTTTGAATAACGGGTTAACTCAAAAGTTTCATTGGTAAAAGCTTTCACCATTGAAATGGAATGCAGTGATTCTTCCACCACGATATTTGCCTCAGCCAACTTATCCTGGGTTTTTTTTGAGAGCTTGCGGATATACTTACCGAAAACCAATGCCGTGATCACCAGTACCGGGAATGTTAGCAGCATAAATCCGGTTAGTGTAGGAGCCAGGTAAAATATAATACCGATGCCCAGCACAAGGGTAATTATTTGTCTCAATAATTCAGCTAGAATAAAACTAAAAGTATCCTGAAGGGTGCCTACGTCTGCTGTTATACGGCTCATTAACTCCCCAACACGGCGGTTGTCAAAGAAAGTCATGGGCAGCCATATGATTTTCTGATATATCGCCTGGCGTACATCCGCCATACCCTTTTCACTAACAATAGAAAAAGTATATACTCTGATAAAGGAAAAAATTCCCTGTACAAGAAGAATCAGTAGCAAGGCGAGAGCAACCTGATTGATCGTCGTGAAATATTTTGGCTTTCCGGAAGCAACATCCAGCAACTCTCCGGCCAGACGCGGAAATGCAAGAAGCATTATACTCGAAAGTGTCAAAGCGACTAATCCCAACAAAAACAGTACCTTATAGGGTAACATATAACTGAAAATTCCGGTGAGGTACCGTATACTGGTTTTATTGATCTTGCGTTTGTCTTCTTCCTTAAGAGGTTCTTTTGTTCGCTTGCCCATATCTTTAATCTACCAGGATCCTCCCTTTAATATAAAATGCCACTGAATCTCCGAATATCATTTTCTGACCGCCTCTGATAGCGTAGGAAGTAAGTATGGTCTTATTATCTATTTGCTGGAAATGCATAGATAATATTCTGGCACTTTCGTAGAGAATATTTCCATCATCATACAGCGCTTCAATCTTTCTGGGTTTATCAATTTTCCCCTGGTAATATACCCGCATATACACCACGGGAAGTTTTTTCAGACTTGTAAAAGCTTTTACCGTAAGGTTGCTACCCGGATCAAACAACCCATCGTCTACCAGATAACTTCCTTTATTAATAGGTTTGTTTATGATATTCAGGCTTCGGAATATATCAAGTTCCTTTAGCCAGGCAACCGTATCTGCAGGAGTGTAAGAAATGGAATCGCTATGGCCACTTAAAATAGCTTCTTTGAACAACCCCGCCTGCATGCTGGTTAGCAGTTGTATCTGGCCCGTAACCAAACTATCGATTGGGAAAAAAGCCGACGGTTGTCTCTCCCGTTTACACGATCCGAAAGTCAAGACAAGAGATAAAAAAATAAAAGTCCCGAAATTAATTTTTTCAGTTTTCCAATAGAACATTGCCTGTCATTTGTTTGGGCGGTGTCAGACCCATCAGTTTCAAAATGGTAGGAGCCAAATCGCCTAGCTTGCCATCCAATAATTTTCCCTGATAGGTTTTATCAACGAGAATACAAGGTACCAGATTCGTAGTGTGAGCGGTGTTGGGCGTTCCATCTTCATTGATCATCATCTCTGCATTGCCATGGTCAGCTATGATGATCGTTGAATATCCGTTTCTTAAAGCGGATTCGGTAACTTTTTGGGCGCAGAAATCAACGGTTTCACAAGCCTTAACGGCAGCGCTAAATACGCCAGTATGGCCAACCATATCAGGGTTAGCAAAGTTAAGACATATAAAGTCAACTTCGTTTTTTTCCAACTCAACAATGATCTTATCTTTTATTTCATGAGCACTCATTTCCGGTTGCAAGTCATAGGTGGCAACCTTTGGCGAAGGGCAAAGTATTCTCGACTCTCCTTCAAAAGGATCTTCCCTTCCACCGGAGAAGAAAAAAGTAACATGAGGATACTTCTCGGTTTCGGCAATGCGTATTTGCTTTTTACCTGCATCCGCAACTACTTCCCCCAGCGTTTTCTCCAGATTGTCCTTATCAAAAATAGTTCTGACGCCCTCGAACGATTCATCGTAATTGGTAAGCGTGATATAATACAATTTTAACTTCTTCATCCCGTATTCAGGAAAGTCCTGCTGGGTAAGCACTTCGGTTATCTCCCTTCCCCGGTCAGTCCTGAAATTAAAACACAACACGACATCACCTTCATCGATCGTCGCATTCGGCTGGTACTGATCATCCGTAATGACAATCGGCTGAATAAATTCGTCTGTGATTTTATTGTCGTAAGATTTCTGAATGGCGGCAAGCGGATCATTTGTTTTTTCGCCCGCCCCATTTACCATCAGGTCATAAGCGAGTTTTACCCGTTCCCATCTTTTGTCGCGGTCCATGGCAAAATACCTGCCGATGATACTGGCTACTTTGCCCGAATTCTTTTTCAGATGTTCTATAAGATCTTTTAGATAACCAAGCCCCCCTTTTGGATCGGTGTCACGACCATCCATAAAAGCATGGATAAAAAGGTTTTTAATTCCATGGCTGTGTGCAATCGAAATCAACCCTTTAAGATGTTCAATATGGGAATGAACTCCACCATCGGACAGCAGCCCAATAAAATGAACATTTTTGCCGGTTTCTAAAGCGTATCGAAATGCTTCTGACAAAACTGCATGGTCATATAATTCTCTCTCCTGAATGGCTTTGTTAATTCGGACCAGATCCTGATAGACAACTCTTCCCGCACCAATATTCATATGGCCCACTTCAGAGTTTCCCATTTGTCCTTCGGGAAGTCCGACAGCAAGACCAGAAGCTTCCAGTTTGCTGTTGGCGTATTTGGCGTATAGTGAATTGATAAAAGGAGTTTTTGCCTGATCCACAGCAGAGACATTTTTATTCTTCGCGATTCCCCACCCATCTAAAATCAACAGCAATACCTTGTTATTCATGATGTTTTTATTGATACAACCGACCTGTTAAAATGCGCCAAAACAGGAATACAAATTAGGCCATTACAGCCGCTATGGCTTTTAGTCTTTTGACTTTATATTCTATTTTTTTTACGCTTAAAGCTCAATTAGTTCAAGGTTAACGCTGTAAAAGCCGCAAATATAGAGGATAATACATTTCATTGCATGAATACGCCAGGAACTCCGTCTGAAGCGTCATTAAATTTCTCTATATTTCAATAATGGCATAATTTTAGCCGTTAACCATCACTGTCATGAAGTTGAACAGATCGAAAGCAGTAATAGTTTTTTGTGTGCTAACCTTACGGGTGTTTGCCACTTTTGGGCAGAGCGAAGTAATCTATCAGGTGAAGGAAACCATCAAGGCGGGAAGCGCAAAAGAGTTGTCTAAGTTTTTATTTCAGACTGTCGACGTTACGATTGAGGGGAAAGTGCAATCCTACAGCAAAGCTCAGGCGGAATTTGTATTTCGAGATTTTTTTAAACAGCACCCCCCTTCTGAATTCAGCATTATCCACCAGGGCTCATCAAAAGGGGGTCAACCTTTTGCCATTGGTCAGTACAAGAGCTCCGATGAAACTTACCGCGTCTTTATGAAGATCAAGATTGTTAACAACCAACAGCTCCTTCATGAAATTTCATTTTCGAAAGAATAGCCCGGATTCAGGGTCTTCGCGGCTCTTAATAATGGTTTATTGAGGCCGGAAAAAATAAGTTGCCCGGGCACTTAAATCCCAAATTTCACCTCCTATTTTTGCGCGGTGAAGCCACCTTATATTACCGACGATTTCTTAAAACGATTTATTGATTCCGCGCTATTCGAAGATGTGGGCGATGGAGACCATTCATCGCTTGCCACCATACCGGAAAGGGCTCAAAACAAAGCCAAACTTCTTATAAAAGATGACGGCATCATAGCAGGCGTTGAACTTGCGAAACATATTTTCAATTCCGTCGATAAAAAGATAAAAATCGATATCTACAAAGAGGACGGGCAACCTATAAAATTTGGAGATATTGCTTTTACGGTGGCCGGTTCTGCAAGAACCATTCTTTTAGTTGAGCGGCTTGTGCTCAATTGCATGCAGCGAATGAGCGCGATCTCCACCAGGACACAAAAATTTGTAAAACTTATTGCAGGTACAAAAGCTCAATTATTGGACACACGGAAAACCACCCCAAATTTCAGGCTTTTAGAAAAGTGGGCTGTTTTAACTGGCGGTGGCAAAAACCACAGAATGGGTTTATTTGATATGATCATGCTCAAGGATAATCATATTGATATGGCGGGTGGAATTTTACCGGCAATCAATCGAACAAAAGAGTATCTTCGCGCCAATAACAAAAAGCTGCAAATAGAGATAGAAACCCGCAACCTTTCAGAGGTTCAGGAAGTTCTCTCGGCAGGAGGCATCGATATTATTATGTTGGATAATATGGATGTCAAAACGATGATTGAAGCTGTCCGTTTAATTAACGGCAAATACAAGACAGAGGCCAGCGGAGGGGTTACAGAAGAAACCATCAGGGGTATTGCTGAATGTGGTGTGGATTACATTTCGGTTGGCGCCCTGACGCATGCGGTAAAGAGCCTCGATCTAAGTTTGAAAGCAACCGCTGAATAGATTAAAACAGGAAGTAAATTTTTATGATTGTTAAAACAAAAAATTACAAACTTGATAAAAAAACATATATCAAGCTTGCCCTGCGAGAAATACTGAAAAGGCAGGGTTGGATGGCGGCCTTGGGAGCCTTCGTTATCTGTTTAGGCTTCATCTGGATACAAAGCATCTGGTGGTTTATCGCCGCAATTGTGGGCCTTGGCTTGTATTTACTTTTCTGGTGGATCCAGTTTTATGGTGTAACACAACTTGAGCAGGGCAAGATGCTTTTCGAAAAATTCTCGTATGAAATAAGCAGTCAACAGATCCTGATGAAAATCAATCCGCGTGAAGGAATGCCGTTAAAGTGGGATCAGATACAAAGGGCCAATATTGGCAAAGATTCTTTTGTGCTGTTCGTAAACAAAGCGCAGCTCATCCATTTACCCTTTAAAATCTTTAATACTGAGAATGAGCGGAAATTTTTATCCAGCGTATTAAGAAATAAAGGACTCATCAAAAGCGCGTAAAAAAAATAGTTTGTGTTTTTCATAGCCCACGAGATGATACTATGACAAAACCATCCCCACAGGAAGCCGCGGAAAAAATACGGCAGTATTGCGCTTATCAGGAGCGCTCACACCTGGAAGTGCGAAACAAGCTATACGGCTACGGACTCTTTCGCAATGAAGTAGATGAGATCTTATTGGGTTTACTTACCGATGGCTACCTTAATGAGGAGCGTTTTGCAAAAGCTTTTGCCGGCGGAAAATTTCGAATGAAACAATGGGGACGTATAAAAATTACGCATGCCCTGGAAGCAAAAGGCGTGTCTAAAAATTGTATCCAAATAGGATTGAAAGAAATTGACAGCGCAACGTATATAGAATCATTACGAGAGTTGCTGACCCGTAAATCCAAAACCATTCAGGAAGATAATATTTACGCTACACGCGAGAAACTATCGAAGTATGCCATGCAGAAGGGTTACGAACCTGAGTTGGTATGGAGTATGGTCCGCGATATTTTAGGGGATGGAAAAGAAGACCGTTGATTACCCTCCGGCCCACCCATCATCACTGTGTCAAAGCAGAATAAAATAGTGAAAAGCCTTGGAAATGACCCGGTGATTTATTATCTTATTGAGATTGCGCTCGCCTTAAAAATACCTTAAAAATAATTAAGCTTTCAGTATTCCCGACCCTTCCTGACGACTAAGGAACATTGATATTGGCCCTGCGGAGTTTGAAATTTTGCCCCAGATAAACCTTTCTTACCAACGGATCATTGGCTAATTCTTCTGCTGTTCCTGCTTTGAATAATTTACCGTCCACCATCAGATACGCGCGATCCGTTATGGAAAGGGTCTCGTCTACGTTGTGATCAGTGATCAGAATTCCGATATTTTTATTTTTCAACTTAGACACAATCATTTGTATTTCCTCTACCGCAATAGGATCGACTCCGGCAAATGGCTCATCCAATAAAACAAATTTAGGATCCACTGCCAACGCCCGGGCTATTTCTGTTCTTCTTCTTTCTCCCCCAGACAATGACATCCCAAGACTTTTACGGACTGTCTGCAAGCTGAATTCTTCAATCAGCTGATCCGTTTTTTCTCTTCTTTGCTGTTTAGTATAATCACGCATCTCCAAGACTGCCAGTATGTTTTCTTCCACCGTTAGTTTTCTGAACACGGAGGCCTCCTGTGCCAGATAACCAATGCCGCGTTTGGCGCGCTGATACATCGGTAATGTGGTGATCTCCTCATCTTCCAAAAAAATTTTTCCTGCATTGGGTTTGATCAACCCGACGATCATATAGAAACTGGTTGTCTTACCAGCCCCGTTTGGACCTAGTAATCCCACAATCTCTCCCTGTTCAACATAAAGCGAAACATCGTTCACAACGGCCCGGGACTTATATTTTTTAAAAAGATTTTCCGCGCGTAAAATCATTGTTTAATCAAATTTGATATCCTTAATCCGCAATTGAATGGAGCTGGTTCCATTATAAATATTTTCTTCAATGGTAAAAGCCATCCGGAAAGTATCACCCGTTGCAATGCGGTCATAAAATTCGGCAAGGTCAAATCCAACCGCTTGAAAAACGTTACTGCACCCTTCCTGACCGACTAAAAATTTGATGTGTCGGTCTTTAAAACTTGACAGCGCATTAAAAACGAATAAATTTCTTGCTTCAAAAACGGGTCTTGGATTTTCAGGCCCGAAGGGTCCCATTTGTTTTAAAACATGTAAGAATTTAGTGTTCACAGCATCCAGCGGAATGGTATAATCGATTTCTATTAACGGAATGAGCATGTCTGCCGTGATTGTGGAAGAAACAACTTCCTCAAAACGCTGCTGGAAAGCTTCCAGGTTGCTGGCATCAAGCGTCAGGCCTGCGGCATATTTATGACCCCCGAACTTTTCCAGCAGGTCACTGCAGCTCAAAATAGCATTATACAAATCAAAGCCATTCACACTTCTTGCTGAACCGGTAATTTTGTTATTGGATTCTGTCAGAATCACTGTTGGTCTGTAAAATTTCTCTATACACCGTGCAGCAACTATGCCAATTACTCCTTTGTGCCACGTATTTTTGAAAAGTACAGTGGATTTAGACGAGCGGACAAGATTATTGGTCTCTATCATGGCCAGCGCCTCTTCGGTAATAGAGGAATCGAATTCTTTGCGGACTTCATTTTTGAGGTTAACCTTTTCAGCGAGCAAGTTCGCTTCCTCTTCGGATCTGGATATGAGAAGATCAACGGCGGCACTGGCATGTCCCACCCTGCCTGCTGCATTGATCCGAGGTCCTAGTGTAAATACTACACCGGATATATCGAGATCATTCTTTATCCCCGCGATATCTTTCAATGCCTTCAGACCAGGCATGGGATTCTCATTTAGTTTTTTTAGCCCATGATAAGCAAGAATGCGATTCTCATCCACGATGGGAACAATATCCGAAGCAATACTTACGGCTACCAGATCGAGATATTCAAAAACCTCCGCTTCATCCCGGTATCGGCGGGCAAAGGCTTGCATAAATTTAAATCCTATACCACATCCACTGAGATCCTCACATGGATAATCACAATCCGAACGTTTGGGATCCAGTACGGCTACAGCATGGGGAATCGATTCTCCTGGCAAATGGTGATCGCAAATAATAAAGTCAATTCCTCTGTTGGCCGCTACACGAACCAGTTCAGAAGACTTGATGCCACAGTCCAGGGCGATAATGAGTTGGTAATTATTCTCGGTAGCATATTCGACGCCTGC
>JBDSIM010000178.1:0-12544 GCA_039917935.1 Cyclobacteriaceae bacterium | reverse complement strand
AATAGAGAGTCTTGTTTGATCATCCTTAATGTTTTTAAGCGTATGGTCAATCAGCAATGCCTCATTAAATGTTGAAGCCACTTCAGCTACAAATATTGGATAATCAGCTAATGGATAAGGTTGCAGCTTATTGGAAAAATAACTCTGCATGGTATGTCCCAACTCATGTGTAAGGGTGCTCATGTCGTTAAACTTCCCGTTATAATTCATGAGGATGTAAGGGTGTACGTCGTAGGCTGATCCATTAGAGTAAGCGCCGGACCGTTTGCCTTCTGATGGAAACATATCTATCCATCTTTCGTTGAATCCCTTCTCCACTACATCAATGTATTCCTTGCCAAGCGGTTTCAATGAAGCCAGAATATTTTTCTGAGATTCCTCAACAGAATAAGTTAGCACCACATCTTTTAACAACGGCGCATACAAATCATAATAATGCAACTCACTCAGTCCTAAAATTCGTTTACGCAGGTTCAGATATTTGTGGAGCGTCGGCAGATTTTTGTTCACGTTCTCTACAAGATTATGATAAACTTCAACTGGAATTTTGTTCACATCCAGCGCAGCTTCCAGAGAAGATTTATATTTCCGCACCTGTGAGTAAAACATATTCTTTTTGATCTCGCCGTAGAGCTGCGTTCCAAACGTTCTTTGATACTCATTGATCTTGCCGAAATAGGCTGCAAAAACTTTTTTCCTGTCGTCCCGGTTGACGGAGGCGCGGTGAAGACTAAAGGCAGCCTGATCAAGCTTAACCTTTTGCCCGTTGGAAAGTGTTACCTCCGAAAATGGGAAATCAGCATTCGAAAATATATTGTAAACATCAGATGGTGTACTTGAGATAAGTCCTGCAGCCGCAATTATTTTTTCTTCCGATTCAGTGCCGGTATGCTCCTTCCGCCTGACGATATCGTACAGATATTTTTTATAAACCTGAAGGTCCTTATTTTCATTCAGGAAACTTTCAATTGTGGCTTTGTCAATTTTCAGGATCTCCGGTTCCACAAATGCAATTCTTGTACTAAAATCAGTACCTAATTGCTGCATCTCGGATTTCATGGCCATGTACCTGGACACGCGCGTGTCTTCGTCCGAATGCATACTGGCATAACTGCCAAGCCGTGAGAACTCCCTGCTGAGCTTACTGACCAGATCCAGACATTGAAACATCTCGTTCGATGACTGAGCCAGTGTGCCGTTGAACTTATCAATTTCAGAAAGTTTCTTTTTCAGGGCATCTTTCGCCTGTGCCCATGCCTCATCAGACGCATACAGATCTGTGAGGTTCCATTTATATTCTTCATCAATCTTACTTCTGTCACGCTCCTGGCTCATGGCGTCGTAGCCGGCAAACATCAACATACCACTCATCATAAAAGCTGTTAAGTTTTCTCTATTCATAGTCTGCTCGTTTTATTACAAGGTTTCCTGCAGCCATTTAAAAAATTCGTTCTGCCACACCATGGCATTCTGAGCCTTCAGCACCCAGTGATTCTCATCGGGTAAATACACGAGCTTGCTTTTAATCCCTCGCAATTGCGCAGCCTGAAAAGCTTCAAGCGATTGCCCCGTGGGAACGCGAAAATCTTTTCCTCCCTGAATAATCAATATGGGTGTGTTCCACTTTTCCACAAGTGAACTAGGATCAAAAGCCGTATAGGTCTTTTGATCCGGGGCGTTGCTTTTTTCCCAATATGGTCCCCCAAAATCCCAATTGACAAACCATAGCTCCTCCGTTGTTCCATACATGCTCTTCATGTTAAAAACGCCGTCGTGCGAAATAAATGTCTTAAAACGGTTATTGTGAATACCGGCCAGATAAAACACAGAGTAGCCTCCATAACTCGCACCTACACAACCCAACCGCGCTTTATCAACAAAACTTTCTTTGGCTACTGCATCGATGGACGAGAGGTAGTCGTCCATTACCTGGCCACCCCAGTCCTTGCTGATCTTTTCATTCCAGGCAACCCCGGAACCTGGCATTCCCCGGCGTGCAGGCGCCACAATGATATACCCATTAGCCGCCATCAGCTGAAAATTCCAACGGAAAGAATAAAATTGAGTCAGTGCGGACTGCGGGCCTCCCTGACAGTACAAGAGGGTAGGATATTTTTTGGTCGCATCAAAATCCGGTGGATAGATAACCCACACCAGCATCTGCTTTCCATCGGTAGTTTTAACATACCGTTTTTCGGTTTTGCTAACCAGCGTTTTCCTGTAAGTTTCATCATTAACATGGGTAATCTGTGTGAACTGGCCATTGGAAAGATCAACGGTAAACAATTCAGCAGCATGGTTCATGTCTGTGCGCGATACGACGAGTGAATTTACTACCTGACCTGAGATGCTTGTCACATCAAAATCTCCCCTCGTAAGTTGTTTGACAACGGGTTTCCTTTTAGTAATTCCTGGGTAATCAACTTCGAATATCTGAATGGTGCCGTCCACTGGTGCATTGAAGAATATTTTTTTTCCATCCAGGCTCCAGATAAAACTGTTAACGGTTCCGTCCCATTCCTTTGTGAGGTTTATCGTAGTCGATCCATTTCGGACTATGATGTCATTCTTATCCGCTTCATAACCATCCCGCTGCATACTAAGCCATGCGAGGGATCCCTGCGGGGAATAAACAGGATGTGTATCGTAACCCATCATACCTTCTGTCAGGTTTGTCGTTTTTCCCGTCGAAATTTCATAGGCGAATAAGTCGGTATTGGTGCTGAGGGCATAAGCAGTTCCGGATTTTTTCTTTGTTGCATAAACCACTAACCTGCTGTCAGGGCTCCAGGCATAGTCCTCCGCTCCGCCAAATGGTTTTTGAGGACAGTCAAACGGTTCACCTTCCATAATATCTTTACCCTGTTCCGTACTTTCTCCTGCAGGGTAGATAAAGATATGGCTGAAAGCACCATCTTCCCATTCGTCCCAATGGCGATAATTCAGGCTTTCATAAATATGAACGTCTGATTTCTGCCATTCAGGGTAAAAATCATTTCCAAAAATCTTTTGCAGTTTAACCTCTTGGGTTTTGATGGTCAATTTACCGTCCGGAGAAACATTTTTATCCTTTAAAACTATTTGCGCATTTGTAATTTCCCTGGCCTGACCACCTGCTACGGGAATGGAATAAAGTTTAACTGAACTATTATTTGCCTCCATATCTGGCGTGCTCACCTGATACACGATTTGTTCGCCATCTTGTGTAACACCTGTAGCAGTGACTCGTCCTAATTGCCAGAGTAGCTCCGGGGTCATTTTATTTTGCGACCAGGCTTCATAAAACGGTGTAATGGTTGAAAGCAGAATAATAATAAGTTTTTTCATGTCGTCTTGCTTTTGATATTTAACAAATCAATCATCAGATTGAATGAATCTATAGATGACGGATTGCTAAATTTTAAAGGTTTTACAATATATCCGGAAATGCCCAGTTGGCGCGTAACGGCTTTATCCGCTTTTTCCTCCGATGTCGTGATGACGAAAACTTTAATATCCTTCCATACCTCCATTTGCCTGATTAAGGAAAGAAACTCAATGCCGCTCATTCTTGGCATATTGATATCGAGGAGGATAATGTCCGGTCTTTCAATAAGCGACTGCTCGACTTCTTTTAGCAAAGCCAGCGCATCTTCCCCATTTTTTGCGACCTGCATTTTGTACAGAACACCCATTCTATCCAGGGTCCTCCGGGCGTCAATCACATCTAACGTGTCATCCTCGACCAGTAAAATATTGATTACGTTTATATTGTCCATACATTATTTATTTAGGCCAGGTAAAAGAAAAAACTGAACCTTTACCAGCTTCAGAGGTCAAAGTAATTTCTTGTTTTTTGTCATCCAGAATCTTTTTGACAATCGCCAATCCTACCCCTGTGCTCTCGAAACTATCCCTTTCCTGCAAAGTTTGAAAAATCGCGAAGATTTTTTGATGATAATTCTTAGCTATGCCAGGTCCATTGTCTTCGACAAAAAACTCGTAGTGATGGCTGGCATTTTTCAGGTATACTTTTATATAACCTGCCTCCTTGTTGTGGTACTTAATGGCATTGCTTATAAGATTCGACAGAATCTGTTGCAAAGAAATTCTTTCCGTGTAAATGGTAGGAAGGTTTTCCTGAACTTCCAATTTTAATCCTGGTCTCAAATCCAGATTTTCCCGAATGTCCTGAAGCAAAACATTTAAATCTAGAGGTTCTTTTTCCAGACTTTCCCTGCCAACCCTGGCATATAATAAAATCCCTTTTATCATATTTTCCGCGCGTACTAAACGGCCCTTAATCAATTGGATATACTCAGCAATTTTCGGAGAAAGTTCCGTATTGTGATCTTCTTCTATCCAGGTTATAACATTATCAATCCCCCTCAACGGAGCTTTTAAGTCGTGGGATACAATGTGGGCAAACTGATCTAACTCTTCATTCTTTCTTTGCAACATGCTGATATTCTCTGAAAGTACGCTTGCCATATGATTGAGAGACCTCGCCAATTGACTGAGTTCATCACGACCGTTCTCAGCAGTCGAAACTTCGTAATTACCAGATGCAACGGCATTGGCCATTTTTACCATTACCAAAATCCTGGTGGAAATTCTATATGCCAGAAATAGAGAAATCAGAAAGCCAATGAGAATAGATAAGCTCGTCAGGTAAAAAGAGATGATGCGTGTCTCACTGACAGATGCCATTAAAGTTTTTCGCCTTGCATCCCTTAATTGGTACTCATAATTGGCAAACTCTCTAAATCTTCGTTGGAGATTCCGATTTATGATTTGCTCAGTTCCGATGATGAGTTTTTCACGATAGAGAGCATTATAAGATAGTAAACTGCTATCAGAAATGCTGGCTGTCTTTTTTGCACTGATCAGAGGTTCTGCAAAATTGCGCATCCATTCGTCATTTATACTGCGCAATTGGATCAAGGCCTTTTTCTGCACCGAGGTGTCAGAAATAATCTCATCCAATTGATTCAGAATTTGAACATTTTCCTGTGCAGCCGAGTCATATGATTGAATAAAGTATGTTTCACCTGATAGCAGAAAACCACGCAACCCACTGACCATATTCAATATGTTTCTTTGGAACCGATTTCCCTCGCGCATTATGGTAGTTGACTTTGCCGACCAATCAGAATTTTCGCTCACTTTTTCTGCTTGCTTGTAATTGATAAAAGTAGTGATCGAAAACATGATTAAAATAACCAGGAAACCCAGAAATATCAGGTATGAAATTCTCATATCACAATTAACAACGTGGTTTAAACCGAATGCACCGTATATTCCAATCTGGTGGGTGCGACCAAATATAATAACTATTTAATCACGCTAAAGAGCGAAAAATTAGGTTATCTAATATAAATTCTAATGAAGTGAATGCAAGGCACCCTTTTTTTGTTTCCTTTAATAATTAAATTCCCTCAGATAGTGGCGATGATGGGCTGTTCACATTTCTATTCCAGAGTATTGTACTTTTATAACAATTATTATTAATCACGTGTTGAATTCACACCCACCCCTTGCGGAACGTATGCGGCCATCCCGTCTGGATGAGCTAATAGGACAGGAGCACCTGACCGGCCCTGGTGGGGTTATCCGAAAAGCAATCCAATCCGGCAATATTCCCTCGATGATTTTGTGGGGTCCACCGGGTGTAGGGAAGACGACCATTGCCAATATTATCGCAAACGAAGTAAAAAAACCATTTCATACTTTAAGCGCAGTAAGTTCTGGTGTAAAAGATGTTCGGGAAGTAATTGAAAAAGCAAAACTTTCGCCGCGTTCGATATTATTTATCGATGAGATTCATCGCTTTAACAAGTCACAGCAAGATGCTTTACTCGGGGCTGTCGAAAAAGGGATCATCACCCTGATAGGGGCAACCACCGAAAATCCTTCCTTCGAAGTAAATTCGGCGCTTCTTTCCCGCTGTCAGGTTTACACTTTGAAACCGCTGGGCGAAGATCAATTGCTGGGCCTTGTCGACGACGCTTTTAAGAAGGATGTGTTCATCAAAAACAGAAAATTTTTAATCAAGGAACACGAGGCTTTGTTGAACATTTCCGGTGGCGATGGTAGAAAACTGCTGAATCTGGTGGAACTGATTACCGATTCAGTTCCAGGGTTTATTGAGATTACAAATGAAGTGGTAATGGACGTTGCTCAAAAACACATCGCCCTCTATGATAAGAGTGGGGAGCAACACTACGATATCATTTCAGCTTTCATAAAATCTATAAGAGGAAGCGATCCAAATGCAGCGGTGTATTACCTTGCAAGGATGGTAGAAGGCGGCGAGGATGTTAAATTCATTGCGCGCAGAATGTTAATACTGGCGTCCGAGGATATAGGCAACGCAAACCCCACTGCCCTGATTATGGCAAACAATACATTTCAGGCGGTAAACGTTATAGGTTACCCTGAATCGAGAATAATTTTAGCGCAATGTGCAGTGTACCTGGCCGCATCAGCAAAAAGTAATGCAAGCTATATGGCAATAGAAAACGCCTTGAGCAAAGTGCATGAATCCGGAGACCTTCCGGTACCGTTGGCGGTCAGAAATGCACCAACCAAATTGATGAAGAACCTTGGATACGGAAAAGATTATAAGTACGCGCATAGCTATGAGGGCAATTTTGTGGCAGCCGAGTTCTTACCAGAAGAAATAAAAGGAACAAAATTCTATGAGCCGGGTAATAATAACCGTGAAGACGAGTTAAGGAAATATCTAAGGAGATTGTGGAAGGAAAAGTACGGATATTGAGGAAAAAAAGAAGATGCAGGATAAAACTGCTGTTGTTAGCATTGGGTATTGACAACACGTTGGGCATTAGTCAACTTTAGCAGTAAAGGCTGCAACAAGTAAATTATTAGCAGGATAAGGCAGGGGTGGGGAAATTAAAATATGAAGCAAATAGAATAAAATGCAACGAATCATTTTTGAATCAGCGCCCGAATTTCTGATTGTATGCGTTCTCGTTGCATTCGCCTATGCAGCCATTCAATATCTAAAAAACAAGCATCCCTGGAGCCGGGGGATGAACAGGCTGCTTTTTTCTTTCCGTCTGGTCCTGGCTTTTTTTCTTGCGTTTCTATTATTGGGCCCTATCGTGAAGCAGATTTCCAACCTCTCTGAAAAACCTGCCTTTATTATTTTGCATGACAACTCCTTGTCTGTACGCGAAGTCACGGATTCCATTACCCGGAAAACGCTGCATGAAGAAACAGAAGCGACTCAACAATTGCTGAACCAAAAAGGATATGAATCTTCCATTGTTACCCTGACAGGTGTTACCCGAAATGAATTTGACTATTCAGGAAATACATCAGACATTAACGGAGCATTAAAACGAATTGCTAATCGCTACGAAGGGCAAAATGTCGCAGGGGTTATACTCATCTCTGATGGTATCTATAATGCAGGCCTTTCGCCACTTTATTCAAACTTTAATTTTCCCGTGCATACCATTGGGATTGGTGACACTATTGTACGTGCTGATATCGCGCTAAAAAACATCGCTTATAATAAAATTGCCTATCAGGGAAACAAATTTCCGTTACGGGCAGAAGTACAGATTAAAAATATTCCAGCTAGCAGTATAACCGCAACCTTGGTTAAAAGCGGGAAAATCATTGAACGGCAGATTAAGAAATTTTCTCCCGGGCAATTGCTGTCTTTTGACTTCCTTCCATCTGCCGATGAGCAGGGGATTCAAAAATACGACGTGCAAATTGAAACACGTCCGGAAGAATATAACACTAAAAACAATCGTTCTTCAGTTTTCGTAGAGGTTGTGGAAGGAAGAAAAAATATCCTTCTGGTAGCCCCTGCCCCACATCCAGACATTAAGGCTTTGCGGGAGGTGATTACAAAAAACGCCAACTATGAATTTATCCTTCATATTCCGGAAGTAAATCCTCAACAGGCCAGTGTGCTGATCCCTGAAAATATCGACCTGGTAATTTTCCACCAATCACCTGACGTACGGGGGAAGACAACGCAGATTTTTCAAAATTTCATAAAAAGTAAATCTTCCGTTTTTTTAATCCTTGGCCAGCAAAGTGATCTTCAGCAACTGGCGCGGCAGAATATCCCATTGAAATTTGAAAGCATTCCCAGGGAATACGATGAGGTAACACCTGTCATCAATCCGGCACTGACAAATTTTAATATCTCTGCGGAGGCCTTGACGGCTTTCACAAATTTTCCGCCTGTTTCCGTCCATTTTGGAAAGATGCAGGTGCCCGGTGATGTGTCTTCCGTACTCTTTCAGCGGGTGGGCAGTATCACAACCGAAAAACCCCTCTTGATCCTGAGTAATCAGGATTCCAAAAAAATTGGCGTAATGCTGGGAGAGGGTCTGTGGCGATGGCGCTTAAACGAATTTGACCGTACTGAAAACACCCTTTTGTTTGATGAGGTGTTTGGAAAATTGATCCAGTTTCTCAGTACCACAGATGATAAAAGAAAATTCCGAAGTTACCCGTTGCGCCAGGAGTTCTCGGAAACCGAAGCCGTGGTTTTTGAGAGTCAGGTGTATAACGATATTTTCGAACCCGTTTATGGGAATACTGTAGAAATCATTATTACAAGTGAAAGTGGCCAAAGAACCAATTACAATTATGTGATTAGTCCGGGAAACACCCGTTACCAGGTCGGCGGATTGAAAGAAGGGATTTATCGCTTCATTTCCCGTACTACACTCAACGGAAAACCAACCGAAGTACGAGGTGAATTTGCCGTAGTTGAGCGCCAGGCGGAATTGCAAAACCTGACGGCGGACTTTGATTTATTAAGAAAATTATCTGATAATACCGGAGGGAAATTTTACAATGCCTCAAACATGGAGGATTTACGATCTTTTCTTCAGAGGACGGAAGCAACCAATATTATCCATTCAGAAGAAACCTATGATTCTTTAATCAATCTCAAATGGGTCTTCTGGTTATTATTGATTTTAATTACTTCTGAATGGGGACTGCGCAAATATTATGGATCCTATTAATGCATTTCGCGCCTCAGGACGGGACGACTGATGGTTGAACAGAAAATCTGCGTCGGCGAAAATTATTGTAACAGGTCTTTCAAAGCTGCCTCCACGTCATGGAATTTAAAATCAAATCCCGCCTTCTGAATTTTCTTTGAAGAGATCACACTGCCGTTCAATACAATTTCCGCGACCGCACCAACAACCATCTTTATTATTAGCCCGGGTATGGGCGGGAGCAGGAGTGGTTTGTTTAAGGTTTTAGCAATGGCCCGCGTCATTGCTTTGTTAGTTACCGGGTGCGGGGCCACTCCATTGTAAATGCCTTCCATTGCTTTGTCTTCGATGGCCTTAATAAAAATGTTACAAAGGTCATCGATATGTATCCAGCTAAGGAATTGCTCTCCTGATCCGAGTGGCGCTCCGACACCTAACTTTATGGGCTTAGCCAATTCTTTTAGGGCGCCTCCCTCATTACTTAACACAACGCCAATCCGTATCCTTACTACGCGTAGCCCGATATCCTTTAGCTTAGCCGATTCATGCTCCCATGCGGCGGTAACTTTTGCAAGAAAGTCCGTACCAGCAGGATCCTCCTCGACAAAATTTTTGTCGCCGCCAGCAAAACCGTAGTATCCTATTCCAGATGCGGAAATAAATGTTTTTACCTGATGATCCATTTTTTCCAAGGTATGCTTCAACAACTGTGTGGACTCCGTGCGGCTTCGTAAAATTTCGTCCTTTCGTTGGTCACTCCATCGTTGATCATTTACCCCCGCCCCTGCCAGGTGAATAACGGTTTGAACATTTTCCAGCGCTTTAGATTCAATGGTCTGATGGGCAACATCCCACTTAAAGGATCGGACGCCAATTATTTTCCCTTCAGACCTTCCGAGGTGAGAAACAGAATACCCCTTTTGCATTAACAACGCTGTTAGCCGCTTTCCGATTAAACCGCTTCCTCCGGTGATTAAAACATTCTTTAGATTATCCATTAGCGTGCAGCAGTAAGTTTTTTCTGTAATTTTGCCTATAAACCCTAATCTAACACAATGCGTTTAAAAATGTTTTTTTTATTCATTCTGCTTACTCCTGTCCTGGTGTTTTCCCAAAGTGTGAAGGTAAAAAAGGAAACATCGCGTATAAACGGTGAAAATGCAGAAGGTTACGAAGTGATTCTCCAGGCTTCAGAGGAAGATGTAAAACAATCCCTTTCAAAATTTCTTAAAGGCGTTGGTAAGATAAAGGTAAGTGATGAAATGATCACGATTCATGGTGCCACTCTGGGGAGCAAAAAATATACGCTCCCTGTTTATTCAAACGCGAGGCAACTTGGAAACTTAACCGTTGCCTGGATCGGAATCAATTCAAAGGAATGGGGTAAGGAAGCAGGCTCGGTTGGAAAAGATCTTGAAAATCTCACCTATGATTTTGGGGTAAATTTTTACCGGCAAAAAATTCAAATGCAAATTGACGAGTCGCTCCGGGCTCTGCAGATTGTAGAAAAACAGCAGTCGCGGCTAACGAATCAAAATAAAGACCTTTTAAATAAAATTGAAAATAATAAGCGCGACAAAATTCAACTGGAAAAATCACTGGATCTCAACAAGGGTGAGATGGAAACGCTCTCAAAAAAACTTGCGGAGAATAGACAAGGGCAGGATTCAATAGCCATTGCTGCTGCTCAGATTAAAAAAGTGGTTGAAATGCACCAAGAGAGTCAAAGAAAGGTTCATTAACTTACCCTGTGTATTTGAGCGGTAATGTGAGAGACAGCAGCAAAAATTAATCCCCTCAATCTTCCTTTTTTTCTACCATTTCTTCAACAGACCCGAATCTTTTAGACTTCCACGACCTTGATACTTTGTCATAGTAAACATAATCATCCGGAAATTCGATGTATTCAATTCCATTGGAATTTTTGGTGAGATAGGGCTCTAACGATTCACCTTTCACCATCTTATCAAACAACAATGCCCCTCTTTGCGAGAGGGTATCGGAAATCATTTTCCAGGTGCGAAATACTTCCTCATACTCAATAAGACTGTCAGATTCAATAATTCTCATTCTCCCACCGATCGCGACGTACTTTTTTTGAAGGCTGGGCGCCTGTCTCTGCAACATAAAAAAATGTCCGCCATTATCTGATTCATAATAGTGTGTTAACTGGTGTCTTGACGCCAATTCCTGGTAATAAGTGTCATACTTACTATTAAATTTCAACGAGTCAGAAATCTTTTCAGGAAGTTTCCCTGCATACCTGATAATCTGCTGTAGCACTTTATCCTTTTTAACAGGATCTAAATGTGATTCAGGCCTGTAATCGGGGGAAGACTGACAGGAAAAATTAAAGACAGTAATGATCAACAACCAAATTACTTTCACGGAATTAAATTAATAAAGACTTGCCACAAATTGGCAAGTCTTTATGTTTATCAGAACCAAATCAATTCTTAATAAGCTTGTTCTATCGGACGGAATTCAGCCCAACCATCTGTCCAGTCCGTGGTACCGAATGCTCCCTTAAAAGTAACCGATTCATCAAAGAACGCAGAACGTCCTGCTTCATCAAACTTCGCATTAGCAAAACTTGCACCTGTTGCGATGGTAGCCGTGCCAGATGATAAAGTGAAGTCAGGATTAGAAGGATAGGTTGCTGTTGAAGAGCGCCCAAAGAAATTATCGATACGCAGCCCAAGGACCGTATAAACAGATGTCTGAGTGTCATCATTAGGCGGGATATTCATTACCGTATTATTATTTTCCCAGTAGGCTTGCACATCGGTTGCTGTAAACGTTACACCACTTCCAATGGCATATCTGATGCCCGTTCCTCCGCCAGCAACCAATACGTTGTTTGCCAATACTCCGGCGGGAGTTCCACTGGTATAATTACCATAAGATGTATTCTGATTAAAACGCAATCCTGTAGGAAAACCGCCCAATACAGAATTAAAAATTGAAACAGCAGTTCTCCTGCGCATGTCGATCGCATGAACATTATTGGCGGAAAGAGACCTGCCTATTCTGTCCAACGGCCCATAAACAGTGATGTTAGAGAACGTTCCTGTGGTATAAGTTCCTGCACCAGTATCATTATCATTGGGACCATTGTCTGTTTCAAAAGAGTTGGACTGCGATTGATCAGCTGAAAATGGATTTCGCACGACAAGTCCAAACTGAACATTACCGCTATATCCGTAGTCAACATCGAAATCATCATCCCATGTAGAGAGTGAAATCAAATGCCTGGCGTTGACGGTTCCACCGAACCATTCAAAACCATCATCACCTCCAAAGGAAACCTGAACATATTCCATTTGGGTGCCGTTACCTACACCACCCATTGTAATGCTGTTTGTTTCGTTATTAGGCGTTAATTCAATACCCGCATATTCAACCCGCAGATATTTGTAAATCCCTGAATTGTCATTGTCATTGGCGCGGTCTGCTGCGCCAAAATTAACCGTGGGGGAAATCCCCTCGATAGCAGGATTAGTCTGGTTGGTGAAGGCTTTACCTAAAATTATTAATCCTCCCCAATCCCCTTTATCACGCGC
>JBDSIM010000177.1:0-14959 GCA_039917935.1 Cyclobacteriaceae bacterium | reverse complement strand
CTTTCTATTTCTGGACAGGATTTTTAAACCCGGAAACCTTGAAAGCGAAGAAGTCACCTATCCTAAAGCCATTAAGATCGGATTCTTTCAGGTAATCGCCATGGTTCCGGGAGTTTCGCGCTCAGCGGCTACCATTATTGGCGGATTGTCTCAAAACCTAAGTAAGAAAACGGCAGCGGAATTTTCCTTTTTCCTCGCGGTCCCTACCATGTTTGCGGCTACCGTTTATTCGATGTACAACTTTTTCAAAGAAGGTGGTTCCTTTGGAGCAGGCGAAATTCAAGCCTTACTCATAGGAAATGTCGTCGCTTTTCTGGTGGCCATGGCTGCCATCAAGTCGTTTATTACTTTTCTTAACAGGCACGGTTTTAAAGTTTTTGGTTACTACCGGATAGTGGTCGGCACTATTATTCTCGTCCTGTATTTTTTAGGCATCGAACTATCAGTCGTATAATGGAACCGAAGGATGATCCAGGGCGTGTGATATTGATTAATAAACCTTTTCAATGGACCTCCTTTGACGTTGTAAACAAATTACGAAACCGTTTAAAGATTAAGAAAGTAGGACATGCCGGAACCCTTGATCCCCTGGCCACCGGGTTATTAATTATATGTACGGGCAAGATGACCAAGCGAATTGAGGAATTTATGGGTCTGGAAAAAGAATACACCGGCAAGTTTATACTGGGAAAGACCACACCATCGCATGATCTCGAAACCGCTATCTCTGAAGGGAAGGATATTTCTGCATTAACGACTGAACACATTCAAACAGCCGCACAGGGCCTGACAGGAATTCTTCAGCAGCTTCCGCCCATGCACTCAGCAATAAAAATCGGGGGTAAAAGAGCTTACCAGTTTGCGCGAAGAGGTGAAGAAATCGAATTGAAACACCGCGAAGTGGATGTTAAAATATTCGAAATAACGGATATCCATTTGCCGGAGGCCAGCTTCCGGATTATTTGTTCGAAGGGCACATACATCCGCAGCATTGCACGCGATTTGGGAAATGCTCTGGGTGTTGGAGCCTATCTTTCCGAACTTTGCCGAACGAGAATCGGTACTTTCAAGCTTGAAAATGCCTTGCCCATTGATGAGGTAACCCCATGAAAATTTATCACGGTATCGATGATTTTTCACCCCTGGAATGCGCGGTTGTTACCAGCGGAACTTTCGATGGTGTGCATGTGGGCCATCAGAAAATATTTTCCAGAATCCGCGAAATTGCGTCTAGAAATTCTGGTGAATCAGTGGTCATAACTTTTTGGCCCCATCCAAGACTTGTCCTGCATCCGGAGGACGACAATCTGAAACTGCTGAACACTTTTGAAGAAAAAGCTGATTTATTAAAAGGCCAGGGGATTGAGCACCTTATCCGGATTCCATTCACAAAAGAATTTTCACAGCTTACATCCGAACAATTTATCCGTGAAATTCTGGTAAAAACTATCGGCACCAGCAAACTGGTAATTGGATACGATCATCATTTCGGAAAAAACCGGGAAGGGAGTTTCGAGCAGCTAAAACTAAATGCACCCAAGTATGGGTTTGAAGTAGAAGAAATTCCCAGACAGGAAGTTGATCACGTGGCGGTAAGTTCAACGCAAATCCGCAAAGCTATAGAAGAGGGCGACATGGCAACTGCCACTCATTTTTTAGGGAGGACTTACAGCATTACAGGCCGGGTAATAACAGGGGATAAAATTGGCAGTACGTTGGGGTTCCCTACCGCTAATATTGAAATCGACACCCACTACAAACTGATCCCCATGGATGGCATTTACGCCGTTACCATCAGTTACGAACATCAGGTTTTTGGAGGTATGCTATATATCGGTTACAGACCAACATTACAGGGAACAAAAAGAAATATAGAGGTGAATATATTCGATTTCAATAGCGATATATACGGAGAATCATTAACCGTTCATTTTCATAGAATGCTGAGGGGTGACCAGAAATTTATCAGTCTTGAAACCCTGAAAATCCAGATGCAAAGGGATAAGGGAGATGCCTTGCAGGTACTCAAGATGTTTGTTTAGATTTACCTGAAATCAAGATAGCCATGATCAATAAAGTAGTGAAGAACGCCGAGGATGCCATCCGGGACATTCCGGAAAATGCGATATTGATGCTCGGTGGATTTGGACTTTGTGGTATACCCGAAAATTGCATCAATGCTTTGCTGAAAAAAGGGGTCAAGGGTTTAACTTTTATTTCCAACAATGCAGGAGTAGATGATTTTGGAATTGGGCGACTGTTAAAGACGCGTCAGGTAAAAAAGATGATCTCGTCTTACGTTGGGGAAAACGCTGAATTCGAACGACAGCTTTTATCGGGAGAGCTGGAAGTGGAGTTGATACCCCAGGGAACCTTAGCGGAACGCATTCGTGCTGGAGGTTCCGGAATACCCGCCTTCTTCACGCCTGCCGGATATGGAACTGAAGTTGCCGATGGAAAGGAAGTAAGAGAATTTCATGGGAAGAAATATTTATTGGAACATTGGTTGCGGGCTGATTTTGCGATCGTGAAGGCCTGGAAAGGAGATACCTCTGGCAATTTAATGTACAAGGGTACCGCACGCAACTTTAACCCAATGATGGCGGCGGCGGGAAAAATTACCATTGCAGAAGTCGAAGAACTCGTTTCTCCCGGAACGCTGGATCCCAATCATATTCACACACCCGGAATTTATGTACAGCGCATTTTTCAGGGAGCGCACTATGAAAAACGGATTGAGCAAAGAACCCTACAAAATTAAAAAGTCGAGGTTTTTTATATGCGCATCCCAACAATGTCAAACGAGTTGAACCTATGTTAGATAAAACCGGTATTGCGAAGCGAATAGCACAGGAGGTTAGAGATGGAATGTACATCAATCTCGGTATTGGAATTCCGACACTTGTGGCCAACTACATCCCGCCAGCCCTGCATGTGGTATTGCAATCTGAAAACGGATTATTGGGTATCGGGCCATTTCCCACAGAGCAGGAAATCGACCCTGATCTGATCAATGCCGGCAAACAAACCATCACCATGATGCATGGATCTGCCTTGTTTGATTCCGCGGAAAGTTTTGGCATGATCCGGGGCGGACATATTGACCTCACCATACTTGGGGCCATGGAAGTTTCTGAAAATGGTGACATCGCAAACTGGAAGGTGCCGGGTAAAATGGTAAAAGGTATGGGGGGTGCAATGGACCTCGTTGCCTCGGCGAAAAACATTATCGTGGCGATGCAGCATTGCAGCAAGGAAGGCGCGTCGAAACTGCTTACAAAGTGTTCGTTACCTATAACGGGCCTGCGGTGCGTTAAAAAAATCGTCAGCGATATGGCGGTATTAAATATATTGCCACAGGGTGGCTTTCAGTTACTGGAACGTGCTCCGGGGGTTTCCGTTGAACAAATTAGAAATTCAACGCAGGGCAAGTTGATAGTTGAAGGTGAAATACCGGAAATGAAGATTACCTGATGCTTTCTCTTGTAAACTTATCGCTTACAACCTGGGAATTTGTGTTTAAGGTAAACAGCAAATGTTCAAATGGGTATTCACTATTTTCTTTTTGGCAAAAAGCCGCAAAAGAAATTGAAGTGAATTTTTTTTATGAGGATCACTACAATTTCTCGATCATATTGCATGGTGTGGAATCGGTGCTGGATAAATATGATTTGAAAAAATTTTAAAGAAACCTGGAACAATAGTCATGACGCAGCAGGTTGCGTGAATAATTTAAACTAGACATGAAAAAGTCCAATATTAATTTTACCGTTCAACTAGACCAGAATAATGTTCCTGACAAAATACTTTGGGAAGCTACTGAAAAGCCTGAACCTGGGCTTTCGGAAACGAAATCGATCAGTATAGCGCTGTGGGACCACAAGGAAAAGAATACCCTGCGCATTGACCTTTGGTCAAAAGATATGCCAGTCGATGATATGAAGCGTTTCTACGTTGACTGTATCGGGGGGCTCGCTCAAAGCATGCTAAGTTCAACCGGTGACGAATTCATGGCTGACCAAACCAACGCTTTATGCGAGAAACTCGTCGAACACCTGAAGAAGGAAAGTGCATCCTGAGAAATACCGCAAACGATTTTCCAGCACAATTCTTTCATTTTTTGTAAAATTTTGTACTTTTAGTTATTATCGGTTAAGCAAATTTTACCTTAATCGGATAATTGTCAATTTCACCCCAATCAAACCTCATATGCACAATTTTTTCAAAAGTTCGTGGTTGTCTGCGGCCATACTACTGTTGATAACATCGGTTGGCTTTGCACAAACAAACATTTCCGGAAAGGTGACTGATCAAACATCAGGTGAGACGATTGCCGGTGTAAATATTCTTGTGAAAGGCCGTGTGATTGGTACTATTACGGATACAAAAGGAACGTATTCCTTAACTGTTAATGATGCGCCACCCTTGACATTGATCTTTTCCTTTATTGGCTTTGCATCGAAAGAAGTTCAGGTGACTGAAACGAATAACAGTAACCTGGACGTACAACTTGAGGAGCAAACCATCCTGGGACAGGAAATAGTTGTCTCTGCCTCGCGGGTTGAAGAAAGCATCTTGCAATCGCCTGTGACTATTGAAAAAGTCGATCTTCTCTCCATTCAACAAACTCCCGCTCCGGAATTTTATGAAGCGCTAGCAAATATCAAAGGTGTTCAGGTGAGTTCTGGTAGTTTAAATTTTCCCTCTATAAATACAAGGGGATTTGCCACCATCGCCAACGTACGGTTTGTACAATTAGTGGATGGTATGGATGTCTCGGCACCCTTGTTGAATTTTCCTACCGGAAACATCATTGGCATTGGTGAGTTGGATGCTGAAAGTATGGAACTTGTCCCTGGGGCAGCTTCTGCCCTTTATGGTCCAAACGCTTTTAACGGCATCTTAATCATGAAAAGCAAAAGCCCCTTTGAATTCCAGGGATTAAGCGCTCAGGTTAAAGGTGGAATCACCCGTTCAGATGCACAGGATGAATCCAATCCATTTATCCATTATGGTATCCGTTATGCGAAAGCTTTTAATAATAAATTCGCTTTCAAAGTAAATTTCTCCTACCTGAAAGCCCAGGATTGGCTCGGGAATGACTACAACACCAGTCGTGTTCTTCCTGAGTCGGAAACTGATTTAAGCGGAACGCAGAATTTTGACGGACTCAATCTTTACGGAGACGAAACACAAATTTCCACCGGGGTTCCTTCCATTGGTATTATCACCCGCACGGGCTTTAAAGAAGAAGATATTCTGGATAATCAGGACGCCAAAAGTTTAAAAGGAGATATCGCACTGCATTACAGGATCACTGACAAAGTCGAAGCGATTTACAACTACCGCTATGGCGGAGGTAGTTCAATTTATCAAGGCGCAGAAAAATATGCTTTGAGAGATTTCACGCAACAATTTCATAAGCTTGAATTACGGGCAGATAATTTTTTTCTGAGAACTTATCTCAATCAAACAGATGCGGGCGATTCCTATAATCTGAGCGCGTTAGGGGCTTACATGAATGAGGAATATAATCCTTCGCTCCGCGCGGACGGTAGTGGTTGGGTACCTGAATATGTGCTGGCGATGCAAGGTTATTTTGCAGCGCTGGGCGTTCCAGGAGGAAACCCCAATGCAGCCAGAGCTTTTGCTGACCGCAACAGGCCTGCTCCGGGTACACCTGCATATACAGCTCTGGCGGATAAAGTACAAAAACAATTTTTTCAGGGTACACCACCGGGAGCCTCTTTCATAGATGATTCCAAAGTCTATATGGCCGAGTTCAATTATAATTTCATGAACCAGATTGACTTCGCAGAAATCCAGGTCGGTGGAAATTACCGACAATACGATTTGTTCTCCAACGGGACTATTTTTAACGAAGGGCCTGAAGACAAAGATTTTCAGCGTATAAAGATTAATGAGTACGGGGTGTATACCCAAATCTCTAAAACATTTGCAGAGGCGTTGAAATTGACTGGTTCACTACGATACGATAAAAACGAAAATTTTGAAGGGCAAATTACCCCCCGGCTGTCCGCGGTGTATACATTCCAGCGGACACATAATATCCGTGGATCGTATCAAACGGGTTTCCGGAACCCAGATACGCAGGCACAGTTTATTTATTTCCCTTCATCGGGCGGTACGCTGCTGGGAAGTACTGAAGCGAATGCAAGCCGATACGGAGTGCACAATGGAGGTTCGTGGACACAGGCTTCCTACAACGCATTCAGGGCGGGTGGTGGAACCCTTGATCCCGCCACAGGCGATCCAATGAACGGCGACCCTGCTTTGCTTGTGACGGCCAATATCCCGTACGTTCAACCCGAAAAATTAACTTCTTTCGAAATCGGCTACAAAGGAATTTTCTCCCAACAGGTCTTACTGGATGTGAACTATTACTATAGCATGTACACGGATTTCATCGGTGGAGATATCGTCGCCAGCAAAGAAATCGCAACACACCAGGGCAACACGCTTCGGCCCGGCACGCTTTTCAGCTTATACTCCAATTCACCGCAAGACATTTCTTCTCAAGGGATTGGTGTAGGAATAACCTATAACCTGCCTCGGTATTATACTTTAAGTGCTAACTACAATTACGCAACATTTGATATTAAGGGAGAGGTGCCTGCTAATTTTACCTCAAATTTCAATACCCCTGAAAACAAGTTTAATGTTGGCCTCAGCAACCGAAAACTCCTCCAAAACCTTGGGTTCAGTGTAAATTTCAGATGGCAGGAGTCGTTTGTCTGGGAATCTTCTTATGGAAGATGGAATGTACCTGAATTTGGCGTTTTCGATGCGCAATTCAGCTACAAAATTCCTTCTATAAAAACCATGATGAAGATCGGCGGTACCAACCTTTTCGGTGGTGATTACAGAACAAACCTCGGTGCGCCCTTTGTGGGACAACAATATTATATCTCACTGACTTTCGATGAATTCTTTAAGTAATTGGTCTCCCCTAAAATCACTGACATGAAAAAGTTAAAAAATTCAGCTTATATATTCACTTTGGTTTTGATGGTGTCCTGTGAACAGGAGATAATCGATCTTCAGCAACCTGAACCCACGGAAGTTGATACATCGTGCGAGACTGCTACTGCAGGGACTGCGAATTTTACGAAATTTGTAGCGCTGGGAAGTTCCTACACCGCAGGCTTTCAGGCAGGAGCTTTATTCAATGATGGCCAGGCAAACTCTCTTGGAAAAATACTTTCTGTTCAATTCGCCTGCGCGGGAGGTGGTGCATTTAATCAGCCTTCAATTAATTCTGAACACGGGTACAACATTTTTGTTACTCCAAATCCCATCATTAATGGAGCAAGTATCACAACATTAGGCAGATTTAAACTACAGGGCACGCCACCGAAGCCCACACCTGTTTTAGCGGGGAATGAGGCCATACCAAATCCGCAATTAAATCCCGGATTTATGTACACGGGTGACAAAGCGGCGCTGAACAATTTTGCTGTTCAGGCTACTTTCTTAGCACAGCTACTTACCCCAGCCGCCGGTAACTGGAACAACCCTAATCCTGCAGTTGGTTTCAGCCCCTTTTATGCCCGGTTTGCGTCCAACCCAGGCACTTCCACGATTCTCGGAGACGCCATAGCCGCGGACGGGACGTTCTTTATGTTTTGGTCGGGGATGGATGACTATTTATTGCATGCGGCGCTTGGTGGAGACCAGGCCCAGGCACCTTTAACCCCGGTTGCTGGTGGCGTAGGGGTTGGCTTCGCGTCTACTTACGGTTACGTAATCGGTACTATATTAGGATCAGATGCAAATCTGAAGGGCGTAGTCGCAAATTTCCCCAGCGTATTTGCTTTGCCTCATTTTACATCCGTGAAGTATAATCCCATTCCTCTAGTGGAAGCGCAGGTAACCGCAGCCAATACCGGATATGCTGGCTACAATCAAATCCTTGAAGCGCTAAAAGGGCCTCCGTTCAACTACAGTGCAACGGACGTAAATGCCAGAAAAATAACTTTTGCCGTGGGGAATAATGCTTTCGTGATTGTGGATGAAACCTTAAATGACTACGGGGATGAATTTGATATGCTTAAGGGGGCGGGCGCCATCACACCCGAACAGCGTGAGGCATTGGTTCCATATGAACAAGTGAGGCAAACCAAATCGACCGATATTATTCCTTTAGGTGCCGGTGCAGTATTGGGTACACTTGCTGTTCCGTCAAACCCAGCATCGGTTAGAGGTGTAGCGGTACCGTTAGCCGATCAATACGCCTTGATTCCATCCGAGATCGCTGCCATTGAGGCTGCCAGAACCGGATACAATGAAGCCATCAGCGGGGTTGCTTCAACGTACTCTACAAGGTTAGCTTTTGCCGATATGAACGCCGCGTTCGCGACCTTTTTGACGAATAGGGTCGCCGTGGCAAACAGTGTCACAATTACGCCAAACATTAATCCACCAACGGGTATTTATTCTGAAGATGGCATGCATCCAAACAACCGGGGTTATGCATTCATTGCGAACGTTTTTGTTGATGCTATCAATACCAGGTTCGGGTCCAGTGTGCCGAAAGTGAACTTAGCAAATTATGGGGCTACTGCGTTACCCATAAATCCGTAGGAGAAAACTTTATCAAAAAGAGGCCGTTAACGACGGCGTCTTTTTATTTCAAGACGGCAACAGCTTTAAAATTTGGTCGCCAGGAATTATATTCCATGTTTTGCAGTTCGTACGCTATGGAAAGAAGTCATTGGAAATGCGTCATTACATGCCTGTTAACCGTTTTTATCGTTTCGTGTTCGGATGTGAAGGATACCGACCCCGCTCCCCAGGAAGAAAATAATCTGGTTGAGGCGAAACTTTTAGGTACGCGATCCGCGGCCGAGTTGCAGTTCCTCATTCAAGTCTCCGGCAGAAATGTTGACCCCTCCTTATTTAAATATGATGTTGATGTTTATAAAGTGATTTATAGAACCCGCTACAAAGATTCTAATATCCAGGCTTCCGGTCTTATCATGTTGCCCAAAACAAATGACGGTGTTGGGATGATCAGTTTTCAGCACGGAACCATTGTTAAACAAACAGATGCGCCTTCTGTTCAATCGATGCAAACCCTCGAAGTAATCTCTTATGCCGCCTTGTCTTCCATGGGATTAATCACCGTGGTACCTGATATGATTGGGTTTGGTGAATCGAAAAACCTATTTCATCCGTATTATGTAGAA
This sequence comes from Cyclobacteriaceae bacterium, assembly GCA_039917935.1. GTDB lineage: Bacteria > Bacteroidota > Bacteroidia > Cytophagales > Cyclobacteriaceae > Chryseosolibacter. The sequence continues at coordinate 5,750 of JBDSIM010000177.1, read as the reverse complement.
GAGCCTACTGCGCTTGCGGTTATAGATAACCTGCGCGCAGCCGAAACGTTGGCAAAAGAAAAACAATCCACTTTTAATTCACGGCTTTTTCTTGCGGGATATTCCCAGGGAGGATATGCCACGATGGCATCACACAAAGCAATAGAAGCAAATCCCCTGGAAAATTTTGAACTCATCGCCTCCTTTCCCGCGGCCGGGGGATATGATGTTCCTGCTATGCAGGAATATTTTTTTAATCTCGATTCATACAGCCATCCCTATTATCTGGCTTATGTAGGAAGAAGTTATCAAACCTACTATGAGCAGCCGGATTTGTTAAAGGACTTATTTAATGAACCCTACGCATCTAAGATACCTCCCCTCTTCGATGGCATTAACGGACAGGATGATATCAATGCCCAATTATCCAATGATATAAAAGTATTGGTAAGAAATGGCGTTTTAACCAGTATTGATACGGATCCTGAATACGAATATTTAAAAGAAGAATTTGTGGAAAATTCCTTGGTTGACTGGAAGCCTACCATACCGATGTTTATGTATCATGGTGATCAGGATTCAACCGTCCCCTATGAGAATAGTCAGATCACCTACGATAAACTACTAAGCAACGGGGCTAACCCTGAAAAGCTAAAACTTATTACCCTACCCGGAGCAGATCACAGCTCAGGCATTGAACCCTACATTGAAGAGGTAATAAAAAATTTACAGGCATTGAAGTAATGGGCTGTCAGTCCCTGGCTTAAGCAAGGATCGCCCTATCATTATTTTTTTTCCGACACCGGCATTTTCTTCGCGAGCCATTCCCGAAATCCGCCATTGAGGTTATATAGTGTTTTAAAACCCATTTTCTCCATGAGCACTACCGTTTCCCCACTGCGTGCACCGGATGCACAATAAAGAAAATAAACCTTGTCTTTATTCAATTTAGCGATAGCAGGTTCAAAACCCGCACCGAAAAAATCAATCTGGCGCGCGTTGGTAATTATACCCTGCCTGATTTCCTCCGGTGTTCTCAGATCAATTATGATTTCATCTTTCACTGAATCAATAGCGCGCTGATATTCAGTTACCGATAGGTGCCTGACTCCCGACGCTTGTTGTGCCAGTGCCATTGACACCGAAGACACAACCATCACTAAAATCATGATCTTTTTCATATTTTTATTTTGTGGCAAAATGGTTTTCTATGCGAAGCGACTGAACTATTATCGCTTTTAGTGTCTCGACTCCTAAATATAACCAGCAAGCTGATAGGCTATATACCCCACCCATTCCCGTACTAATTTATGCCAAATAATCATCGCTTCCATTTTAGGGAACAGGAATGAATCAAAAGAATAAGTTCGGGGGTGGGCATAGAAATCCGTCGTAAAATTATCCACCATTAAACCGACTTTTCGGTAACATGCCTGTGAACGGCGCATATGAAAGGCCGAAGTAATTAATAAACATTGTCTGGCCTCATATCCGAGTGAATCCAGCATATGCTTCACTTCCACTGCTGATTCGTGGGTATTACGGGTTTCGTTCTCTAAAATAATTACACTATCGGGGACCCCCATCAGGACCATGGCTTCCTTGAATTTATCCGCTTCCCTTTCCTGAATATCAATTAACCTCCCACTGCCTCCGCTGATCAAAATCTTTTCCAGAAAACCCAACTTATATAATTGAACTGTATGAACGACCCTATCGGCGCCTTTCTGAAAGTAGACCCGATCATCTGGTGTCAGTGACGGGATTACGGCTCCCGTTAGCACAATACCAAGTTTATACTGGTGCATATCCGCGTAAGCGCGTGTTTTTACCTCCCAGCCAAGCATGCACTCATTGGCAATAAACTCATTGCTAAAAAACAGCAGCAGGCCAACACCCAACAGGAAGAATCTTCTCTTCCAGATTTTTTGACTTAAGAAAACAGATAATAAAAGGCATGTACAAATAATGGTGAGTGGCATCACCAGGTAATTCAACGTTTTTGAAAGAATGAAAAACATGCTACAGAAAAATGTTATTTCTTTTCGAACCGGTTTGTGAGACCCCCCATTGCCTTAATGATCTTGCGCAAAAAATCAAAATACAAAGTTAATGCAAGCACAAAAGTCATCGACCAAATCACACCGGTATTGAAGAAGAAAGTGTCAACATTGGTGTTGAGAAAATGTTTTGCCGGCATGTAAAATTGAGCGTTAAAATCCACCAGATGTTCTGGCTCCGGATTTTTATAAACCGGATATATCTTTTGAATCAGCTTGCCATCCTTTTCAATGACCCTATGGGTTTCACTGATATTTTTGACAAAATCGGTTACGGTTTCGTTGTGGTATTGCTGACGGAATAATTCAAACTGCTTTTGTTTTTCCGCGCCGCTCGTCATTCCTGCAACTTTTTCCTCTTTTCTCTCGTCCGCGGCATTGTATCGATTGACATAAAACTTTTTTAACTGTGCCAAAAAGGCCATGGCGTCTTTATACACTTCGTTGTTAAATTGTGAAGGTATGAGGTCATTGATCCTTGTAAATTTGTTGTTGCCCACAATTTTTAATTCACGCGATAATTCATTTCTCACCAGTTCCAGATTTTTTTTAACCCTGGCTTTGACTTCTGGATCTCCCGACGCATAGTTCATTAAAGTGTATTGCAATTTTGTTTCCAGTTCGGGAATCACATAAATTTTCTTAAAATCCGAGTCCGCCATAACCTTATCATAGAGATAAAATTCCCTCTCAAATTTATTGTCCTTAAACTGGGTCACCATGGCGGCTTCAAATGCCCACCGTGAAGCCATCAGGTCTCCGACAAATGGAACCGTTTCCGCATTTCCGATACGAGGGTTAAGTTTGTCGAATTTCACCACTACCCCGCTGAGAATTAACTGAGGGATCAATAAAAGAGGAATAAGAATGTAGATCGTTACAGCAGAATTAAATGCCGACGAAATATTCAGACCCAACAGGTTGGCGAAACATGAAGTCGTGAATAATATAAACCAATGCTGGAAGAATAACCCCTGTATTTCCAGTATGTAGTTTCCAACCAAAACAAACATTATTGTCTGGATGGCGGACATCATGAAGAGGATCGAAATTTTCGACAGGATATAACTGCTCCGGCTGAGGTGTAGAAATTTTTCGCGTTTCAGGATTTTTTGATCCCGGATAATTTCCTCCGCGCTTACGGTCAGCCCCATAAAAAGCGCCACAATAATGCTCATAAATAGATAGGCGGGAATATTTAGATTTTTGCTGAATACATATTCGCCTGAGATCTGGTCATCCGCATTATAATAGCGAACAATAAAAGCCAGAATAAACGCCAGGATTGGCGCCTCCAAAAGGTTGATGACGAGATATTGTGTATTGTGAAGCTTTGCCTGAATGTCGCGTAGGGAAAACAGGTGAGTCTGCCTGATTCTTGGGGGAATATCTAATGTAGAATGCGGAATATCTTTTGATCTTTCAAGGTGATGGGGCTTGTGTCGTTTAACAAAAATTTCATTCCATTGCCCAGCAGGTATTTTCCTTTCGTTTGTGAAATGACCGTATTCATTGATAACTTTTGTTTCGATAATATTAAATATCTGTTCAGGGTTTACATTCCCGCAGTCATGGCATTCACCCACTTCCCCATTTACAAGGTCTATACTCTTTTTAAAGTATGTAATAGCATCTACCGGGTTTCCGTAATAGATCTGATAACCCCCCGTGTCGAGGATTAACAGTTTGTCGAACATTTTAAAAATATCGGAGGAAGGCTGATGAATCACAGCAAAAACAAGTTTCCCTTTCAACGACAATTCTTTGAGAAGGTCAATAATGTTTTCAGAATCTCGCGAAGACAAACCACTGGTGGGTTCATCGCAGAACAATACCGCAGGTTCGCGCAATAATTCAAGTCCGATATTAAGTCTTTTGCGCTGCCCGCCACTGATGGTTTTTTGCAACGGAGACCCTACCTTAAGATCTTTGGTTTCCGCAAGTCCGAGGTCTTCCAGAACCTTTAACACAAGCCCATCAATTTCAGCCTGCGGCTTTTTACTAAAGCATAATTTAGCCGCATAATACAGGTTCTGATAAACGGTCAGATCCTCAATTAACAAGTCGTCCTGTGGAACAAACCCAATAACGCCTTCAATTCTCCTTGGATCATTGTGAATATCAATACCATTGATCAATACCTGACCGCTGGAAGGTCTGTCCGATCCATTTAACACATGAAGCAGTGTGGATTTGCCGGCACCACTGGCGCCCATCAGCGCTATCAGATTACCAGACTCTTCGGCAAGATTGACATGTCGCAGTCCCAGTTTTCCATTTCGGAACTGGTAGCTGATATCCCTGGCTTCAAAGGAAGTGCGACTGTGATCTCCAAATGTTTTAAATTGATTGAGTATCTGCCCGTAATACACCGGCTCATCTTTCTCCCATCGCAAAAGACTTCCGACCGCTAGCACACTGATCTTTCCTGTTTTTACAGGCACTCCATTGAGGTATATATCTGATTTACCGACATACTTCAGAAAGTACAGGCTGTGCTTTTCAAGATACAGAATAGAAATAAACCCACCGAGATGCCCGCGGTAAAGATGCTTTGCTTTCGTAAAAGACGATGATGGGGAGGCGTCAACAATCAAAATTTGATCATGATCCACAGCGGCAGCCTCAGCCCCCAGAACAAACATTTTGATGGAGGAAATTTCGGATGGATTGATCTTGAAAGTATCTCCGATGATGTTGACGAAATCTTCTTCCATCAGCGAAATATGTCCATCCGCCTGAATAATACTGACCAGTTCCAGGATGATGACAATTTTTTGCTTTTGTGTGAGCTCCGGATTTATTTTTTCACATAATTCCCGGATATTGTTAATTTCCCCTGCCCCTTCAGGTAAGGTGATGATGTATTCATCAAAAAATCGCAAATAAGAATCTACCGATGACTGGCTTAGATGTTCCTGCAGAAATATCCTGATCTGATCGCGCTCCTGACGTGTGACATCACCTTCTTTGGCAACAACAGCAAACAAACGCAAGATCGCCCGGAGTAGTGGTTCACTCATATGCTTAGCGGGGTTAGGCTTTAAAGATAACGAAAGAAATTTTTTTATTGATAAAAAAAGGGACTGGTTTCAAAACCAGTCCCCTCAATTAATTGGGATCTTAAACCTTAACCGGTTATATGCTTCCGGATTTTCTCCACAGCGGTGGTTATTCCTTCGAGGTTTTTGTCTGTAAGCACCAGGTCGGCCCGGTTGTTTTTTATCTGTTCGTCGATATTAAGATTCTGATAGGTTTGCGCCAGCGTATTTAATTCTTCCCTAATCGCTTTCACAGTTTCAGTCTGCTCCGCTGCCCCTAGCATTTTCACCATTTCCGCCACCGAGCGCTTTTGGTCTAAAACGACCCTCATGATCGGAGTGAGGATAAGATTCCGGTTATCTTCCGGAAGAATATCTTTCGGATAGGATTTTATCAAACCCGTTGCAATGTACAACCCTTCAATAAAGCTTCCCGCAACTACCAGGGAGGAGAGCTTATTCCGGCTGCCGTCTTTAAGGAAAGTCTCGCTTTTCTTAATGGTTCTATCCAGCAGTCGGGTGAGTGAGTCTTTGTTGGAAATGTTCTGCTCAAACTTCTGAAGCAGTTCTGCGTCAAAAGCACCGATCAATCCTAAATTGTCAGATAAGGTTTTACAGGCAGTTAAATAATCAATGGCCTCCTGCGTTTTGTCGTAGGAAGTAAGATATC
>JBDSIM010000176.1:0-64501 GCA_039917935.1 Cyclobacteriaceae bacterium | reverse complement strand
GCCACAATCCTGATAAATTAAAAGGAAAATTATTACTGACGGATTCAGCATCTATTTTGAAAGGGGGGAAAACAGGGGAATTGTTTGTGGCCGGGAAGCCAGAACTCAGCCTGCTCTTAAAGCGGATACACCTTCCCCTGGATGATAAAAAGCATATGCCTCCTTCCGGAAAAACGCAACTCACCGCAGATGAGATTGCGCTATTATATCTGTGGATTAAGGCTGATGCTAAATTTAGCAAAAGGGTTACCGCCTTGCCTGCCAAAGATTCGCTGAGGTTACTGGCAACTTCCTTCTTACATCCGGATGAAACCCCGGGAGAAATATTTCATTTCGCATCAGCGGATGAGCACACGATTAAAAAACTCAATACAAATTACTGTGTGGTTGCTCCACTGGCAAAACAATCACCGGCATTGGCAGTTAATATTTATAACCGCGAGGCTTTCTCCACTAAAACCCTGGATGATTTAAAAGATGTTAAACTTCAGATCGTATCCCTGGAATTAAGCAGGATGCCTGTTAAAAATGCCGACCTCAAAAAAATAGAACGGTTTGAAAATCTTCGGCGTTTAAACCTCAATTTTACAGATATCACCGGCGAGGGGTTAAAAACGTTGGCATCTTTAAAACATTTAAAAAGCTTATCTCTTTCCGGAACGCAGGTAAATTTTCGGGATTTGCAGCATTACATTCCTGCATTTAAAAGTTTGCATACGCTGGCTGTATGGGATACTGAATTGTCGGGTTCCGAAATAGAAAAATTAGAAGCGTCTAACAGGCATATTCAATTTCTGGGTGGATTTAAAGATGACGGCAGCCATCCTGTTAAACTGAATGCGCCACAAGTAAAAAATAAATCAGTTGTCTTCGACGGATCGCTTCAGCTTCAATTATTTCATCCGGTAAAAGGTGTTGACATACGATTTACTACCGATGGAAGCGAACCAGATAGCATAACGTCTTCTTTATTCAAAGATGAAACTGTTTTGAATCACAGTACCGTCATAAAGGCACGCGCATATAAACAGGGGTGGTTAAGCAGTGATGTGGCCACTTTAAATCTTTACCGGAGTGCGTATAAACCGGATAGTGTTATTTTACTTACCCGCCTTAACAGGGTTCATCCGGCAAAAGGTGCGAAAACATTTTTTGATCACGAACTTGGTACTTTTAATGCCAATAGCCCGGCCTGGGCCAATAACTGGGCAGGATTCATCAAGAATGACATGGATCTACTTTTGGAGTTTAAAACTGCAAAAATCGTTTCTTCCGTAGCGATAAACACGCTTGTTGAAACAGAGACCTTTATCTTTCCACCGGAGGTCATTGAGGTTTGGGGTGGGGATTCACAAGATAACCTCACCCTGCTGGGCAAGATGAAACCGGAACATCCAACAGATTACATAAAACCATATATAAGGGTTTTTGATTGCACGTTTAAAGCCCACAAGGTATCATACCTTAAAATCATCGCTAAACCTGTCATGAAAATTCCAGTCTGGCATAAGAGTAAAGAAAGACCCGCGTTGCTGTTAATTGACGAAATATTTATTAATTAAAGGCGTGACTGTCGCGATTTACGATAAGGAAAGCTTTTACAATTTACTATCTACCAGGAATAGGCGGCTGATTTACGCCCGGCGCCGTTAAACAAAAAAACCACGACAATAAGATTTTTCTTTTGTAACATTTACATTTAATATCCCGAACCCAACCGCAGAACAAATGGAATTTCTTAGAAATGGTATTTTAAATAGAACGCTAGCCGCGATTTTTAGCGTTATGGCCATGGCACTGTGCATTGCGCAGTGCGCCCAGCGGGAATCTGATTCCATTACCCTTAGGAAAGGTTCACACATTCTGATGATTGGAAATAATCTTGGATCCCGCATGATGAACTTTGGTCATTTTGAAACCGAAATGCACGTGCGTTATCCCGATAGCCTGCTTTTTATCCGCAACATGTGTGATGGCGGAGATACACCGGGATTTCGTCCTCATGCAGGACGGGTATCGCCGTGGGCATTTCCTGGAGCTGAAAAATTCCAGACCGAACTTGCCAACAATTCCAATAGCGAAGGTCATTTCGAAGCACCCGATCAATGGCTCGCACGCCTGAAGGCAGATTTCATCATTGCTTTCTTTGGTTTCAATGAATCGTTTCAGGGCAGGGAAGGACTTGAGAACTTCAAAGCTGAACTACAGGCTTTTATTGATCACACGTTACGACAAAAGTACAATGGCGAGTCGCCCGTTCAGCTGGCCATTGTTTCGCCAATCGCCTTTGAAAACCTCTCCGACAAATTTGACCTGCCGGATGGGGAAAAAGAAAATGAGAATCTTTCTCTTTACACAGATGCGATGAGGGACGTTGCCCAAAAAAATAACGTACGCTTTGTAGATGCTTATGAACCTTCGAAGGATTGGTTCGGGTCCAGTGATGAACCGCTGACAATTGACGGTTCGCAGTTCAATGACGCCGGCTACGAAAAATTTTCAAAACTGTTAGCTGATCAGTTGTTTGGCAAGTCTGCAGTGAAAGCCGGTGAGCATCGCGATCTTATTCACGCGGCCGTAATGGAGAAAAACTGGATGTGGCATAATGATTATAAAATTCCCAATGGCGTTCATGTTTTTGGGCGCCGGTATAATCCTTTTGGCCCCGATAACTATCCGGCCGAACTTAAGAAGATCCGGGAAATGACAGCCATCAGAGACCAGGCCATATGGCAGGCCAGCAAAGGAATAAAAACGGACCTTAAAGCTAACGACGACAAAACGACCACGCTCCCACCGGTTCAAACCAATTACAATCCCAAGGAGAATGGCAGTCTTGAATACCTTTACGGACAAGATGCCCTGGATAAATTTGACCTTGTGCCCGGATACAAAATTGAATTGTTCGCCTCCGAGAAAGAATTTGCCGATGTAGCCAACCCGGTCCAGTTATCGTTCGATAATAAAGGTCGGCTGTGGATTGCTACCATGCCCAGTTATCCCCATTATAAACCCGGTGACTCCAAACCGAATGATAAACTTATCATTTTGGAGGATACCGACAACGATGGTAAAGCTGATAAGGAAACAGTCTTCGCAGATGGCCTACATCTTCCGGTTGGATTTGAATTCGCTCCCGAAGGTGTTTATGTTTCGCAGGGAACAAACCTGATATTGCTAACGGACACTGATGGCGATGACAAGGCTGACAAAAAAGAAATTATCCTGAGTGGCTTTGATGATCACGACACGCATCATGCGCACAGCGCCTATGCGGCGGACCCTTCAGGGGCTATCTACATGGCTGAAGGCGTGTTTCTCCACACAAGTGTCGAAACATCTTACGGGCCTGTACGCGGAACAAACGGCGGATTCTACCGGTATAACCCAACGCGCAGACATCTTGAGCGGACAGCACAATTGTCAATACCCAATCCATGGGGTATCGCATTTGATGAATGGGGTGAGAACTTTTTCGCCGAGACTTCAGGACCTGATGTGCGATGGATGCTACCTGGTTCAATCAAACCCCTGTACGGCGTAGCCACACACAAATCCAAAAACCTGATCGAAGAAAAACACAAGGTTCGTCCGACGTCAGGGCTGGAGTTTGTTTCAAGCAGACATTTTCCTGACGAAGTACAGGGCGATCTCCTGATCAATAATACGATTGGATTTCTGGGCATGAAACAGCATACCATGAAAGACGAAGGTACGGGATACAAAAGCCAGCATCGTCAGGACGTTGTTACATCACGAGACAAAAATTTCCGGCCTGTTGATATGGAGTTCGCCCCCGATGGATCGCTGTATCTGGTTGACTGGCACAACATACTCATCGGCCATATGCAGCATAACGCACGCGATCCGCTGCGGGATCATGTGCACGGAAGGATCTACAGGATCACGTACCCATCACGACCATTGTTAACACCGGCGCCTGTTGCGGGAGCCAGTATCGAACAGCTTCTTGATAATCTTAAACTCCCGGAATTCAGAACCCGGTACCGCACGCGAAGGGAACTGAGAAGTCGAAAGGCAGATGAGGTGATCCCAGAAGTAAAGAAATGGGTCGCTAACCTGAATCTGGAAGACCCGAAGTATGATCACCATGTGCTGGAGGCATTGTGGGTGACATGGGGTTTAAACCATGTTGACGAAAGTTTGCTGCATCAGGTCCTCCAATCGAAAGATTACCGGGCAAGAGCTGCCGGCGTACGGGTGCTACGTTATTCCGGTCACCAAATTAAAAATCAGCCTGCGTTACTCATGCAGGCGGCCGGCGATGAACACGGTCGCGTTCGGTTGGAAGCGTTGGTCGCAGCATCGTGGTTAGATAAGGAAACGGGGCTGCCGATCGTGATGGAAGCAGGCAAGAAACCCCTCGACGATTGGATGCAGCCTGCGTATGAAACTGCCCTGGCTCATTTGAACGGAAAGTCATGGGAAGAGAAAAAAGAAGAATCCGTTAAAACTCATTTGAAAGGCGCCGAGCGGAACCTGTTCATCAAAGGCAAGGAAATTTATGCCCGCGAAGGTTTTTGCATCACCTGTCATCAGCCCGACGGTCGCGGACTATCAGCGTCCGGTTTTCCGCCGATTGCGGGTACCCCGTGGGTTGAGGGAAATGAGGATCGTTTAATTAAGCTTGTATTAAAGGGATTGCAGGGTCCGGTAGAAGTACAAGGCGTTAAATATAGCGGGCAAGTACCGATGACGCCCTTTGAAGGACTGCTCAAGGACGATGAAGTAGCGGCGGTCCTCACCTACGTTCGAAACAGCTTTGGTAATAAGGCTTCTGCCATTGCACCGGAGAAAGTTAAGAGCGTACGCGAGAACATTAAAGAAAAAAGTGGATTCTATTCTCCTTCTGAATTGCTCAAGCAACATCCTCTTTAAATTGACATCACGTGATCGTAACAAAAAAGCTTATCATTTATGAGAAAAATTTCAGGATTAAATAGGGTTGTCGTGTTATTGCTGTTCCTGGCCGGCATGATCTCATCGTGCACACCTGCAAAACAAAGCAGTGAGACAAAAGCACCGCTCGTGGTATTTGTTACCGGTGATCATGAATACGGAAGTGAAAGCACTATGCCACTCATTGCGGCAGAGCTCGAAAAAAACTACGGCATGAAAACCATCGTGCTGAAATCCTCGCCTGACCATAATGCGGAAGAAAACATTCCGGGTTTGGAGACCTTGAAGGATGCTGATCTGGCTGTATTTTTTCTCCGGTGGCGCAGACTGCCTGATGACCAGTTGAAATATATTGATGATTATATAAAATCCGGAAAGCCCGTTATGGGGTTCAGGACATCTACCCATTCTTTTAATTTCCCCAAGGGCCATCCATCTGAAAAATGGAATGCATTTGGTGAGGTAGCATTTGGTTCACCTCCTGGTTGGGGTGGTGCAGCCAATCATACGCACTACGGTCACGAAAGCAGTACCGATGTTTCCATTATTGGGGAATCTGCAAGCCATCCCATACTGACGGGAGTCAACCCGAATTTTCATGTTCCATCCTGGTTATACAAGGTTTTACCCGATCATCCTGCAAAAGGCTCTCAGTGGCTGTTGATGGGTAAATCCGTAAACCCGAATTCGGCCGAGGCCATTGAGAATCCTGTAGCCTGGACGTGGCAAACGGCTTCGGGAGGAAAAACTTTTATGACAACCCTTGGGCATCCGGAGGATTTTCAGGAGGAAGCTCTTCAAAGACTCACCATTAATGCCATTCACTGGGCGCTTGGAAAACCGGTTCCGGAAAAATGGGCAGGTAAAATAACTATGAATGTAAAATACCGGCAAACACAATAAATACCAGAAGACAGCGCATATACCCAAGAACATCTCACATAATCGATACCCTCTCATTCAAGAAAAGAGACATGAATAAAATCGGATTCAATTTACTGGTTTGGTCCGGAGGACTTCCACAGACTTTTTTGAGCATTTGCGAAAAGTTAAAGGAGTTGGGTTATGATGGAATAGAATGCTTTATGGAGGAACGCGATAAATCTGTCTATAAACGTTTGGGAAATCATCTGCGCTCCATTGGATTAGAATCTACCTGTGTGCTGGGTGTTGGCCCCGATGATAATCCCATTAGTGAATCCAAGGCGGTCAGACAAAAGGCCATTGACAGATTGAAGGAAGCTATTGACTGCGCACAGGTCATGGATTCGAAAATCATTTGCGGGCCTTTTCATTCGGCATTTGCTACTTTTACTAATCGCCGCCCACCGGAGGATCAAGAGTTCGGCTGGAGTGCAGAAGTTCTTCGTGCAGCAGGTGAATATGCAGCCCAGGCAGGGGTCGTACTAACCCTGGAGGCCCTCAACCGGTTTGAGTGTTATTTGTGCAACACAATGGAACAGTTGTCGGGATTGGTCAAGCGGGTTTCACATCCCCATGTACAGGCCATGTTTGACACCCATCACGCGAACATCGAGGAAAAAAAACTAGCGGAGGCTATTAAAAAAATTGCTCCCGTTTTGAAACACGTCCACATCAGCGAAAATGACCGTGGAACCCCCGGAGATGGACATATTCCATGGGATGAAACTTTCTCCACGTTTGCTTCCATCGAATACAAAGGTTGGCTAACGATTGAAGCTTTTACCAGAAATGATCCCAATTTTGCCAACGCCATTAATGTCTGGCGCGAATATTCCAAACCCTGGGATATGGCTGAGAAGGGTTTAAAATTTATTCAACAAATGTGTCGGAAGCATGGGTTATGATCCGCAATTAATAAATGATTCGCTTTAAAAGCTGCTTAAAAATTCGATACCCCTTCGGAATCTTATCTTCAATAATCTTTCTGTAAAAAAAGCAGGATTGTCATGGTGACATTGATATTCAATGTTAAATTGTTTGCCCATTTATCTTTAAACATTCTTCCCATGAATATAAAAATTACAATTTTCTTTTGTCTGTATACTTTTCTTGTTAACGGCCAAAAAGTGATTCCGCTTTATCCTGATAAACCGCCTGGTTCGGAAAACTGGACCTGGCAGGAAAAAGAAATTTTTTCTGAGATATGGCAAACCCAAATTGTTTATAATGTTGCTGTGCCAACACTCACGGCCTACCTTCCTCCGGCCGCTACCGCCAATGGCACAGCCGTGGTGATTTGTCCCGGTGGCGGGTTTCATGCGCTGTCTATTAACAGCGAAGGAATTGATGTCGCCAAATGGCTTAACACTAAAGGAGTGGCGGCCTTTGTTTTAAAATATCGTCTCGTGAAGAGTGAAACGAATGATCCGGTCGCTGAGATGACGGCAAAAATGAAAGATGAGACGAAATTCGATGCCGACAATTCCCAGTTAATTCCATTGGCTATTTCGGATGGACTCGAAGCGATCAAATATGTACGAAAATATGCGTCTGAATATGGTGTCAATCCTGAAAGAGTTGGAATCATTGGATTTTCAGCTGGCGGTACCGTAACAGCAGGAGTAACTTTTGAAGGCCGAGGCGAGAGCCGGCCGGATTTTGTAGCCCCGGTTTACGCATATCTGACCCCGTTAGCAAATAAAATGGTTCCCGATAATGCACCACCCATGTTTATCGTGGCCGCAACAGATGACCAGCTGGGTCTTGCCCCGCACAGCACATCATTGTATGACAAGTGGTTAGAGGCAAAGAAACCGGTAGAGTTGCATATGTATGCAACGGGAGGCCATGGTTTTGGAATGCGAAAACAAAACCTTCCTTCGGATTCCTGGATCGATCGTTTTGGTGATTGGCTGGAAGGACAAGGATTATTTTGCCCTCGGATCCGAATCACCCCATGAGAAAATTTACCCCACAACAAATATTGCAACGTAAAAATGAAAGCGAGGAACGCTTTCGCAATGACTGGGCAAATCTGAATCGGTTTCAGGAAGACAACAAGAAAATAAGCCCGCCAACAGCAGGAGAAAAAAGAGTGGTCTTTATGGGAAATTCTATCACCGAAGGATGGAAAAATGCGGATCCGGATTATTTTTCTTTAAAGCCCTATATCAATCGCGGTATCAGCGGACAAACTACCCCGCAAATGTTGATACGCTTCAATCAGGATGTTATCGACCTGAAGCCAAAAGCGGTTGTGATCCTGGCAGGCATTAATGACATCGCGCAAAATACAGGGCCCACTACACTCGAAGCCATCATGGATAATATTTCGAGTATGGCCTTGCTCGCAAAGGCAAATGGGATCCAGGTAATACTTTCCTCGGTATTGCCAGCCTATGATTTCCCCTGGCGACCAGGGTTAGAGCCGGCACAGAAAGTAATCGACTTAAACAAAATGATTAAAAGTTTTGCTACAGGTAATGGTATGATTTATCTCGATTATTTTTCCGCGGTGGTGGATGACAGAAACGGAATGCAAAAACTGTTGGCAAAGGATGAGGTCCACCCCACGAAAGAAGGTTACAGAATCATGAGACAGCTGGCAGAAAAAGCGATTGCTGACGCATTGAAACGAAAGTAATCTGCCGCAATGAGTAACTCGGTGAGAATAAAAGTATTATTCGCAATTGCATTTCTGGGAATTATCTCGTGTGGTAGGAAAGAAGTCAAGCACCAAACCTCCTCACGACTCGCCCAAAATGTAAAGCCTGAAGACAACCGTTTTAATCCTGTTGTTTTAACGCCCGAAGGATCACTGGATGAACCGATGATGTTTCAGGTAAGTGAAGATGGTTCCGCATACATCATTGAACGCAAGGGAGGATTAAAAAAATTCGATCCACGTACGAATTCTGTAACGGTTATTGCTACCATCCCTGTTTATAGTGAAAATGAACAAGGCTTAATTGGGCTGGCCCTGGATCCTGCTTTTGAAAAAAATCATTGGATATATCTTCAGTTTGCGCCACCTGATGAAAGTGTTTTTCAGCTCGTGCGATATGAGTTGGTTAACGACCAACTTGTGGAAAATTCGGCAGTTGTAGTGTTAAAGTTTCCCGTAGAGCGTCAGCAAACCAATCATACAGGTGGAGGCACAGCGTGGGACCGCGAGGGCAATTTATACCTGACCGTCGGCAACAATACTGGTAATGGCTTGCTGGCACAAACAGATGAGCGCGCTGGAAAACAAAATTTCGATGATCAGCGTGCTGCTTCCAACACCAATGACCTGCGTGGGAAAATTTTGCGTATTCATCCGGAGGCTGATGGCACTTACACCATCCCGAAGGGAAATCTATTTCCGCCCGGTACTCCCAAGACCCGGCCCGAAATTTATACTATGGGGCATCGCAATGTGTGGCGTGTATCGGTTGACAGCAAAACCGGCTGGATTTATTGGGGCGAGATCGGCCCAGACCAGGATCAGGATACCGAAACAGGGCCGCGTGGTTACGATGAACAAAATCAGGCGAAGGGTCCTGGCTTTTTTGGATGGCCTTACTTCATTGCAGATAATCTTGCCATACCAAAGTACGATTACCATAAAAACCAGGTGGGTGAAAAAATAAATCCTGATAAACCTGTGAACAATTCACCTAACAATACGGGCCTAACAGCGTTACCTCCGGCACAGCCTGCCCTCATTTATTATCCCTACTCAGCCTCGGAAAAATTTCCTTTGGTAGGTTCAAGTTCACGGTGCGCCATAGGAGGACCAATGTATCATCGAGCGGATTTTAAGAATCCTGAGAGACCATACCCGTCATACTATGAAAATAAATGGCTGATCGCAGATTATTCCCGCTTCTGGATAATGGCTGTTACATTGGATGAGAATGGCAATTACAAATTCATGGAACGTTTTGTGCCTAATTATCATCCTGTTCAACCATTGGACACAAAATTTGGCCCGGAGGGGGATCTGTACGTGCTTGAATACGGCAGCAATCCATCCCGCTCAGCCCGTGAATCAAAATTGGTGCGGATAGAATACAATGCCGGAAACAGGAAACCTGTGGTAGTAGCATCGGCATTAAAAAGAGGTGGTTCCGTTCCTTTTAACACAACCCTTTCTGGTTCGGGCTCAAAAGATTACGACGGAGACAAGCTGACTTACCAATGGGAGGTTGTTTCACCGAAGGGGCAAGCAAGGGCTTTCAAGGAACGGGATGCCAAGGTAACTTTTGATAAACCAGGTGTTTATACCGCCACCCTTACCGTTAAAGATGAAAATGACGGAATCAGTAAAGCTTCTTTAAAAGTTATTGCGGGCAATGAACCACCTCGGGTATTGCTGGGACACGCTGGAAATAAGACTTTTTTCTTTAATAATAGTCAGATCGACTATAAGGTGGACGTTATCGATCACGAAGATGGGACGCTGGCCTCAGGGAAAATAGACAGCCAAAAGGTTTCCATCAGTATAGATTATGTATCCGCCGGGTTTGACTACGCTGCTGTTATGACTCTCCAATCTGATGCAGATTCCTCCTCACAATTTGCCGTAGCCCAGGCGTTGATTAACAACAGCGATTGTAAAACCTGTCACACAAGGGATGTAAAAACGGTAGGCCCGGCGTTCAAACAAATCGCTGATCGATACAAGCGCGATCCGGAAGCCGCAGAAAAATTGATCCAGCGTATCATTAGAGGAAGTTCGGGTATTTGGGGAACGGATAATAATATGCCGGCCCACCCTTCCATCACAGAAAATAATGCACGGATTATTGTGCACTATATAATGAACACGAATAAAACTATTCACAAAACCCTCCCCTTAAGCGGAAATTTTATTTCCCGTGTGCCCGATCATGACGACGGCAAAGGCACCTACATAATACGCGCCGCCTATACCGATAAAGGTATACAAGGCGGCCCTTCCCACACCACCGATTCGGTTATTTTGCTTCGCAGTCCAAAACTAACACCCATTAATGCCGATGTTTTAGAGCGTGGTGCACTCCGCGATCAGTTGGATGAGTATGTGTTTTTAACCGTAAAGCCTAACGCCTATATTTTATTTAGAAGTGTTGACCTCACAGGTGTCGTTCAAATCTCATTTCGCCCAAACTGGCACCTTTATGATATTTATCCTGGTGGCAAGGTGGAGATCCGTCTGGGAAGTCCTGACGGAGAATTGATAGGTGAAACCGTCATCGCCCCGGAACAATTTAATACGCGATACCGCGGCGCCTTTGGAGGATTAACGCAAATGACCAAAGGACAGGAAGTAAGAACAAAACGATATCCCAGGATTAATGAAAAGAAGTTTTTTGCCCCCGGGGCGGATAAAAATTCATTTACCATTCCGTCGATTGCGGATCTGAAACCAACGAAAGGAATGCACGATGTTTATTTTGTTTTCACGAACGATTCGGTCAAGCCGGAAGAATCATTAATGCCCCTGGCGGAAATTTTAATGATAAATATGAAGAACGTGATTAATTAGAGCAGTCATTTACTTTAAAAGTATTGAATAAAAATTGGATCCCGCATATTTTTTTCTGTCTCGTTGCAGGCAGCCATTTTGCGACGGGGCAGAGCAATACTTTTTCGAATAGTATTGGGATGGAATTTATCCGGATAGAACCCGGTCGCATGGTGGTGGGCAAATTTCAGCCACCGTATCCTGTTCCTGAGGACACCATGAAAGATGTTAAGCGACTAATGATGATGTACATGGGTGAAGGCAGGCCCTACAATAAGGAGGAATTTGAATTGGCAAAGCGTATGGCAACAGCCGATTTTTCGCAAGGTTTTGAAGTGATCATTGATAGCCCTTATTTCATTGGAAAATTTGAAGTGACTCAGGGGCAGTGGAAAAAAGTAATGGGTGACAATCCTTCCGTTTTTCAGGGTGGGAAAATTGTAGACGAAGATAGTCATCCGGTAGAGACTGTGACCTGGAATGACGTGCAGGCATTCCTGACCAAACTAAACAGGTTGGAGAAAGATTGTAAATACAGGTTGCCAACAGAGTTCGAATGGGAGTATGCAGCGCGCGCCGGGGCAGAGACTGACATTCCGTGGCCCGAAATTCAGCGCACGGCCCAATTAGGCGCCGTCACCACTCAAAAAATTGGCCAAAAGCAACCCAATAGCTGGGGTATCTATGATATGCTTGGCAATGTTTGGGAGTGGGTTCAGGATTATTATAATGAGAAAACTTTTGCTGATCCCATTCCGCTAAAGGCAGGAACCGAACACGTATTGAAGGGCGCTTCTTTTGTGGGCGATGTAAAAAATGCCACGTACTTCACCCATGCTGCAGGACCAGGCAACGGATGGGATGTTGGTTTTCGTGTGGTGATGGAATCCAGGCGAGAATAATCTTTTTGCATGATGGTTTTTTTGAAATTGTTTACTTTTTTGATGTCCCTTTTCCTGCTGTTCGGCTGTGGAAAAGTACACCCTGAAAAAACACCAGGTGAATTTAGACCCATTTTTTCCGGCGAAGATCTGGCAGGCTGGCATATCAGCCGAACATCACATCAGGGAACAACCGGAAATTTCTACGGTGAGAATGGCGTCATTACATTGAAGCAAAATCCCTATGGGCAGGGCGGGGTTTTATTGACCGATAAAAAATATAAGAATTTTGAATTGTATGTGGAAGTAAGGATTGATTCATTTTGCAACGGCGGAATTTTTCTGAGGTCAACTGAAAGCGGACAGGCTTATCAGGTTGAACTGGCCTGGCCGGGAGCGACTGGTGATTTATTTGGAGAGCGGATGGCGATCAGTGAGCCTGCAAAAGCAACGGGCATTCAACAAGTCTGGAGGCCTAACGACTGGAATGCTTTTCGCATACGTATGGCAGGAGCAGTTCCCCGCATCACACTTTGGGTGAATGATGTAAAGATGTGGGATGTTGCCCAGCCAAAAAACGATTTTACTGCAGGTGCTACCGAAGGAATGATTGGTTTCCAATCGCACTGGAGTGCCTTGTATATGCCCGCACCAGGGGGTTTTAACATGCCCGGGGCCTGGCGTCCCGGGGCTGCCCATCGGTTTAGGAATGTGAGAATCAAAGAAATAAAATAAATTATCTCAACCTGGATTTATGTTATGGGATTTCCCGGTTTTTATATTTAAATCCTTGTTCTTGACTATCGCACGATGCCAGGGCCCTGGCCCCCCGCCCTTATTGGTGTTCTTCACCAACACGGGTAATTAGGGTAGGGGAAAACCATGATTATTAAAGATTAAATTAATACCGGTTTTAAATGGCAAATTCAGACATGAAAAAGATTATCACCCTGCTCTCCGCTATACTATTTTTTGAAATAACCCCCGCCTTGCTATTTGCAAATCCAAATCCAAATCCAAAAAAACCCAATATTGTTTTCATACTGGTCGATCAATGGCGTGCGCAGGCAACGGGATACTCCGGGGATAAAAATGTGATTAGCCCTAACGTTGACCGGTTATCATACAGTAGCATTAACATTGTAAACGCGATTTCGGGAATGCCGGTTTGCACCCCTTTCAGGGCTTCGTTAATGACCGGGCAGTACCCCTTAACCCATGGCTTGTTTATGAATGACATCATGCTCGATACGGCCAGTACCACACTGGGAAAAGTGTATGCTGATCATGGGTATAAGACGGGCTTTATCGGCAAGTGGCATATGGATGGTCATGGGAGGAGTGCCTACATTCCGGAAAACCGGCGACAAGGTTTTCGATATTGGAAGGCTCTGGAGTGTACGCACGATTACAATCAATCGCCCTATTATTCCGGCCACGCTGATAAAAAATTATACTGGGATGGATACGATGCGCTTGCCCAAAGCGAAGATGCCTGTGCTTACATCCAGGAACATTCCAGGCAGCCCAGTCCCTTTGTGCTGTTCATTTCAATGGGACCTCCCCATGACCCTTATCAGACCGCGCCGGAAAAATATCGTAAAATGTATGATAATAAGGACATTGAAATAAATAAAAATGTACCGGCAGAATTTCGAGAGAAAGTAAAGAAGGACCTTAGGGGATATTATTCACACATTACTGCCATTGATGAGGGGATCGGAAAAATATGGCAAACCATACAAGATGCTGGCATAGAAGACAATACCATCATCGTCTTTACCGCGGATCATGGTGATCTTTTGGGCGCGCATGGTTCGTGGAATAAGCAACAACCCTATGCGGAAAGTATCAAGGTTCCGTTTTTAATTCACTACCCTGCCGTTTTCGGGAAGGCGGGGAAAACCTCACAGGTTCTGCTGAATTCACCTGATATTATGCCCACTTTATTGGGATTATGCAATATTCAAATCCCGAAGTCAGTCGAGGGATTAGACTTCTCCTCTATTTTAAAGGGTAATAAAAAGAGTAGGGTAAACCATACACTCATTTCCTGTGTTCAACCCTTCGGTCAATGGACCCGAAAGAAAGGAGGGAAAGAATTTCGTGGCATAGTAACCGCCCGATATACTTACGCTAAAGATCTGAGTGGTCCCTGGTTATTGTTTGATAATTCAGAAGATCCATTTCAATCAAATAATCTGGTTGGTAATATTAAATACTCGGAAATACAAAAAAAGCTGGAGAAGGCGCTGCAAAAAACACTAAAAGACCGGAAGGATGAATTCAGACCCGGGATGGAGTATATAAAAAAATGGAATTATGTGGTAGATGAAACGGAAACCATTCCCTACCAAAAAATCAATTATAAGGGTCAACCAATTTTAGATTAAATTCAGTGGGGTGCTTCCCTAACCCGCTATCCTTTGTTGGTGTTCTTCACCAACAAAGGTATGGCCTAATCTACTGTAGATCCTTTATTTTATATTTATGTAAAATGGAAGCCATAAAAAAACAAATTCATTTTTGGATGACGGTATCGCGCAGTCTGATTTTTATTACCATTCTATTTTCCTGCGCTGAAAAAAATTTAGAAAGTCCAAACATTATTTTCCTTCTCACGGATGATCACCGGTGGAATGCTTTGGGCGTTATGGGAAACCCTATCATTCAAACGCCTAACCTTGATAACCTTGCGCGGCAAGGCCTCCTGTTTCGCAATGCGTATGTCACGACGGCAATTTGCGCCGTGAGCCGTGCCAGTATCTTAACCGGTCAATATCAGTCCAGGCATGGAATCAGTGACTTTAATACCAGCCTTCCCACCGAAGCGTTAAAAAATACTTATCCGATGCTTTTGAAAGAGGCGGGATATAAAATTGGTTTTATCGGAAAATATGGCGTAGGGAATCCCAAAGACCAACCGAAGGAGCAGTACGATTTCTGGGACTGCTCTATCAAAGGGCAACCCGACTATGAACTAACGGATGAAAACGGTAATTATTTACATCACACCGATAAGGTAAGTAATGATATAAACCGTTTTTTGAGTCAGTATAAGCAGCAATCGCCTTTTTGCCTGTCGGTAAGTTTTAAAGCGCCTCATGAGCAAGATGGCGATCCACCAAGATTTATTGCGCAGGAACGATTTAAAGGGTTGTATGAGAATGATACCTTACCGGTGCCTGAAACTGCCGACCCAAAGTATTGGAACGCCTTCCCTGACTTTTTCCGTACAGCGGAGAATATTGCAAGAAAAAGATGGAAACCACTTTTTTCGACGCCTGAGCTGCATCAATCAACCGTTAAAAACTATTATCGTCTCATCACCGGTGTGGACGAAGTGGTAGGAAGACTAAGGAAACAATTGAAAGAACTGCATCTGGACGAAAATACCATTATCATTTTCACCGGCGATAATGGCTTTTACCTGGGAGAACATGGAATGGAAGGAAAGTGGTATGGACATGAAGAATCCATCCGGGTGCCATTAATTATTTATGATCCCCGGAAGGCAAGTGTTGCTAAGGGGAAAGTTTCGCACCAAATAGCTTTAAATATTGATCTTGCACCCACCATTTTAAAGTTGGCGCAGGTTGAAGTTCCTGAAAATATGCAGGGAGTGGATTTAATCCAATTGGCAGAAGAAACCCAATCAGGAAGGATGGATTTTTTTTACGAACATACTTTTTTGGGCAGTCCTCAAATACCGCAGGTGGAAGGCGTGGTGAGCAGGGAAATGAAATACATGAAATTTATTGAACATGGTTATGAGGAGGTCTATGATCTGAAAGCCGACCCTTTGGAGAAAAAGAATTTGGCTGATGAGCCGGCTTATCAGGAGGAGATGAGAGAATTGAGAGACCGGTATAAAATACTGAAGAAACAGGTTAAATAACCCCGGTTTGTCGGGTTATTAATATGTGAAAATGCCCTTCCATCCGGGAATTGTTGCGATGAGCATTAAAAGGCGAAAAAACGACCACCGAAAATGTATCATCCGCATTTTCTGGTAATCCTTTATACAAATCTTAAAACATGGGAATTTGCGGTCGTGTAATATTTCTGTGACACGCTATAATTTTTTTTATATCTACGAATTATTGATTTGATTGTATGTGCAAACGGTATAGTACAGGATACTTACGCTTTTAAAGAACTATATTTTTAGTGCGCTTAGTATTTCATTTAAAGATATCTTTCCGGGGTATTGATTACTTTATATCAACCTCTGGCAACAGTAAATTCTAATTTAATCTATCCATAACCACCATGTATCTAAAACATTTAGCTAAAAGATTACTTTTTCTTGCGTTTATCGTTGTGGTTTTAACCTCCTGCACAAACGAAAAGGATACACACAATGCGGAGAATCAAAACCCAAAAATTGCGAAACTTAAGTTAGTTGCAGGCTTCAAGGCAGAACATTTGTACAGCCCATCAGCCAATGATCAGGGCTCCTGGGTAGCGATGACCTTTGATGATAAGGGAAGAATGATTACGTCAGACCAGTATGGTGCTTTATACCGTCTGGAAATAGCGCCTATCGGTAATGATTCCGTTCAGAAAATAGAGCGGTTGGATATTGGTAAATCCAATGCGGAACTGGCGGATAGTACCAAACCTAAAATTAAGATGGGTTATGCACAGGGTCTACTGTATGCCTTCAACAGCCTGTATGTAATGGTGAACAACCGAGTCAATGAAAACTTTGAGAAAGGCAGCGGGCTTTACCGTCTGCAGGATACTGACGGTGATGATCAGTTTGACAAAATCACGTTGCTGAAAGAACTAGAAGGAGAAGGGGAGCATGGACCGCATAGTGTAATATTAGCACCTGATAAGAAGTCCATTTATGTCATTTCCGGAAATCATACCAATGTTCCTCCAATGGATGCATACAGACTTCCAAAGGTTTGGCAGGAAGACAATATGTTTCCATTGATAAAAGATCCGAGAGGTCACGCCAATGACCGGATGGCTCCTGGTGGATGGATCGCAAAGATTGATTCCCTTGGTAGTCAATGGGAACTGATCAGTGCTGGTTACCGCAATGCCTTTGACATCACTTTTAATGAAGCCGGAGAATTGTTTACCTATGATTCGGATATGGAATGGGATTTTGGAATGCCTTGGTACCGGCCAACCCGTATTTGTCATGTTACCAGTGGAAGTGAATTTGGATGGAGGACTGGAAATAGTAAATGGTCGCCTGCCTATCCGGATAATTTGCCACCTGTTATCAACATCGGGCAAGGCTCACCTACTAATCTTATTCATGGTATGAATGCCAAATTTCCTGCTAAATATAAGAAGGCTTTATTTGCTTCTGACTGGAGTTTTGGAATCATATACGCTGTTCACCTTAAACCTGAGGGATCCTCGTATACTGCCGAAGCGGAGGAATTTCTCTCCGGGGCACCCTTACCTTTAACTGATGGAATTATCGGACCTGATGGTGCGCTGTATTTCCTTACGGGAGGCCGAAGGCTGGAGTCAGACCTGTACAGGGTTTATCATGATGGAAATGAAAAGCAAAATATGGGAACTGTTTCTGCTTCAGCTTCGGATGAAGGGCAGCAGGCACGTGACTTGAGAAAACAATTGGAGGAATTTCACGGGAAGCCGCAAAAGGAGGCTGTAAATTTTGCCTGGCCTTATTTAAAGCACGAAGACCGTTTTATAAGTTATGCGGCAAGAATCGCGGTGGAGCACCAGCCTGTAAGTCAGTGGCAAACACGGGCAATGCAAGAGAAAGATCCGCAGGCTTTAATGCAATCCATGATTGCTTTGGCCAGACATGGCAAACCCGCTTCCAGAAACGCAATGATTAAATCCCTGACAGGCATCAACTACGGTTCGTTGTCGGAAGCCGGACAGATAAATTTGATCCGGACATTTGAACTCATTCTATTACGCATGGGTGTACCAGACCCAGCCATGAAAGCCCAACTGGTGGGATACCTGAACCCGCATTATCCTGCCAATAGCAATAGCGTTAACCGGAGTTTGAGCAACGTTTTGGTTTTTCTGGAGGCACCGGGCGCCATTGAAAAGACCCTGGCGCTCATTGAAACCGCAAAAGATGATCCTATTGTAAAAACAGCTAGTCAGTCGTCAGATCTTATTTTAAGGAATCCGCAGTATGGAATGGATATCGCAAACATGTTGTCTAAAGTTCCGCCCGCACAACAAACCTATTATGCCACTGTATTGAGCGAAGCGAAATCAGGATGGACTCCTGAACTGCATGAAAAATATTTTAAATGGTTTAATGAAGCATTTGGCTATAAAGGTGGTTTGAGTTACGTTGGCTTTATCAATAAAGCCAGGCAATCAGCCTTGAAATATGTTCCTGAAAATCAGCTGGAGCATTATCGTAAATTATCCGGAGAAGCATTATTGACTAATTCGGGAATTGATCTGGTCAGCGGACCTCAGCCAAAAGGACCTGGAAAACGGTGGACATTAGACGAAGCATTGCCGCTTGTCGAGGGTGAGCTTAAGGGCAGTAATTTTGAGCAGGGGAAAACAATGTACGATGCTACCCGTTGTAGCTCCTGCCATGCCATGCGGGGCGAGGGCGGAAACATCGGCCCTGATCTTTCACAGTTGGGAACTCGCTTTACAGCGAAGGATATGCTCGAATCCATTATTGACCCTAACAAAGTAGTTTCGGATCAGTATGCCGCGACCGTTTTCTCCATGAAGGATGGTTCCTCGGTATTAGGAAGGCTTACGAATGAAAATGATAATACGTATTTTATTTCCCAAAATCCTTTTGCTCCCGAAGTTATACGTGAAATCCCTAAACAGGAGGTGACCAATACCAAGCTTTCATACATTTCTGTCATGTATCCTGGATTGATAAACAGATTGAATGAAGAGGAAGTGAAAGACCTCATCGCCTATTTAATGGCAGGTGGAAATAAAGATCATGAGATGTATAAAAATCAATAATAACCCTGACAAATAGAACTGCAATGAAATCTACTTATAGAATAAATCTTTCTTTACCTTTTACTTTTGGACTCATGCTGGTTTTCGCAGGAGGGTGTAAAACATCCAACGAAAGCGTCGCTGAAACAAAAACCGAAGAAGCCGATAGTGCGCATATCCAGGGCGATGGATTTGTTCAGATCTTTGATGGAAAAACGCTGGATGGCTGGGAGGGCGATACAACCTATTGGCGGGTAGAGAATGGAAATTTGATTGGTGAAGTGACTCCGAAAACCCTTCTCAAAGCCAACACTTTTATAATCTGGCGGGGAGGAACGACGGAAGATTTTGAGATGAAAGCGGATTTTCGAATTGCTGAAGCCGGCAACAGTGGCATAAATTATCGCAGTGAAGAAGTAACTGGCGTGGCTCATGCTTTACGGGGATATCAGGCGGATATTGATGGCCGGAATAATTACACAGGCCAGAACTATGAAGAACGCGGACGTACGACATTGGCTTATCGGGGTGAAAAGGTAATCGTCAATACCCAGGACAATGCCACCAATCCTGAATCATTTAAGTCTACCGTGAAAAATAATGCCTGGTTAAAAAGAGAAGTAACGGGCTCCCTCGGAAGTGCCGACTCATTGAAAACAATAATCAAAAGTAAGGACTGGAATACCTGTCGCATCCTGGTGAAGGGAAACCGGTTGCAGCATTTTATCAATGATGTGCTGATGAGTGACGTAACAGATAATGATGAGGTAAACCGAAAAAATACAGGCCTTCTCGGGGTTCAGGTTCACGTGGGTCCTCCCATGACGGTGGAGTACAAAAATATTCTGTTGAAAAAATTATAGTTTTTAGTAGCATGGTTCATCATGTTTAAAGAGAATTAATTGAAGCAACAATCCTGGCATAACAAAATATCAAATCCTGCACAGCTGGGTGGTATAGAAACGGCTGTGTTGGACAATGGCCCGGGCAGAGGAACCAGGATTGCCTGGATCAATACCGGCACAGGGTTGCGTTATAAAATTGTTATAGACAGGGCGATGGATATTGCAGAAGCTTTTTACAATGCCCATAGTCTTACCTGGATCAGTCATCTCGGAATAACCTCTCCGGAACCGTTTTCTCATCGAGGAGCTGACTGGTTGAGGACATTTGGAGGAGGATTGCTTGCAACGTGTGGGCTATCTTATGTTGGCCCGCCTGAAGCGGATGCTCACGGTGAACGGGGATTACACGGGATGATCAGTAACAGAGTCGCAGAAATTGAATCCATTATCCAACCAGACCCGGTTCATGGCAGGATGGAAATGAGCATTACCGGCACAATAAAGGAGACGAAGATTTTCGGACCAAGTCTGGAGCTGAGGAGAACCCTATCGGGAACCCTTGGAAAGGCATCCATTCGTATCCATGATGAAGTCATCAACGTTGGGAATACGACAACGCCCCATATGCTTTTGTATCACTTCAACTTTGGATGGCCTTTGGTGGACGAGGGGACTGATATTCTCTGGAAAGGGGAGTGGAATTCTTCCGCAAGGGAACCCAGGATTTTCAGGGAAGGCAGCAATTTCCGACAATGTCCGCCACTACTTGACGACCACAGCGGCACGGGTGAGGAAGTCGCTTTTATCGATGCTGCTGCGGATAATCAGGGCCTATGCCTGTGCGGCTTGTATAACAGAAGTTTAGGTATAGCCATGACGTTGCAGTTTCAGAAGGCTCAGTTGCCCTGGCTTACCAACTGGCAGCACTGGGGTAAGGGAGAATACGTTACGGGTTTGGAACCCGGAACCAATCCGCCGGAGGGCCAGATAAAAGCCAGGCAACAGAATCAGCTATTGATGCTTGAACCTGGCGCAAAAAGAAGCTATGACCTTGAACTTGAAATTCACGATGATCAGATCAAAATAAATGAATTATTAAAAAAACTTCAATATTAATGGCAACGACTTCCAAATCAAGCTCCGCTGAAAATGCATTAGACCAGGGAAAAGGCATACTCAGGCTCGCTCCCAACTGGGTACCGCGTTCATTTTGTGTTCCGGGAAGGAGAATTAAACTTCACCCTGATGATTATTACGTATTGGGCGGGATGCGCGGAGGCATTGACGAACGATGGTTTTCTTCTACCACCCCGGCTAAAAACGGACCTTTAACGGGGGAGAATGAAGGGTTAAGCGCCGTCGTTTTTACCCAGGGTACTAAAGAGGAGCAAGTGTTATTAAAGGATGCCGTAGACCACCTGAAGGGCGCACTCATCGGCGATCGCCTTTGGAAAAAATATAGCAGTTGGCCGATGTATTCGAAATTTTTCGATAACATGGGTCCCCTTCCCCATCATGTTCACCACAATGATAAGTACGCAAAAATGATTGGTCAGCTAGGCAAACCGGAGGCGTATTATTTTCCCCCACAAGTCAATAATCACGGGGGAGATTTCCCGTATACATTTTTCGGCATTGCTCCCGGAACCACGAAAGCGCAGATCAGGGAGTGCCTGGTAAATTTTACTAAAGGGGATAACAAAATCACGAACTATTCTTCTGCCTATCGGCTGGAGCCAGGCACCGGATGGGATGTGCCTCCTGGTTTACTGCACGCTCCGGGAAGCATGTGTACCTATGAACCACAAAAAGCTTCGGATGTATTTGCCATGTACCAGTCGCTGGTAAATGAAGCCATCGTTCCGGAAGAATTGCTTTGGAACGGAACCCCGAAAGACCGCATTGGCGATTTTGACCTGCTCCTGGAAGTAATTGATTGGGATTTAAATGTAGATCCTAAAATGATGGAGAACCGGTTCATGCAACCGAAACCTGTCAGGCCAGAAGCCAAAATAAAAGAAGCGGGATACGCTGAAACATGGGTATGTTACAAATCACATGACTTCAGTGCAAAGGAACTTACTGTGGAGCCTGGGGCTACCGTTACTATTAAAGACAGCGCCGCGTATGGTATGATCATGATGCAGGGCCATGGTAAAATGGGTGTGTGGGATATTGAAACACCTTCATTAATCCGTTACGGTCAGTTAACCCATGATGAATTCTTTATCAGTGAGAAGGCTGCAACCGATGGCGTAGTGATTGTGAATTTATCCAAGTCTGATCCAATCGTGATGCTGAAACATTTTGGCCCCGATAACCCTGACCTGAAACTCTAACGTTGAATTTTAGACTTCAAATTTCAAACTTTAAATTACCCTATATGCCAGAGAACAACTTTCCTAAACTGCACAATGCAACTTGGCCAGGTATCGTAGGTAAAGGACCGGATTCTGAGCCCCCCATTGATTTTGATACAATGCTGAAGATGACAGCAGCGGCTAACGTCGGCGGCGCTAAATTCGATGGCGTCGACCTGGGGCTTCTGGATCCGCATATCAACATCAATATGAGTGATGATGAAATTAAAAAACTGGCGGATAAGGTCTCTGCACACAATCTGAAGATTGGAAGTCTGGTAGCTCCGATCTGGGGGGGGCCCGCCATGGGCACCAAAGAAGAGCGCAAACATTTTGTTGATATGGTGCGCAAAGCCTGTCACATCGGAAAGGTTTTACGCAAGCTTGGCGTCCGTCCCCACGGTGTGGTCAGAATCGATTCCGCGAGCTCCCCGCAAAAGTGGGCCGTGGACCCTGCCGGTAATTCAAAACTCATTGCTGATACTTTTCGCGAAGCCTGCGATGTAGCTGCGGATTACAATGAGAAACTTGCCGCGGAAGGTGAGATCTGCTGGGGAGGAATGCATAGCTGGAAAACGATGGTACAGACACTGGAGGCTGTTGGCCGACCCAATATCGGCTTTCAGGCCGATATGTCACATACCTTGTTATATCTGCTGGGATACAATCGGCCCGAAGACAGGATCCTTCCTGAAAAATTTGACTGGAAAGATCGCAAGACTTTGACAGAAGGGCTAAAAACAATTACTAAGGCATTGCGTCCGTGGACAATCGATTTCCACGTTGCACAGAATGATGGCACCGTTCATGGAACCGGTTCGCATGATAAAACCGGACGCCACTGCCTGGCTACTGATCCCAATGGCAAACTTGACGTAGCAAAAGATGCAGGCTTCTGGCTACGGGACGAAAATGAAAATCTTACGAAAGCCTTTAAACACGTGTGTTGGGATGGATGTATGTTCGCGAATGAAGTGATGATGAAACAGCAAACCTGGAACGATATCCTGGCAACCATGGTGAAGGTGCGTCAATTACATGGGTGGTATGAGAAAGAATAGATTTGAGTTTTTAGCTTTCGTGCAGCAGGCTGACAAATTTGAGTTTTTTGAAATTTATTATCGAACATACAAATGGCAACAAATAAAGTGTTAAGGATTGGATTGATCGGGGGAGGTTTCATGGGAAGAACTCACTCAAACGGTTACAATCGCATTGGAAATTTCTTTCCTGAATTGATTCACCAACCGGTACTAAAAGCCGTTTGTTCGCGTAATCCCGAGAAAGTAAAGGCCTTTGCTGCGCAGTGGGGATATGAGTCAAGCGAAACCGATTGGAAAGTCCTTGTCGCACGGGAAGACATTGATGCCATTGATATCTGCACACCAAATGACACCCATGCAGAAATCGCCATTGCGGCGGCAGCTACGGGAAAAATGATTCTTTGCGAAAAGCCCCTATCCCGCACGTTGGCGGAGGGAAAAAAAATGGTGGACGCAATTGAAAAGGCGGGTGTGCGAAATACTGTCTGGTATAACTACCGGCGCGTACCGGCCGTAACCTTGGCGAAGCAGATTATCAACTCCGGGAAACTGGGTAAAATTTTCCATTACCGGGCTAACTTTCTTCAAGACTGGACGATCAGCCCTGAACTGCCCCAGGGTGGCGAAGGGCTTTGGCGCCTCGATGTGGATGCTGCTGGATCCGGTGTAACGGGTGACCTATTGGCGCATTGTATTGACACTGCCATGTGGTTAAATGGTGGTATCCGCGATGTGTCTGCGGTGACTGAAACTTTCATTAAAGAACGGGTACATCAGGCCAGTGGGAAGCTGCAGAAAGTAGGAATCGATGATGCCTGCATTTTTCATTGTCATTTTGAGAACGGATCGTTGGGTCTTTTTGAATCCACGCGGTATGCTCGTGGTCACAAAGCGTTGTATACGTTTGAGATCAATGGGGAGCATGCTTCCATCCGATGGGACTTACACGATCTAAATCGCCTGGAATATTTCGATCACAATGATGATTCGATTGTTCGCGGGTGGCGTTCCATTCTGGTAACGGATGGGGATCAACCCTATATGAAACGTTGGTGGGTTCCCGGACTCTCTATTGGATATGAACACAGTTTTGTTCACCAGGCTGCCGATTTTCTGAAGAGTCTGGAAGGTTCCGAGGCTTGTCATCCGACTTTCAAAGACGCCCTTGAAACACAAAAGGTTTGTGAGGCCGTTATTGATTCCGCGAATTCGCGAAGCTGGAAAAATACCGGGGTAAAGGGACCGATTAAATAAAAACCCTTTTACTGAAGGTGGGTTTTTTCACTGTAACATTTTTCGGGTTCCCCTCAGCCATGGAAAAAATATTTTTATAATCAGCCTTCTTTTCGAGAACAAACGCAACGTTGAAATCTAAATCGAATCTCCACGAATGAAAAAAAATACTGGTCTATCGCGACGAAAATTTTTGCTGGCTGCAGCCACGGCTGCTATCACGCCGCCACTACTGCTTCGGTCCACCGCCAGAGCGGCATCCCAAAACAAAAAGCTTAATCACGCTTGTATCGGCGTGGGGGGAATGGGTTTCCATGATCTTCAGAATTTTATGAAGCATCCTAATGTACAGATCGTTGCCATATGTGATGTCGACGCCAACAATTTAAAGAAAGCTGCAGAGCTTCTGCCGCAAGCCCGCACATATACCGACTGGCGTCAACTCCTTAAAATGGAGGGGGATAAAATTGATTCGGTCAATGTTACCGTTCCTGATCACAATCATTTTGCTATATCTTTCAGCGCGATTCGCGAAGGCAAACATGTCTATTGTCAGAAGCCCCTGTGTCACGATGTGGCTGAAGTGAGAGCCCTGACCGAGGCCTCTATCAAGCACGGGGTTGTTACCCAGCTGGGCACCCAGGTCGCTTCAACAAAAGGAGACCGCATCGCCGTTCAGTGGATAAAAGCGGGTGCCATCGGAAAAGTAAAGCACGCTTATTTATGTTCGAACCGGCCGGCCGCCATTGAAACCTATCGCCTCGTTGGACCACGCCCTGTACAGGCTGAACAACCTCCTTCACATTTAAACTGGGACCTTTGGATTGGCACAGCGCCCATGCGCCCTTATGCACCCGCTATTTATCATCCCACTAAATGGAGGGCATGGCAGGATTTAGGTACCGGATGGTCGGGTGATATCGGTTGCCATATTTTTGATGCCGTCTGGAAAGGCCTGGGCTTGAAAGCCCCACATTCCGTTGTGGCAAAAGTTCAGGAGTCATGGAAAAATTCCCCTGCGCGAAGAGGAGATACCTGGCCACAGGGCGATCATATCACCTGGATGTTTCCGGGAAATGCTTTAACGGATTCCGATGTGCTCCCCCTGGAATGGTTCGACGGCGAATTTTATCCACCACAAGAAATTCAAGACCTTTACTCAGGAAATCCATATCCGGCAGAATCTGCCATGCTGATAGGAACGGAAGGCGCGCTGCTGATTCCTCACGGTGGCATGCCGGTTTTGTTACCTGACAGTAAGTTCAAAGATTATAAAACGCCGGAACTTGAAGAACGGAATCACTACCACCACTTTGCGGATGCCTGTCTGGGGGTGGCAAAAAACGAAAGTTATTTCGCACAATCAGGGCCAATGACAGAAGCCATACTTTTGGGTACGGTGGCATTGCGCGTGCCTGACCAGACATTGGAATGGGATTCTGTCAAGATGAAATTCCGCAATCATCAGGAGGCCAACAAATACCTTCGTCGGGTTTACCGGAAAGGCTGGAATGTGGGCGGATTCTAGTTTACTAAAACTTTACTAAAACATTATGGACGCTTCAATTGTATCTAAGGCTTATGCCTTGACAGAATAGAGGTTTTTTTTCCTGTCATTTTGACTATATTTCACGTTGGGGTCCGGAATGTGAGCCTTAAATTTGTGGATTCTTTCTCTGAAAGCGTATATCCCAAAGGTTGTAACAAAAGAGACATCGGTCACGCGGGTGCTATAAAGTTGATATGGCTTTCCAGGTATTGCGGCGTTGGTATTGACGTAAATTAAAAATGAGATTAAAAAAATGAATAAAATAATGACCGTACGAAAGGTTATTGGCATGGCCCTTTTTATCAGCATTTTTTTGGTGGGCTGTAAAAAAAGCGAACAAAGCGACACCGCCGATAGCACAAGATTCAGCGGCAAAAAATTTAACGAACATATCCGGTCGACAGAAGCCCGCACACCAGCTGATGAGCAATCCGGTTTTAAACTCCCTCCGGGGTTTGAAATAGCATTGTATGCTTCCGAGCCTGACATCGGAAAGCCTATCAATATCACTTTTGACGCCAAAGGAAGAATGTGGGTGACACAATCCTTTGAATACCCTTTTCCTTCTTCACCAGGCAAGGGCACCGACCGGATCACTATTCTTGAAGATACAAATGATGATGGGAAAGCAGACCGGTTTATACAATTCAGCGATACCTTAAATATACCGATCGGTATATTTCCTGTACATGATGGGGCGGTGGCATACAGTATTCCCGGTGTTTATAAGTTTACCGACAGCGACAGCGACGGAAAAGCTGATAACACCAAACTTCTGTTCGGTCCTTTCCAGCACAGGGATACGCATGGCATGGTCAATAATTTCATGCGTGGTTATGATGGCTGGATACACGCCTGTCACGGATTTACCAACCGGTCGACGGTTGCGGGCGCCGACGGAGATTCCATCAAAATGATTTCAGGAAATACTTTCCGCTTTACCATTGACGGGCGCCGGGTGGAACACATGACCCACGGAAGGATCAATCCTTTTGGACTGGCTTACGACGAGCTCGGATATCTATACTCCACCGATTGTCATACTTCCCCACTGTATCAACTCATCAGGGGTGCTGATTATACCCAATGGGGTAAAGAAGAAGGTATGGGCTTTGCACCAGATATGAAACCGCTGGAGCGCGAAGCTACGGCCCTCGCCGGCATTGCCTATTACGCTGATGTTAAATATCCGAAAGAATACCAAAGCAATTTTTATATCGGCGATGCTGTGGCATCGCGCGTATATAGGAATTCCTATTCTTACAAAGGTTCCACGCCTGTAGGTAGGCTGGAAGAAGAATTTGTACTGAGTGATGATCCCTGGTTTCGGCCTGTAGACGTTAAGTTGGGTCCCGATGGCGCGCTCTATATTGCAGATTTTTATAACAGCATCATTGGTCATTATGAAGTGCCATTGAATCACCCGAAGAGGGATAGGATCAGCGGGCGGATCTGGCGAATCACCTACAAAGGGGAGCACAATACATTGAAAGATCTCACCGCTGTTGCGGCGGGTGAATTAGTATCTTCCCTGAACAGCGATAACCTGGTGATTAGAATGGCTGCCGCCGACCAACTCGCGGACCGGATAGGTCAACCTGCGGTCAAACTCCTGACAGACTTGATAGATAAGAACAACGTCAGTCCAAGAGAATACATTCATGCTCTCTGGGTCCTGCAACGTCTTGATGCCTTACAAGATGATTTGATTAAACGATCTGCTGTTCATAAAGATCCTGTGGTAAGGACTCACACCATGCGTATTCTGGCGGAAAAAAATCCCCTGGAAGATAGTTATTTTGAACTGGTGGCTGATGCGCTTGACGATAAAGATCCGCATGTAAAGAGAGCTGCTACCGAACTTTTAGCAAAGTTCACGACAAGTCAATCGCTGGAGAAAGCTCTTTCATCGCGAAATGAAGTTGCCGATAACGATACCCATCAGCTTTATACGACCCGACTGGTATTGAGAAATCTTTTAAGAAACGACGGAGTAATGAAGTCGGTCATTGCCCGGGAATGGAGTGAAAGGGATGCCGGATATCTCGTGGACGTAATCGTCGGGGTTCCTTCTGAAGCATCCGCTATATTTTTAGCCCGTCATATAGAGAATACGTCTGTGCAAGGCGACAAATTAACAACATTATACGAACACCTGGCGCGTTATATACCGGAGGAACAACTGGAGCCAGCCCTGGCTAATTCCATGCAGGAAGAAGAAGAAAATGTCGATTCAGACTATTTTGTTTTCAAAGGAATTCAACAGGGAATCGCCCGAAGAGCAGGCAAGGAAAGTGCACAGTTTCAACGGTGGGGCACAGCGCTAGCTAAGGGTTTGCTTAATCAATATCCGGCAAGTGCTGATCAAAGATCACCTGAGGTGGTTGCCAAACAGAAATTTGCGTCTGATCTGGCGGGAAAGTATAAAATGCGGACGATGGAGCCTGCGTTATTATCCTTTTTAAAACCCGGATCCGGAGCGGATATTGAAGTAAAAGTTTCGGCCCTGCGTTCGCTGCTGATCATGGACACCAACAAAAACGCAGGTCTGGCAGGAAAAATATTGAATGACACTGTACCTTCTCAATTTAAGAACCGTGTGGCCTCGTTACTGGGTGATTTTTCTGGTCCGGCGGTTAATAATATTTTAAGTAAAGTCAACAACGCCCCTCCTGACCTTCAATCCGCCATTGTAATGTCATTGGCGGGTTCTGCCGAAGGGAAAAATATTATTTTCAGGAAAGTTAAAAGAGGCGAGCTCCTGCCACGAACCCTTATTGAACCGAAAGTAGAGGAGCGGATACTGCTGAATATTTCGCAGGTTCAGCAGAAAGAATACCAGTCGATAACTGCCAGGCTTGAGCCAATCAGCAAAGAAAGGCAAACGCTCATTGACACCAGGCTGATTGATTTCAATTCTCTTACAGAATCGGTTTCACCAGACTCCGGCAAAATGGTTTTTCGTCAGAACTGCTCCACCTGCCATGCGATTGGAAATGAAGGAGGGGCCATTGGTCCGCAACTCGATGGTGTGGGGAAATGGGGACCGCGTGCATTGGCTGAAAAAATTCTTGATCCGAACCGGAACGTATCCGAATCTTTCAGGAATTATACCATCACCTTAAAGGATGGCAATGTGATGAGCGGATTATTGCGTCGGGAAGAAGGGGAAGTAATCATATTTGCAGATGTTACCGGAAAGGAATTTTCAGTGCCGAAAGCCAACATTGCAGAACAAAAAGCGTCCAAGTACACTTTGATGCCTGATCATTTTGGAAATGTGCTTTCACAAAAAGAATTTAATGCACTGGTAAAATATTTACTGGGCCTTCAAAGCTAACCAATCCGGAACCTGTACGCCATGAACAGGCAAAGTACCAGACCTTAAAAATTATCCATGAAAAAAATATTAAATAACACAATTCTTGGAATCGGCTTCATGATCTTCGTTGCTTCCTGCACGGGTAGGAATCAAGAATCGTCCGAGTCCTCATCTGACTCTTCATCTGCCATGCCAACGGATTCGGTAGCGTTTAAGAAACATATTTTAACCCGTGAATTTATTTCGGAAGGCGTGGCCGTGGGTGATGTTAATCACGACGGGAATGTCGACGTCATGGCGGGAGCCTATTGGTTTCAGGCACCGGACTGGGAAGCGCATGAGATTTTTGAAGGAAAATCCTTTGATCCTGCCAAAGAGTACAGCAATTCATTTATAAATTATAGTCTTGATGTAAACCAGGATGAATGGATAGATCTTATTCTGATCGATTATCCTGGCAAGGTCGCCTGGTGGTACGAGAATCCTAAAAATGCAGACGGCCCCTGGATAAAACACATTTTGCATGAAACGGTTGAAGTGGGAAATGAATCCCCGGCATTTGTGGATATGGATGGTGATGGCCGTCTCGATATTTTATGCGCAGATTCTAAAGAGAAGCAGATAGTTTGGTTGCGTGCACCCCTGGATAAGAAAGCTACAACCTGGACCAAGTTCGCAATCAGTGAAAAAAACGTTCCTGGAACGGATCGGTTTTCTCATGGCATTGGTCTTGGCGATCTCAACATGGACGGCCGAAAAGATGTTATTATAAAACAAGGCTGGTGGGAAGCACCGGAAGATCGTATGAAACCCAACTGGGTTTTTCATCCGGCTGATCTCGGCGAAGACTGCTCGCATATGCATGCTCTGGATGTGAATGGCGACGGATTGCATGACGTTGTCAGCGCGTCCGCCCATCGATACGGAATCTGGTGGTATGAACAAGGAAAAGATGGCCAGGGAAATATGACCTGGAAGAAACATGAATTCAGCAATGCATTCTCCCAATCACATTCTTCAGCACTGATTGACCTGAGTGGAGATGGAAATCCGGATCTTATAGTAGGCAAACGGTTCTTCGCCCATAATGATACTGACAATGATCCTGGCGCTCATGACCCGGCCGTTTTATACTGGTTTGAACATACGCCCCGCAATGAACCATTCTTTAAAGGCCATGAGATAGACAACGACTCAGGCTCAGGTCTGAATATTATTACACAGGATATCACCGGCGATAATGCATCGGATATAGTAGTCGCCAATAAAAAAGGTGTGTTTGTATTTGAGCGGGTGATTTTATAAAAAATAACCGCGCTTTGGCTTTTTAATAGTATTGGGTATTCTGTTTTGAAGCCTTAATTAACCAGCACAGGCATAAGAACGCATATAATTCCGCCTATTTTTTATCTAAATAATGCTATTTTCGCTCACAAAATCAGTCATATGAAAAGAAGAGACTTTATACAAAAATCAGTATTGACGACTACTGCCATGGCAGGCGTCGGCTTGTCTTCAGGCAACGCGCAAGGTGGTTCCAAAAGCAAGGAAGTATATGAATTCCGTACCTATCATATGCGCAGGAATCAAGTTCCGCTTGATAACTACCTGTCGAAAGCGCTTATACCTGCCCTCAATAACAAAGGAGTAAAAAACGTGGGGGTATTCAGCGAATTGAGCAAATCAGAACCGGCAACCATTTATATGCTCATTCCATATGCATCCTTTGAGGATTTTTCAAAAATAACCATGGACCTTAAAAAGGATAAAGATTTTGCACAGGCAGCAGGTGACTACAGCAAAATCCCGGTTGACCAGGCGGTCTTTGAACGTTATGATAGTTCTTTAATGACAGCCTTTGATGGCCATCCCAAAATAGCGGTCCCTTCAAGCGGGCAAAGGCTGTTTGAATTTCGTATTTATGAGGGATACAGTGAGGATGCTGTAGCGCGTAAAGTAAAAATGTTCAACGAAAGTGAATTCGATATTTTTAACCGCGTGAAGTTAAATCCTGTTTTTTTTGGCGAAAATATCAGTGGTCCAAATCTTCCCTGTCTTACTTATATGACAGTGTTTAGAAACATGGAAGAACGCGACCAGGCATGGAAAGCTTTCAGCGCTGATCCTGCCTGGCAGAAAGTATCCAAGTTGCCTGAGTATGCGAACACCGTATCCAGGATTTATAAAATATTCTTCGAGCCTGTATCGTACTCACAGATTTAATTCAGGCATCAACCTGTGAATTTTATTTATGGAGCGTAAACACCTTCATCTGAAAGGGCCTGCCCTTTCGCGTATTGTAGCGGGGGCATGGCGTTGGGATGCCGCCCATGCATCTGATGTGGATACCTTGATCAACACTTCTATTGATGCGGGCATTACCTCGTTTGATCACGCAGATATTTACGGGGATTATGAAAATCAAAAAATCTTTGGAGAGGTCATAAAAAAGAATCCTGCCATTCGAAAAAACATTCAACTAATCAGCAAGTGCGGCATTATGCTGAAGTCTTCAAAACATCCGCAAACCTGGGTCAAACATTATGATACGTCTAAAGCCCATATCCTTAAATCGGTGGATAATTCACTGAAAGAATTGGCGACGGATTATCTGGATCTCTTACTGATTCACCGTCCGGATCCATTCATGGACCCCGAACAAGTTTCAGAAACTTTTGGATTGCTGAAACAAAGCGGAAAAGTATTGCACTTCGGGGTATCTAACTTTACTCCTACCCAATTCGAAATGCTTCAGCAGTTTTTGCCTTTCCCCCTGGTCACCAATCAGATTGAGTTCTCTTTAAGTAAACTTGATGCACTCTACGATGGTACGCTTGATGTGCTGTTAAAAAATGAAACAGCCCCGATGGCATACTCTCCCCTGGGCCAGGGTAAACTGGTATCACAAAACGGAGAAAGTTCACTGTGGTTTAATAAAGAAAAGTATCAGGCAAGTGAAACCCAGCTGGCCCTTGCCTGGTTGTTAGCCCATCCTGCCAATATTTTTCCTGTGATTGGAACAACCAAACCCGAACGCATCCTTGAAAGTGCAAAAGCCGTTGACATTAAAATCGCCCGGCAGGATTGGTTTGAGATGCTCAGGATTTCATCCGGGAATGAGGTGCCGTAGTGCTCCTCCACAATATTCCTGATAGGATGTGGCTTGATGGTTTTGGAAAACCTTTAGCCCCGAAAAGGTCTCAACATATTCAACTGATTTTTGTAATTTTATAGTATGAGGCCTTCGATTGAAATACCGCCCAGGACGTGATAGAAGTCTATAAAAGGCTTCCGGAGGGGACCCTGGCAGAGTTATCGATAATCAATTGTATAGGTCCCCTTCGCCTATATTTTCCCATCAAAAAACTTTTCAGGAAATATGTAGAAAATTGTGTGATGATGTTTTAGACGGGGGAAGGGGGAAGTTATTATTGCTCCTTTTGATGTATATCTGGATGAACTGAAAAATGTTGTACAACCGGATATTATTGTTGTGTTAAACGAAAAATCGGAAGATTATTGATGAAAAAGGGCACATTCATGGGGTTCCTGATATTCTTATAGAAGTATTGTCGCCGAACAATAAAGACCATGATCGCGTCATGAAGAAACAATTATATGAGCGTTTCGCGGTTAAAGAGTATTGGATTATTGATCCTGAAAGTAAATTAACAACGGGTTTTGAATTAGTTATCAAACGATTTAATTTAATAGCGGAGGATATTGGCGTGATAAAATCAAAGTTATTGAATACATCTATTGTATTTTGATTAGGCACTAGCCTTTCTGATTTCCGGTTTCCCGGCAAGTGTTCTCACACTTATCAATTGCCCCTCGCCAACTGTGAACCATTGTGTGGCCGCCTTTTATTCATTTCATTTGAAACGATATGGATATAAACTTTGTATTCTTCATATTTACCGGCCATGTCCACAGCAACAGCAGCAGAGAAAAAAGTTATTGACCTTATCGGTCATGAAAATATAGAGGTTATTGGTGCCCGTGAGCACAATTTAAAGAACATTAATGTTTCTGTTCCACGAAATAAACTGGTGGTAATCACGGGTATCAGCGGCAGTGGGAAATCCTCCCTGGCATTTGATACCATTTATGCAGAGGGGCAACGCCGTTATATGGAAAGTTTTTCTGCTTATGCGCGGAGTTTTCTGGGTAATCTGGAAAGGCCTGATGTCGATAAGATCAACGGCCTGAGTCCTGTAATCTCAATCGAGCAAAAGACCACTTCACGAAACCCCCGGTCAACAGTAGGAACCGTTACTGAAATCTACGATTTCATGCGCCTGCTTTATGCCAGGGCCGGAGAAGCTTTTTCATATCTAAGCGGAGAAAAAATGATTCGCCAGTCGGAAGACCAGATACTGGATACTATCCTTAATAATTTTAACGGAAAAAAGCTGGTATTGCTGGCGCCCATCATTAAAGGGCGAAAAGGTCACTATCGCGAACTCTTTCAACAGATCCGTAAATCTGGTTACCCAAAAGTGCGGGTGGATGGAACGATCATGGATATCACCGCAAAAATGCAGGTCGATCGATATAAGATCCATGATATAGAAATCGTGATGGACAGAATCATGGCGGATAAGAAAGACCTTGCCCGCATCGGACAATCCATCAACAAATCCTTAAAAGAAGGTAAAGGTGTTTTAATGTTGATTGAAGAAGATGGCAAGGTCCATCATTTTTCAAAGTTCCTTATGGATCCCAAAACAGGTTTGTCATATGATGAACCTGCACCCAATTCCTTTTCGTTTAATTCACCTTATGGCGCATGCCCGAATTGTAATGGTCTCGGGCAGATTGAAGAGATCACTGAACAATCCGTAATCCCTGACAAGAATCTAAGTATCAGCCGCGGTGGAATTTTGCCTCTGGGAGAATATCGCGACATCTGGATTTTTAAAAAAATCGAAGCGATTCTCAAGCGCTATAAACTCACTCTGTCAACACCCATAAAAAACGTTCCAAAAGAAGTGCTCAATATTTTGTTATACGGAGACGATGAGCCCGTGGGTGTACCCTCTGTAAAATATCCCGGAACTGAATGGAGTACGCGTTTTGAAGGTATTATCAACTTTCTTGAGAAGCAACGAGATGAAGGTTCTGAAGCCCTTAAGAAATGGGTGGAGGATTTTACGATTATCCGCACCTGTCCCGAATGCAGCGGAGCCCGGCTCAAGAAAGAATCCCTGCATTTTAAACTTGACGGTAAAAATATTGCAGAACTTTCAGTTTTGGGAATTGACGAACTTAAAAAATGGTTTGTTGGTCTTGAAGACCGCCTGGATTCAAAGCAAAGGATTATCGCTACTGAGGTTCTAAAGGAGATCCGCAAACGGATTGGCTTTCTACTCGATGTCGGGTTGGAATATCTTCACCTTCACAGGCCTATCAGAACCTTGAGCGGGGGTGAGTCACAACGTATCCGTCTGGCAACGCAGATAGGCACTCAGTTGGTTGGTGTATTGTATATTCTTGATGAACCCAGCATTGGTTTGCACGCTCGCGATAACGTGAAACTCATCAAAGCACTAAAGGATCTCCGAGATCTTGGAAACTCCGTAATTGTGGTTGAACATGATAAGGATATGATGCTTGAGTCAGACTATATTCTCGATATCGGGCCTGGTGCCGGCAGGCATGGTGGTCATGTTATCGCCGAAGGTACTCCTCAGGAATTCCTGCGATCATCCAGTAAAACCGCCGGATATCTGAATGGCACTGTTACCATACCCTATAACCGCGAGCGCAGAAAAGGTAAAGGGGAAAGTTTAATCCTGAAAGGGGCCTCGGGAAACAATCTTAAAAATATTGACCTGCATATTCCGTTGGGTACACTTACCTGTATCACCGGTGTGTCTGGAAGTGGCAAATCCACCCTCATTCATGAAACTCTTTTTCCCATTCTTAACAGGGAATTTTACAATTCACGAACAGAACCGCTCGCTTTCAAAAAAGTGGAAGGCCTGGAGCACCTTGATAAAGTGATTGAAGTGGATCAGTCGCCTATTGGTCGGACACCCCGTTCCAATCCGGCTACGTACACGGGCGTTTTTACAGAGATCAGAGATCTTTACTCACAACTACCTGAAGCAAAGATCAGGGGATATAAAACGGGAAGGTTCTCCTTTAATGTGAAGGGTGGGAGATGTGAAACGTGCGAAGGCGCGGGTCTCCGATTGATTGAAATGGAGTTTTTGCCTGACATACATGTGCCCTGTGAAACCTGCAAAGGCAAAAGGTACAATCGCGAAACGCTGGAAGTGAGGTTCAAAGGAAAATCGATTTCTGATGTATTGGATATGACCGTAGAGGAGGCCGTTTCATTCTTTGAAAAGCAGCCCCGAATTCTGCGGAAGATTCAGACGCTCGACGAAGTAGGTTTAGGATACATCTCTTTGGGGCAACATGCTACAACACTCTCAGGTGGAGAGGCGCAACGGGTCAAACTCGCTACAGAACTTTCAAAGCGCGATACCGGAAAAACATTTTATATCCTCGATGAACCGACCACGGGATTGCATTTTCAGGACATTTCCCATCTGCTGGATGTGTTGCAAAAGCTGGTGGCGAAAGGAAATTCAGTGCTGGTCATTGAACACAACATGGACGTGATTAAAACGGCCGATTTTATCGTTGACCTTGGCCCTGAAGGCGGAGCAAAAGGGGGAAGAATCGTAGCCAAGGGCACGCCGGAAGAGGTCTCTAGAAACCCTGCCAGTTATACGGGGATGTTTTTGAAAGCCGAATTAAAAGAAAGAAAATAATGAACGCGCAAACTCGCCAGTATTTGGTTGGCGCAATATTCATAGGCGTCGGAATTTATCAGTTTTCCATTGGCGATTTACTCGAGTTCAGTCTTTATGCTTTTGCAGGAGCGTCCTTCGTTATCAATGCCCTGA
This sequence comes from Cyclobacteriaceae bacterium, assembly GCA_039917935.1. Lineage (GTDB taxonomy): Bacteria > Bacteroidota > Bacteroidia > Cytophagales > Cyclobacteriaceae > Chryseosolibacter. The sequence continues at coordinate 28,071 of JBDSIM010000176.1, read as the reverse complement.
CGATGGAGCCAAAAATGTTGGCGTACAAGAAACCCTTGGTCATTGTATCATGGATACTCATTGGCGCTACGGGGATCCTGTTTTTATATCTGCTTCAGTTCAAATATTTATAACTGATTATCATTCTTACACTACGTCCACTCCAAAATAATAATATCAGCTCGTGAATCGGGAAAGACTATACTGGACATTGCAGATTGGCGGCTGGCTTTTATATGCGGTCGTGCAAATTGTTTCCAGTATTATCGCCTCCGGTGGCACCAGTTTGGACCGGGTAATTTTTCTGTTCTTTGAATCGTTACTCCCTTTGCTTGTCACCCATGTTTTCCGGATTTTGGTGCACCCCAGCAGGTGGTTAAAGATCGGCATGCCTAAGTTGATCACTCGTGTATTGGTCATGTCATTTGTTCTGGGTGTCATCGTTTATATATTAAGAATGCCCATTAGTTATCTGTTGGGAATTTTCGATGGCTAAGTGGCTTTCGACCCTGCAATAATTTTGGGATTGTCGTCGGTTTACGCGGTAATCTTTTTCCTGTGGTATGTTTTGTACTTCACCTACCACTATTTTGATCAGTACAATAAAAGCCTGAAATATGAAGCTTCCATGGTTCAGATCGAATTGAACAATCTCAAATCACAATTGAATCCTCATTTTATTTTCAACGCCCTAAATAGTATCCGGGCTTTAGTAGATGAAAACCCTGTAAAATCCAAGCAAGCCATTAATCAGCTATCCACTATTTTAAGAAGTTCGCTGGCATCAGATAAAAAAGGCCTTACCCGGTTTGATGACGAACTGAAAATTGTGAAGGATTACCTGGGATTGGAGATTATCCGTTTTGAGGAAAGGTTGCGCACCGAGTTTGACATTCATCCGGATTCTCATAGTTTTTTTGTACCCCCTCTGATGATTCAGACGCTGGTTGAAAATGGCATTAAGCATGGTATATCCAAATTAACGGCTGGGGGAATCATCAAAATGAAAACGTTGGTGGAAAACGACCATCTCCGGATCCAAATCCGGAATAGTGGGTGTTTGATAAATGGTGAAAAAACCAGTAAGGACGGTCTGGGACTAAAAAATACTGTTCAGCGATTAAAATTAATTTATGGTGACGATGCATCCTTTCGCATTGTGAATGAAAAAGATAATTTTGTCCTTACAGAACTGGTATTACCCCAAAAAAGAAGATATGAGAGCACTAATCGTTGATGACGAACGCCTGGCAAGAAAAGAGCTAATGAAGCTGCTGGAAGAACATCCGATGATCGAGGTGGTAGGTGAGGCAATGAATGCGGAAGAGGCCTTTCAGATGATCAATGAGCTTAACCCTGATCTCTTATTTCTGGACATACAGATGCCTGGAAAGACCGGTTTTCAATTGCTGGAAATGCTGGATGCTGTTCCACTCGTGGTATTTACTACAGCTTATGACGAATTCGCGCTGAAAGCTTTTGAAGTAAATGCCCTGGATTACCTGTTGAAACCAATTCAACCGGAGCGGTTGTCAGAAACCGTGATCAAGCTACAGGAAAAAGAGCGGGCAAAAATTGTGGCCGAACGAGGCCCCGAGAAAAAACTGGGGCTTAACGATCAGGTCTTCGTTAAAGACGGAGACCGTTGCTGGTTTGTAAGCCTTACCAACGTCAGATTATTTGAATCTGACGGAAACTATATCAAAGTGTATTTTGACAATAATCGGCCAATGATCCATAAGTCGTTGAATGCCCTGGACGAGAAACTGGACGAGCGTGCTTTTTTCCGGGCTAGCCGCAAGCATATTGTTAACTTAAGTTGGGTCGAAGGTATTGAATCATGGTTTAATGGAGGTTTAATGGTAAGGCTACGCGGAGGAGACAAGGTTGAAGTGAGTCGCAGACAGGCAGCAAAGTTTAAGGATATGATGAGTCTTTAGAAGCTTAAAGCTTAAAGTAGAAAGCTTTACGTGGTGTAATGCTAGACCCGGAGTTCTGAAAGGATGAGGTTAAACCCGGGTAAAACAGGTTCGCCAGAAAGTGGATTGTTAAAACCATTGTGTACAGTTTCCTGGCTGTTGTAGTAGACATAAACCTTTTCTTCGTCTGCATCAATGAGCCAGCCAAGTTTGCAGCCATTGTCCATCCATTCGTTCATCTTTGCTTTCAGTTCTTTTAAGGTGTCACCTTTTGAACGTAGCTCAACGATAAAATCAGGGCAGAAGTGTGGGAACCCTTCGAGTTCTGCTGAGCTGATATTTTTTAATTTTTCATTACTTACCCAGGCTGAATCTGGATTACGCATGGCCCCGTTAGAAAGGTAAAATCCTGTATCAGAATCCACCGCCCTCCCCAATTTATACTGGTCATTCCAATTGCTGATTTGCTTGATAATGGAACGATTTCTATCACCTGTTATAAATCCAGTTGGAGACATAAGAATTATTTGACCCTCAGATGTTCTTTCGAATTTAAAATCTTTATTATCCTGACAGAAATAGAAGAATTCCCCGTCTGTCATCCGTTCAATGTAACGGCCTTTCAATGTTGCTGGAAAGATCATAGATCAATTTACAAAATGCCCGGTACCATAACAAACAAAAAAGCCGGCTTGAACCGGCTTTTTGCTGTTAAGTTATTCACTTTTCTTTTCCTTAGGCTCCTTCGGAGCCTTTGTCTTTTTCACTTTAAGAGTGAGCAGATCGCCTTTGCCTTCATAGTCGGCCAGGATCGTTCCACCTTCTTCGATTTCACCTTTAAGGATTTCTTCGGCTACGGGGTCTTCGAGGTATTTCTGGATGGCGCGATTTAAGGGTCTGGCACCAAACTGATGGTCATAACCTTTTTCGGCTAAGAAATCTTTTGCTTTATCAGTTATCTCCACGTTATATCCAATCTGGGTAATTCTCGCAAACAATTTGCCCAGGCTTAGGTCGATGATCTTATGGATGTCTTGACGAAGTAGTGAATTAAACACAATCACATCATCCAAACGATTTAAAAACTCAGGACTAAAGGCCCTTTTCAAAGCACTCTGAATGGTTGATTTCATTTGCTCTTCGTCATTCTGCATCTTTGCGGCGCTGGCAAATCCAATTCCGGAACCGAAATCTTTCAGGTCACGAACCCCAATATTGGAGGTCATAATAATAATCGTATTTCTGAAATCCACCCTTCTTCCTAGACCATCGGTCAGGATACCATCATCCAAAACCTGGAGTAAAATATTGAATACATCCGGATGTGCTTTTTCAATTTCATCCAGCAATACTACTGAATACGGTTTGCGCCTTACTTTCTCGGTAAGCTGTCCACCTTCTTCATATCCTACATATCCGGGAGGAGCGCCCACAAGGCGGGATACAGAAAATTTCTCCATGTATTCGCTCATGTCAATACGTATCAAAGCATCCTCCTTATCGAAAAGGTAATTCGCGAGTACTTTGGCTAACTCAGTTTTTCCAACTCCCGTAGGACCCAGGAATATAAACGAACCTATTGGCTTTCTGGGATCTTTTAATCCTACGCGCGTACGCTGAATAGCTTTGGTTAATTTTTTGATCGCCTCCTCCTGGCCAATAACCTTACCACTCAATTCCGCGGTCATACCCAACAACTTATTGCTTTCCTTTTGGGCAATTCGTTTTGTAGGGATACCCGTCATCATCGCGATAACATCGGCGACATTGTCTTCGTCAACGGTATATTTTTCAGTCCGGGTTTTTTCTTCCCACTTTGTTTTGGCGAGGTCTAACTGTTCAATGAGTTTCTTTTCACGGTCACGCAATTGAGCAGCCTCTTCGTATTTCTGACTTTTCACGACGCGGTTCTTTTCTTTCTTCACGTCTTCAATCGCTTCTTCAAATTTCACGATATCATCAGGAACATGAATATTATTGATGTGCACGCGCGCACCGGCTTCATCGAGTACGTCAATGGCTTTGTCGGGCAAGTAGCGATCACTGATATAGCGGTCAGATAATCTTACGCACGCGTCAATCGCTTCCTTCGTATAAATAACATGATGGTGATCTTCATATTTTTCCTTGATGTTATCCAGTATCTGAATAGTTTCTTCCACGGAAGTGGAATCAACCATTACCATTTGAAATCTGCGGGCAAGGGCTCCATCTTTTTCAATATACTGACGATACTCATCCAGTGTAGTGGCACCGATACATTGTATTTCGCCCCTGGCCAGGGCCGGCTTGAACATATTCGATGCGTCCAGCGAACCTGAGGCTCCACCGGCACCCACTATGGTATGCAACTCATCAATGAACAAGATTACATCTGGAGATTTCTCCAATTCATTCATGACAGCTTTCATCCTTTCTTCAAACTGTCCACGGTATTTTGTTCCGGCAACCAAAGAGGCCAGATCCAAAGTCACAACCCTCTTACCAAACAACACCCTGGAAACTTTCTTTTGAATGATTCTAAGGGCTAAACCCTCAGCGATGGCAGTTTTACCAACACCAGGTTCACCTATCAGTATGGGATTATTTTTCTTTCTTCTGGATAATATCTGGGCGACACGTTCAATTTCTTTTTCCCGCCCAACGATAGGGTCTAGTTTATTGTCTTCGGCTAGCCGCGTGAGGTCCCTCCCGAAATTATCAAGCACCGGAGTTCTTGATTTTTCAGTTCCTTTTTTCTCCTTGCCTGCACCTGCACCTGCACTACCGAAGATTTTTGAAGAATCATCATCCGGATCATCAGTATCCGAGGATGCCATAGGACTTTCGTTTTGATATTCCAGCATTTCTTTAACCGTCTCGTAGTTGACGTCGAACTTATTTAAGATCTGTGTGGCAAGGTTATCGGCGTCGCGAAGAATGGAGAGCAATAAGTGCTCGGTACCTATCAACTGTGCCTTAAAAATTTTGGCCTCCAGATAAGTTATTTTTAAAACCTTTTCTGACGCTTTTGTCAAAGGAATGTTAGCGAGATTTTTTATTTCATGCGTGGCAGTACCCTTGGAAATTTTTTCAATTTCTGCCCGAAGCTCATCGAGCGGCACGCCGAGTTTTTTTAAAACGCCCACGGCAACACCTTCGCCTTCGCGAATCATGCCCAGTAACAGATGTTCTGTGCCTATGTAATCATGACCAAGACGCAGCGCTTCTTCCCTGCTGAGCGAGATCACTTCTTTAACTCTATTGGAAAATTTGGCTTCCATGTAAAATCCTGTGATTTGATTAATGTAAATGTAAAGTTTTTCTACCGTACAATACTATAGAGAAACTAAAGATTTCCGCCCTTCAGACGGAGCACTTATTATCCTATAGAAACACAACGTGCGGGCTTATTGTTCATTTTACCGCCGAAGACTGTACGATATCCCACGCGCCTGGTCCCTGACAAAACATCAAGTCTATGAGACTAAGGTTAGGAACAAACTTACTGCCAAAGACCTGTCGATATTCTACGCTTTTATAAAATCTATTACAACTATCTTCTTTTTTCATGTTTAACAGCCCGCGCAAATCAATTATGCCCTCCGCCGGTATGGGTTCAAAGGCTGACGTTTCGCTGATAGCAACTTTTAATTTTAGCCATTTGAGACACAATGTCATTAACTGGAGGTTCAAATCAAATAGGGAGGAGGCCTTTTTAAAAAGTACCTCGTGAAGTTCCGGGGCGTAATATTCAAAAAAAGGGGCTTTTCCGTAGCCGGACTGGATTGTTCTCCAATGGTTGTTCAGCCATTTCTGGCTATAGTCGGGTTTCACCTCCATGAGCCTGGCCTTTCCATGTTTATGGGTAACAGGAATGATTAGTTTTTCAATTTGATGAGGCCCTTTAACGTAACAGCGGTTTCGGAATGATTGCTTTTCGTAGTGTTCATATTTTTCTACAACGATATGTTTATAATTACGGATAGCAGTAAAGTATGCCAGCGAGGGAAGATAGTGCAGTTCAATCAAAGCAGCTTTCACGATGTAATTTTTCCCTTCGGTTTTTAAGAAAACATGGCCATTAATTAAACTATTGCTGCTCCAACATTTACAGATATTGATTGATATCTCCCAGACCTTGCCTGAGAACTTGAATTTCTGAAGTCGTACAATCGGCGACGGTAGAAGGTACATTTCCACCCGCACCTCCATCGATGACTATATCGACAACATTCTTAAAATCTTCAAACATCTCCTCCGGATCGGTCGTATATTCTTTGATAACATCATCATTTTTTATGGAAGAGGTTATGAGTGGATTTCCTAAATTTTGAACAATCATGCGTGGGATGGCATGATCGGGGATCCGGATGCCAACGGTTTTCTTATTGACGTCAAGAATTTTAGGAACCTTGCTGCTGGATTCAAGAATAAAAGTAAAAGGGCCTGGAAGGGCTTTTTTTAAAAGTTTAAATATGGGAGTGTCTATTCGCCTTACGTACTCGGATATATGGCTGAGGTCGTAACAAATGAAAGACAGGTCCAGCTTTTGTGGTTTAATATTTAAAATGTGACATAGCTTCTCAATGGATTTTTTGTTTAACAAGTCACATCCGATGCCGTAAATGGTGTCGGTGGGATATACAATGATGCCCCCCTTCTGAAGGACCTCAACAACGTGTTTGATTTTGCGTTGTTCAGGGTTAAGGGGATGAATTTTAATAAGCTCTGCAGGCATTTTGCACTAAAAATAGGTTTTCGGAGTTAAAATGTCTTAATCACGCGGATTTTTCAGAAAATAGGATACACCGCCAGTTACGTAAATTTGTATTTTAGCGCCAACTTACAACTCATGCGACCATCGAAAAAGTTAATTGTTTTTCTGTTGTTTTCTGTACTGCTGATCTCCTTCGGTTACTACGCTTATCAGGTCTGCTATACACCCAACGTGCTGGTAGGCAAACAACCAAGGGCGCTGATCATTGAAAAAGGTGCGACCTTTAAAGATCTTCAGGACAAACTTCACAAGGGTGATTATACCCAGGATCTCATTTCATTCAGTTTTCTTTCCAAACTCATGGATTACGATGAACAGGTGAAGCCGGGTCGTTACATCTTGCAGCCCAATCTAACCAATATCCAGGCAATACGTTTGCTGAGGGCGGGGATACAGGAACCGGTGAAGATAACTTTTAACAATGTCCGCTTGATAAAGGACCTCAGCGAAAAAATCACCCGAAATCTGAATTTAAAACCTGCCGAATTCGAAGCTGCCCTCATCGGATTTACCATGAATAATCCATATGGCTTCAATAAGGATAATATCCTTTCCATGTTCCTTCCAAATACCTACGAGGTCTATTATAATGTCTCCGCGGAAGAACTCATTGATCGCATGCATATGGAATTTGAAAAATTCTGGAATGAAGAACGCCTTGCGAAAGCAAGAGCTTTGGGACTTACGCCAATCGAAGTTTCGATACTGGCTTCCATCGTGCAGGCAGAATCGGTCAAGCGCAATGAAGCTCCTGTCATTGCCGGGTTGTATATCAATCGTTTAAGAAAAGAGATTCCTTTACAAGCTGATCCGACGCTGGTTTTCGCGGTGGGAGATTTTTCTTTGAAAAGGGTTTTAAATGAACACAAGGAAATTGATTCGCCTTATAATACGTATCGCAACCGTGGGCTGCCTCCCGGCCCTGTAAACTTGCCGGAGATTTTCGCTTTGGATGGTGTCTTGGACTATACAAAAAGCAATTATTTATATATGTGCGCAAAAGAAGATTTTTCAGGTAATCACAATTTTACCAGTAGTTACCGTGAACACCTGAACAATGCTGCCCGATATCAGAAGGCACTCACCCGTGAAATGAAAATAGGTGCCCAAAGGAGAAACCAATAATGTATACATCCGAAACCTCGATACGCGTACGCTACGGCGAAACAGACCAGATGGGGTACGTGTATTATGGCAATTACGCTATGTACTATGAGGTCGCCCGCGTAGAAAGTCTTCGCCAGCTAGGTTTAACTTATCGGGAAATCGAAGAAATGGGGGTAATGATGCCTGTACTGGAAAATAAATCAAAGTACATTGCCCCTGCCCGGTACGATGACCTGCTTCGTATAGTTACTACGTTAAGAGAAAAACCCGGGGTTAAAATCAGATTCGAATACGAAATATTCAACAGCCAAAACGCCCTGATCCATCAGGGTGAAACCTTGCTGGTTTTTATTAACAAAACCACTAACCGGCCTTGCCGCCAACCGCCCGCCATGCAAAAGGTACTAGAGCCATATTTTGGATGAAGTATAAATACAAGCGACTGCTTTTCCGATGGAACCCTGCCAGGCTCATGCTCGCCTGGATGAAAAAAATCCGATTCAGCCGACATGAAGACGTTTCCTTATACCGGATTGTGAAAAGATTTCTGCACAATCTGCAGGATGACGAAATTATGGACCGGGCGAATGGCGTTGCCTTCAATTTTATCCTGGCTATATTTCCGGCGATAATTTTTTTCTTCACTTTAATCCCCTATGTCACCCGTTACTTCCCCGACATCAACCGGGAAAGTATCATGGAGTTTTTGCATGGATTGGCGGAAAGTGGACTGATGCCGCCTAATATGTATGAGGTTGCCTCTACCACTATTCTTGATATTGTCAGTAATCAACGCGGGGGTTTGCTTACCCTGGGTTTTCTCTTTGCGCTGGTGCTCTCCACGAATGGGATGCTCGCGCTGATGAGGGCTTTTAACGCCTGTTATAAGACCATCGAGAACAGAAGCGGACTTAAAACCAGGCTCATAGCCACTGGGTTAACCATCAACATGACCATTGTTCTTTTTGTAACCATCATGCTGTTGGTCGTTGGCCAATTGGTTACCGAATATCTATTTGGAAATTTTCAGAATTTTACCTCCTTCAATCTCAGTAGCTTTGAGGTAAATCTTATTTTCGCTTTGCGGTTTTTGATTATTTTCATCACCTTTTTTCTCACCATCTCCACCATTTATTATTTTGGGCCGGCCATCCACTACAACTGGCGATTCTTTTCAATCGGATCCCTCGTGGCTACCTTATTATGTCTGGCGGTATCCTACGGATTTTCTTATTACATCACCAACTTTGCCACCTACAATAAAGTATATGGCTCAATTGGCGTCTTGATCGCGCTCATGGTTTGGGTCCAGCTCATTACTGTGGTGCTCCTCGTTGGCTATGAGATTAATGCCAGTATCCATGATTCTATCCGGGCTGAGGCGTTGTGGAAAGCAAGAAAGCACCGGATGAAATAAAATATCTTAATTTTTTGAACTAATCCCCGTAGTTCGCTTTTTTTCACCCCGATACCAAACTTTAAACTACTTTAAATTTCAAACTTTAAATTTTATTTTCTCATGGATGTTGTGTCAGCCGATATCGAACGGTGCTTTACCCAATTTTTCAATAGAAAACCGTTCATGGTTCGCGCGCCGGGCCGGATCAATCTGATCGGAGAGCACACAGATTACAACGACGGGTTTGTGATGCCTGCAGCCATCGACAAGGAACTCTTTTTTGGTATTTCCCCCTCAGACGACCACCGTACCATCCTTTATTCAATGAAGTATGACGAACGTTTTGAAGTTGATCTGCAGAATCCGAAGCCGGTGAAGGAACCTCGGTGGGCAAATTATATTTTAGGCGTATTGTTTCAGTTTATCAACAATGGATATTCCGTGAAACCTTTTTATTGCGCTTTTGGTGGTGACGTGCCATTGGGTGCCGGTATGTCATCCTCCGCAGCCATGGAATGTGGATTTGCCTTTGCTCTTAATGAGGTTAATGGCCTGGCTGTTCCAAAATTAAAAATGATCAAAATGGCTCAGTGGGCTGAGCACAATTTCGTAGGGGTACAATGCGGAATCATGGATCAGTTTGCCAGCGTAATGGGAAAAGAAGGACACGTCATCCTTTTGGATTGCCGCTCGCTGACGCATCATTATTTCCCCTTGAATCTTCAGGAATACGGAATCATTTTATGCGACACTAAAGTGAAGCATTCCCTGGTAGACACGGAATACAATACGCGCAGGCAAGAATGTAGTTCTGGCGTTAATATTCTCACCCGATACTATCCGGAAGTGAAAAGTCTGCGGGATGTGTCTTTAACTATGTTGGAAAAACACAAGTCTGAATTGCCAGGCAAAGTTTTTAACCGCTGCCTGTACGTTGTACAGGAGATCCAGAGAGTACAACAAGCCGGCAGAGATCTTGAGAAAGGTGACTTGAGGGCGTTTGGAAAAAAAATGTACGAAACGCATGAAGGGCTTTCCCGGTTATACGAAGTGAGCTGTCAGGAATTGGACTTCCTGGTAAAGGAAGCGGGACAATTGAACGAGGTTTTAGGAGCGCGGATGATGGGAGGTGGTTTTGGCGGATGCACCATTAACCTGGTAAAAAATGATTTTATGGAAGCCTTTATCCGACATCAGACAACCGCCTACAAAAAAGCATTTTCAATCGATATGCTAACCTACCGCGTAAAGGTAGTCGATGGGGTGGGCAGGGTGTAGTTAATTAAAAAGTTTGAAGTTCGAAATTGTTCAAAATCCAAATTTAGAGTTCAAGGCATTTTCAGGTTGAAAGTTTGATCTAACTTTTGAGTTCAAGCACGAAGTACAACTTCGTTCGAGATCAGGGAGCTCTGCAGCGGCGAATTTTTTTTGTAACCCAGTTAACAGGGGTTCAAAGTAGACTGAAATCCCTACGGACAGAACGCCAGACATCAAAATTTTACCGGACAGCCGTGTGAAAAAATATGACTTTGACAGTGCCCCTTAAGATTCCATGCTTAGTCACTAACTACACTTTATCATGTGCTGGAACGTCGCATTTCCCCCGACCAGGCACGCACGGAACCACCATTGAATAAATTTTCCATATTTTCACGTTTGAATCCAGATTAACGCCGAAAATGACTATAATAATTAAATTTTTATGAAAATCAGCCTGACTTTTGCATGCTTGGCCCTTTGTATTATGATCAGTTGTAACCCTAAATCAGAAAATCAACCCGCCGATGGCGCATCAGTTGATGAAACATCCAAGCCCGCCATTTCCCAGGGACCTTTCGGCAACCTCAAAGATGGTACCGCCATTTCCCTGTATACCATGAGCAATGGTAAAGGCATGACAATGAAAGTAATGAACTATGGGGGCATTATTGTTTCCCTCATCACCCCGGATAAAGACGGGAATCCTATTGATGTTATTCTGGGATATGATTCTCTTGCTGCCTATGAAAAAAACAATCCGTTCTTCGGAGCACTCGTAGGTCGCTATGGCAATCGAATAGCGAAAGGAAAATTCTCGCTCGATGGGAAAACCTATCCCCTCGTTCAAAATAATAACGGCAACCATTTGCACGGCGGCACTAAAGGTTTCGATAAAGTTTTCTGGAACATTGAAAAAGTATCCGTCGAAAACGGTGTAGCCCTCAAACTATCTTATCTCAGCAAAGACATGGAAGAAGGTTATCCGGGCAATTTACAGACCGAGGTGATTTACACCCTGACGGATGATAACATGATCAAATTTGACTACAAGGCAATTACCGATAAAAAGACCATCCTTAATTTAACCCAGCACACTTACTTTAATCTTAATGGAGGTAAGGGCGATATCCTTAGTCATGAAGTGGCTATCAATGCAGATAAGATCGTCGCGGTAGATGCCGCGTTAATTTCCACTGGAAAATTAATGGAAGTCGCCAATACACCATTCGATTTTCGTAAACCCACTACGATCGGTGAGCGCATTAACGCAGACCATGAACAGATTAAGTTTGGAAAAGGCTACGATCATTGCTGGGTGATCAACGGAGAAGGATTAAAGCAGGCGGCGGTTGTCTATGATTCAGCCTCAGGAATTGAAATGACCGTGCATACCACCGAACCTGGCGTTCAATTTTATACCGGTAATTTTCTCAATGGATCTTTAACAGGGAAAGGGAATGTTGTCTATAATCAGCGTACAGGCTTTTGTCTGGAAACAGAACACTTCCCGGATTCACCGAATCAAACCACTTTTCCTTCTGTCGTTTTAAATCCCGGACAAACCTATAGTACCCAAACGACTTATCAATTTAGCGTAAGGAAGTAGCTCGACCAGACCAGACAAATAAATTCATTTAAGAAGACCTCACCTCTAAAATCAGTGAGGCCTTCTTTTGTAACTTCCATGGACCGATGGACAATTGCCACCAGTGTAGCTAGTTTATCCCTTAGGCTCACAAAAACCAGGGCTTGCGCAATGATAAAGATGGTTTGTGTGGGCCGCAGAAAACCTTAACTTTGATTTAACGACAGGCCATCAAAGATAAAGTATGATGCAATTTTCATGGTTGCCAATATCCATACCGTTGCTGCTTATCCTTCTGTCGGTAAAATGCAGTGAAAACCAGGTCAATCCTGAACAGGATAAGACCTTTACCAATCCTCTTTTATCCTCCGGTCCGGATCCCTGGGTGACGCAAAAAGACGGCTGGTATTACGTGACCCACACTACAGGCCGAAACCTGAGATTATACCGGACAAGAAAAATGAGTGACCTTAGGAATGCAGAGGTACAAACTATCTGGACACCCCCACTCACAGGAATGAATTCAAAAAACATCTGGGCACCTGAAATTCATTATCTCAATGGAAAGTGGTATTTCTATTTCGCGGCCGATGATGGTGTAAATGAAAACCACCGTATGTGGATTTTGGAAAATGAATCCGAGGACCCTTTTACAGGCACGTGGCTGAATAAAGGTGAGCTTGAATTGCCTGGGGATAAATGGGCGATCGACGGAACAGCCTTTGAATACGAGGGGCAGCTCTATTACCTATGGTCGGGCTGGGAAGGTGATGTGAATGGACGTCAGGATATTTACATTGCTAAACTGACAAACCCATGGACTGCGGAGGGCGAAAGAATGCTTTTATCAAAACCCGAACATGACTGGGAATTGAAAGGCGTTACTCCCACTATCAATGAAGCGCCGCAATACCTCACCCGTGGCGGCAAACTTTTTATAGTCTATTCAGCCAGTGGTTGCTGGACGGATGATTATTCATTGGGGATGCTTTCAACCGCTTCGAGTTCTAACATCATGGAATTTAATTCATGGGTAAAATCTTCCGAACCGATCTTTGAAAAAGATCCATCGGCCCAGGCGTTCGGGCCCGGACATAATAGTTTCTTTAAGTCACCAGACGGCACCGAAGACTGGATAATCTACCATGCAAATCCAGCCTCCGGGCAGGGATGTGGAAACAACCGGTCTGCTCGCATTCAGCAATTCACCTGGACGACAGACGGTAATCCGGATTTTGGTGAACCCGTAAATTTAGGACAGGCTATAAAGAAACCCTCAGGAGAAGACGATTAAAATGAAACCTAAAAACACTTCTTTTCCACAAAAATCAGCGATCATTTATCCGGGATTTTGTTTCATTTATTCCGCTATTTTTCGTATCTTATTTAAGATGGAATAATCTGTTTCTTCCCGCGTATTATCGGAAGAATTCCGATAATACATCCTCAAATACTTGCTCGGATTGCAATGGAAAAAAAGGAGATTTACCCGAATCGTTGAGATGTATGCTTTCCTAAATTAACGACCTCTGTCAAAAGGGTTGAGGAATTGCTTAAAGGAAAACTTACAGGCAACGGCCAAATGATAAACTATTTTACTTGTGTTAATTGTCGGTGCCAGAACACACCACCGGGCAAGGTTGAAATGACCAGATATTGTTCAGTTAAGAACAACGGCAGAAAATCAGGGCGTTAAAGTCTACACGGATTGTGAACCTGAGGATGTCCGTTTAGAATTGTTGAACTGAAGGTTAACCCTGGCAATAAGGGTATTTAATTCCTATGAATAAAAATAATAGGCTCAGGGGTTCAGTTCCCCTGTTTTTTTAGCGTAATTGATAGTTGTAAACCTATTCCGATCATATATATGAGGAAATTTTCCCTGCTGTTTTTAATCACTTTTCTGGTTTTTGGGGCAAACGCCCAAACCACTCCATGGAAAATTGTTGAAGGGAAGATCTCAACCGCCTGGGCCGAACAAGTCAGTGCGACCACACCCTTGCCGGAATACCCGCGACCTCAGATGATCCGTGACAGTTGGTTGAATTTGAACGGACTGTGGGATTACGCAATCAAGGCGAAGCAAACTCCAGAGGTGACGGATTATGATGGGAAGATTCTAGTTCCGTTTGCCGTTGAGTCATCCCTTTCGGGGATAGGCAAAACCGTTTCGAAAGAAAATGTTTTATTATATAGGCATACCGTTACGCTTCCAAAGGAATTTAAGGGCAAAACCATTTTGCTGCATTTTGGCGCTGTTGACTGGCAATGCGATGTTATGGTAAATGGTATGAAGGTCGGAACCCACACGGGCGGTTATGATCCTTTTTATTTCGACATCACCGACGCACTGAAAAAATCCGGGCCTCAGGAAATTAAAGTTATGGTTTGGGACCCTAGCGATGAGGGACCACAACCGCGCGGTAAACAAGTTAAAACGCCTAAGAGTATCTGGTATACATCCGTTACAGGTATCTGGCAGACAGTATGGTTGGAAGCCGTTCCGAAGACATATATCGAATTCACCAAACTTGTCCCAGACATTGATCAGAAAACCGTATCACTTCACGCTGCTGTAAAAAATGTACAGGCAGGAGACCGGTTAAAAATGTCTGCATGGGACGGAACCCAAAAGGTAGCCGAGCAGGATACCGATTCGCTGAAGGTTACCCTGGCCATCCCGAATCCCAGGCTTTGGTCGCCGGCCGATCCATTTTTGTACAATGTCCGCATCACAATTATGCGTGGAGGTAAAACCATTGATGAAGTGCGAAGTTATTTTGGAATGCGGAAAATCTCCATGGCACCTGATGGCAATGGGATCCAGCGCATGTTGTTGAATAATGAATTTCTTTTTCAGTACGGTCCGCTGGATCAGGGTTGGTGGCCAGATGGTTTGTACACGGCTCCCACCGACCAGGCTTTGAAATTTGATATCGAAAAAACAAAGTAGATGGGATTCAACATGATACGCAAACATGTGAAGGTTGAGCCCGCACGTTGGTATTATCATTGTGATAAATTGGGAATGCTGGTTTGGCAGGACATGCCAAGTGGCGACATGGGTAATCGTTGGGATTCTCGTCCTGGCATTATCGGAATGGCTACATCAAAACAAAGAACTCCGGAATCTGAAAATATTTATCGCAATGAATGGAAGGCCATTATGGATGCCACCATGAATTTTACTTCTATTGTTATTTGGGTACCCTTCAATGAGGCGTGGGGACAATTTAAAACCAAAGAAATTGTTGAATGGACGATGGCCTATGACCCGACCCGTTTGGTAAATGGTGCCAGCGGAGGAAATTTTTATCCATCGGGTCATATCCTTGATTTGCACAACTATCCGGAGCCCGTTATGCCAGACCCCGAATTATTTGGCAAAGAGCAGATCATTGTATTGGGGGAATTTGGTGGACTTGGCTTACCTGTGGAAGGTCATACGTGGCAGGATAAAAATAATTGGGGATATCAGAGTTTTACAAACCAAACAGAATTGCTTCGGAAATATGAAGAATTTATAGAGCGTATTCCATCATTGATTGAGAAGGGCTTGTCCGCTGCCATCTATACACAAACGACGGATGTGGAGATTGAAACAAATGGTTTGATGACATATGATCGCAAAGTAGTGAAGATGCCGGAAGATTATTTGAAAAAAATACACGAAAGGCTGTACGACAAGTCCCTGGTAAAATAAGCCTGTCGATATTGTTGGCGTTTAGAAAATTATCAACTCTGTTCATATGAGAAAAACGGTTTTCTTTTTTCTGGTTATGGTGGGCTATCTGCCTTCGTGCCTGTCGCTGAACATAAATTTTTTTCAGGATACCGTTTCAAGGTATACGGAAATTCCGCTGGGCTCGATCAAACCCTCGGGCTGGCTGCGTGATCAGTTGCAGATCATGAGCAACGGCTCCACCGGGAATCTCGACGAAACACACTGGAAAATTAGTTCGGGCACTAGTGGCTGGCTTGGCTTCACCGGTGATGGGTGGGAAGAGACACCATACTGGCTTGATGGAGCCGTTCCCCTCGCCTACCTTTTAAATGACACCAAATTAAAAGCTAAAATTATTAAGTATATAAACTGGACGTTGAACAACCAACGACCTTCGGGGTACTTCGGCCCCTTCACGAAAATCGAGCAGGAAAAGGGCGTTGATATTACGGCCGACAATTGCGCAGAAGGTGAAGACTGGTGGCCTAAAATGATCATGTTGAAAGTGCTTAGGCAACATTTTGAGGCGACTAACGATCCAAGGGTTATTCCTTTCATGAAAAAATATTTTGCGTATCAGGCCGCTGCATTAAAAAATTGCCCGTTAGGTAAATGGACGGAATGGGCAACTTCGCGCGGGGCCGATAATGCAATGATGGTTCAATGGCTTTACTCAAAAACAAACGATAAATCATTGCTCAAACTCGCGGAGCAAATAGATGCTCAATCATTTCAGTGGAGCACATGGCTGGGGAACCGTGATTGGGTCATGTGGGCAGCCTCCAATCAAACCGGCGAATTGTGGATGCGACGACATGCGGTAAACATTGGAATGGCTTTGAAGGCACCTGCGATCAATTATCAGCGAACCGGGGATGCCAAATATCTCAAAGCTGCAAAAACTGGTTGGAATGACCTGATGAATTTGCATGGCCTGCCGATGGGAATTTTTTCTGGAGACGAAGACCTGCATGGCAATGCGCCTACCCAGGGGGTTGAACTCTGCGCGATTGTAGAGTCCATGTTTTCACTTGAAAACATGATTGCCATTACGGGTGATATTCAATATATGGATGCGCTTGAAAGAATGACCTTTAATGCCTTGCCAGCGCAAACGACGGATAACTACAATGAGAAACAATATTTCCAGATCGCAAACCAGGTACAGATATCAAAAGGTGTGTTTGATTTTTCACTTCCCTTCGACCGTCAAATGAACAATGTGCTGGGGCTGAAAAGCGGATATACCTGTTGTACTGCCAACATGCATCAGGGGTGGACGAAATTTACCAGCCATTTATGGTATGGCACCAAAGATAATGGCATTGCCGCATTGGCTTATAGCCCTAACCAGCTGACCACAAATGTTGGGGTAACCCGAACCGAGGTTGTCATCAATGAAGTAACGAATTACCCATTTGATGATAAAATTTATTTTGACATCAACACAAAAAAAGCGGTGGCTTTTCCTTTTTTGTTACGGATTCCCTCGTGGTGTAAAGAAGCTACCGTAATTTTAAATGGTAAAACCTTACAAACCGCTCCCGGTGGTCAGGTGATCACGCTTAATAGAGTGTGGGAAAATCTGGATAAGGTAACCCTTCATCTGCCTATGGACATTACCATATCTCAATGGGGAAGAAACTCGCGGGCCATTGAGCGGGGTCCTCTGGTTTATGCCCTGAAAGTCGGAGAGCGTTGGGAAAAAGCAAGCGACGAAAAAGAAGGAGACTACTTCAGCGTTTATCCCACGGAAGATTGGAATTATGGTTTGGTGGAGGAGCTCGTCCGGTCCCCTAAGCAGAATCTCCAGGTAAACATGAAACCCTTTCCAAAAAGTTTTGTCTGGAATCTTCAAAATGCTCCGATTGAAATTACCACGTCTGCTAAAAAAATTCCGGGTTGGAAGGCCATCGATGGTGTTGCGCATCAACCGGTTACCGACCGGACTGGTTTTTATAAGGGAACGGTGGAGGAACAGGTAAATAAAATCACCCTCGTGCCTTACGGATTTACCAAAGTTCGTATCGTGGCTTTTCCTGTGGTGAAGTAAGAACCAAACAAAAGATTTTAAAAATATAGGTGGCTTTTCTATTTCAATAGACCGTTGACATAACACGCGCTTTTGAAATCAAAAACTTTGCCCGTTGCCTCTGCCGGGAAACTCCAGGTAGAATTGGGATATGATAATCATATTTTCTTTAGGAGATTTACAGAATCAGAACCATTAAAGAACAATCAGTTATTTCGTATATACTTAACAATATTTTTTATTCCTTCATTATGAAAATCCCCCGCCCCATAAACCTTTTTTTCTTCATCATTTTACTTTCCGTTTCCGGGTGCAAAAATCCGCCGGCTGAAAAAATTGTGGTGAAGGAAGAAACGCGGATACGTGATACTTGGTCAAAAGAGCAGGCCGAGCAGTGGTATGAACAGTGGGGTTGGTTGCGCGGATCGGATTTTCTTCCCAGCTCGGCCATCAACCAATTGGAAATGTGGCAGAAGGAGACTTTCGATACCGCCACCATTAATAGGGAACTTGGGTGGGCCCAAGCCATCGGCATGAATTCCATGCGGGTCTATTTACATCACCTCGCCTGGGAAATCGATCCGGAAGGGTTTAAAGATAGAGTAGACACATACCTTGACATTGCAGACAAACATAAAATCTCAACACTATTTGTTTTCTTTGATGATTGCTGGAACCCCACTTACAAAGCTGGCAAACAGCCAGCCCCAAAACCCGGAATCCATAACTCAGGTTGGGTACGTGATCCAGGCGACATAATTTTAACCGACACAAGTTTGTATGTCACCCTGGAAAAATATGTCAAGGATGTTTTGACAACCTTCGGCGACGATAAACGCATTGTTTTATGGGATCTCTACAACGAACCGGGAAATTCGGGATACGGAAATAAGTCGATGGCATTGTTGCAAAAGGTTTTCCAGTGGGGGAGAGAAGTAGACCCGACTCAACCATTGTCCGTTGGTGTGTGGGATAAAAAACTTGTTGACCTTGGCCAGTATCAACTCGATCATTCCGATGTCATCACTTATCACAATTACAATGACAAGCAAGCGCACAAGCAATGGATTGATAGCCTGCGTTCTTTCGGAAGACCTTTAGTCTGTACCGAATACATGGCGCGAACAAGAAATAGTTTATTCAAGGATATCATGCCATTACTTAAAGAGGAAAACATCGGTGCGTACAACTGGGGCCTGGTCGCTGGAAAAAGTAATACGATCTACGCGTGGGATAACCCAATGCCTGATGGTAAGGAACCCAGGGTTTGGTTTCACGACATCTTCCGAAAAGATGGTACCCCTTATAATAAAGGTGAGGTGGCACTCATAAAGACACTTACGGAGGCGGAAGAGCCTGTGCTGGTGGATTGATTATTTTTGTGATACTACCTGAAAATCTTTTTTAAATTCCCCGCCTATTTAAAGGATGGCGTATGTTCCTTGCGTCTTTTTTCCCGACACATGCTGCTGTGGTTGTTGACTGCTTACTTTATACCGTCATGTTTTTATATTTTAGTTAATCGATAAAAGGATCATTTTTTCCCAACAGACTATACCATTATGTTTTTTTGATTTATTTGACCTAAATTAATTTTTTGGGTGAACACCCATTTTCTGCCTTATTTTATCAGATATTCGCCCGCGAATCTGGATGGCATGGATTTAAAAAACAGACAAAGAATCTTTCTCAGCGTATTTTTCTTTCTTTCGGGTTTTTGTTTTTCTTCCTGGGCATCCCGAATACCAACCATTAAAACCACCTTCGATTATAATGAAGCGCAACTGGGAACTATTTTACTATGCATGCCGGTCGCCTCGCTCGTCGGGCTTCCGTTTTCTGGCTGGTTAGTTTCACGTTTTGACAGCCGTATCCCGCTTGCGGGTGGTTTTGTTTTGCTATCGATTGCCACATTTGCAATAGGATTTGCCAATACTACCCCCTTGCTGATAGCGGCGATTTCACTTTTGTCTTTTAGTTTTAGGATCCTCAATATTTCGCTGAATACGCAGGCTATCACCCTTCAAAATTTATTTGAAAGGAAAATCAACGGCTCTTTTCATGGACTTTGGAGTACTGGAGGGATTGCAGGAGTAGGTTTCTCAACTTTGCTGGTGGGCCTGGGTGTCACAATGGATTACCATTTGCTGGTTGTTTCTTTACTGACATTTATTGCGACGATTTTATGCCAACCATTTTTATTGCGAAAAGACCGCGCATCTACGGGTAACAAATTGAAATTCGGAAAACCGGATCCCTATATTGTTTACCTGGGCCTCATCGTTTTTTTTGCGGCCATATGCGAAGGAGGCATGTTCGACTGGGGAGGTGTTTACTTCAAGGAAGTTGTCAAAGTTGAGATCTTCACCTGGGGTTATTTGTTTTTTATGATCTGTATGGCTTTATCAAGGTTTGCCTCTGATCGCATTGTCGAAAGAATTGGCATGTCCAGAACATACATTATTAGTGCCTCTTTTGTATTTATTGGAATATCCCTCGCGGTGTGGCTTCCTAGTTTTTGGCCTTCGATGGTTGGATTTTGTTTAGTGGGATTAGGTACGGCCTCGGTGATACCTATGACGTTTACTTTGGCAGGGCATTCTCAAAAATACTCACCTGGGATGGCCATCTCCATAATTGCCACCTACAGCATTGTGGGTATGCTGATTGGTCCGCCACTCATTGGCTATCTGGCACATGCATTTAGTCTTCGGTTGTCTTTTATAACGTTTGGTATTTCGGGAATAATGCTCATCCCGATTTCTCAGCTCTTTTTCAGGTATGAGCGAATGAACGGCCCCCAATCCACGCGGAAATGAAAAGATCAATTTTCAGGAATTTAGGTGAAAGAGGTGGCCGACTAGGGGACATCATCTTTCCAACCAGCTGTAAGAGGGTGACTTATTCATCCAACCATTATTTCTTTTCATCGGCGGGACATATACTCCTCCAAATCAAGGTCATTATAAAAATGATTAATGGATAAAAAATTGATTTGCTGATTGGCATATGATCTAAGCGACTGTTTGAATACCCAGTTGTGTAGAAGATATTTCCGTTTCGGGAAAAAATAGAATCATTATTCAATTAGTTTAAAAACTTAATCGGCACTATGGGTCAATTCCCGAGACATACTGCCGTTCAACTTTTTACCAAACAAAATTTTCAGGAATAGCCGTTTCTTTCGATCCGTAAGAGAAAGGTTAGCTCGTCACACCAAGCGACAAGCTAAATCAATCCAGACACCAAGAACTAATTTTTTTACCTAACCTGATACCTATGCCATAACGAGATCGATACTTCCCCGTCTATAGTTTACCTAAGTATATTTTTTAATTCCCATTACCCGGCAGGTTCAACATCTGAGTACACCCTGCCCGAAAAAAAATTGAAGTATGAGATTGAAATTCATTTTTTCCTTGGCCTTGTTGGCCAGTCTGTCATTTGCCACTGCAGATGCTCAGCAAACGGCAAAAATTTCATCCGCCGGCACAGGATACCTCGAATACCTTCCCGAAAATTATGACAGTAATACGGGTACATATCCCATAGTAATATTTCTCCACGGTATCGGAGAAAGAGGCACCACTTCCTCAGATCCCGCAACACTAAAAAGCTCCGTGCTTAAAGTTGCGAACGTAGGGTTAGCCAAATATGTAAAATACGGTTCGCAGTATCCATTTATACTGATATCGCCCCAACTCAAAAGTTCCTATGGCACCTGGCCTGCAAACTATGTCATGGAAGTTTTGAATCACGTAAAGAAATATCTGCGAGTGGATGAAAGAAGGATCTACATTACAGGTTTAAGCTTGGGCGGTTACGGTACCTGGACAACCCTTGGTGCATATCCAGAAGTATTCGCAGCCTCGGTTCCCATTTGCTCCGGAGGGAGTGCATTGAGCAAAGCTTGTGAGATTGCCTCAGCAAACATAGCACTCTGGGCTTTCCATGGAACCAGTGACGGAATCGTATCTTACACCGTGACCACAAAGATGATCAACGCGGTGAATGCCTGCGCTTCGAAACCCAATCCGCTGGCAAAAACGACCTTATTTTCAGGATTGGGTCATACCATCTGGGATAAGGTTTATAAGGAAACAAGCGCGATAAACTGGATGTTATCCTTTACCAACGGCACGACAAGCACCACAAATAGCCCTCCAGTTGTAAGTGCAGGTTCCGACAAGGCTGTCGCTTTACCCACCAATGAAACGTATATACAGGGAAGCGCTTCTGATAGCGATGGGGCCATCTCAACCTATCAATGGTCAAAAACGTATGGTGGCTCAACCAGTTTAAGTGGTACAACAAGTTCCAAATTAAGGGCTTATAATATGGTAGAAGGGTCTTATACTTTCAGACTAACCGTAAAAGATAATAAAGGAGCATCCAAATACGATGATGTAAAGGTCACCGTTACTCAGAGCACAACCACTACCAATGTTATACCAGTCGCGAATGCTGGTGTTGACAAGACGATCACCTCGCCGACAAGCTCCATTACCTTGAATGGGTCGGGTACCGATAAGAATGGTAAAATTATTTCATACAAATGGACGAAATATTACGGGGCGTCCGTAATATTTACGAATTCCACTTCACCATCGGTTACCGTTAGTAATCTGCAACCAGGAAAATATATTCTCAGGCTCACCGTAACGGACGATCAGGGTGCGAAGGATGATGATTACATGAGTATTCTTGTAAAATAGCCCTTGGGATCTTGAACCACTAATATGGCTTTACCAACAGGTAACGCAGGGCACGCAAATTTCTAAGCTTACTTAGCATTATATTATAGGTATATTTTCATACGCGGGGTAAAATTGTGCCTTGCTGCGGGTTTTCACTATGTGTAGCAAAAAAAATGGCCGTACTTGTAATCAATACAGAAAAGTCATTTTTGGTATAACATAACTCCCGTACCTGACGCAACACCGAATATGTTTCGCGCCTCTGTCTGTCACCGACTTAATGGTAACCTTTTTGCCCGGAAGAGACGTTAAGAACCATATTTTATTTCCAAAGGTGATAAATAAGAACGATCATATTGGTTGATCGCTCCATTGACTGATTCCCCTTTTATTAAAAAATTCCATACCAGAATTCAGGTATGCATGAATCATTGAGTTCAAACCGACCGCACGATCCCGGCAGAAGTTTTTGAATGATCATTCCAATTTGTAAATTCGGTGAAGGCCGAACGCTTTAAAGGGAAGATGATAGGTGCTTAGTGAGGGGGTGATTGTTTGGCATTGCTTTTAAATTGTTTCTTGCAGATTTGAACACCTAAATAAAACATTCTCTATGAAAAGCCTCTTATATTTTATCCTGAAAAGAAGCCAGGTTTCTTTTCTTACAATGCTGCTAATAACCTTCTGCAGTTATTTTACTGCTGCGCAATCACCAACGCCCGTATTTGCCAGATTAACCATGCAAAAAGTGCCTGCCGGAAAAGAACAGGAGTACGTCAAGTTTATGAAAGAGACCATGAAACCAATGCACACTTTGCGGAGGACAAAGGGAAAGATTATTCATTGGATATTATTTAAGGTACATTTCACGGGCGATAATGACGCTTACAATTATGTGGGCGTAAGCTATTACACCTCATGGGCTAACACCGAGGCAAATGAAGTTTTCGCAGAACTGTTCAAGGAGGTTAATCCCAAAGCTGATCCTGCGGCGATTGCCGCGCAGATCCAAGGACTGCGAACCGTGGTAAGTCAGGCGCTCATTTACCGTGCGGATGCTGTGGAGCCCCCAGCGCCGTTGCCTTTTAAATTTGTAAGACTCGATTATATGAAAGTTAAACCTGGCATGAATGCAGCCTATCTTAAAACAGAGCGGGAGGATTGGATGCCGTTTCACAAGACGTTAGTAGAGAGTGGTCAGGCGACAGCCTGGGGACTATGGAGACAACTCTTTCCTTCCGGATCTGATTTTCCCTACGATTACGTTACCAGTAGCCGTTACGGTACATACGCACAAGTGATGGAGACTGACTATGCAAAAACTTTTAAAAAGGCCAGCCCTTCAAAAGATTTAGATGCCATTTTTGACAGAACCACCAAGTCACGCGATTTAGTGAAGAGTGAATTGTGGGAAGTTGTGGAAATGTTAAACTAGCGTCCACTCGGATGTTGATCATCCTGAGCGTGTATCCATTGGGTTGCATTTTGCGTGTGCCCCTCAGCTTTCAGGGAGGGGGCATACTTTTTCCGGGGCAGACCTGGAGACAGGATTTGCAGGATGCATTGATTTTTATTATTTTGGGTTCGCAAAATCAAAGGGCAATCACACCCGCTGTACCTGGGGTATTCAAATCATCATAACGTTGTATCATGAAATTCAGAAAACTCGGTAATACAAACGAATTACTCTCTGCCGTTGGTCTGGGATGTATGGGTATGAGCTATGCATACGGCGCGACCAACGATGAAGAATCTATTGCCACATTAAATCTCGCACTGGAGCTTGGAATTAATTTCTGGGATACAGCAGATATGTACGGAAATGGTAAAAACGAAGCGCTGGTATCAAAAGTCCTCGTGCCTAACCGTGATAAAATTTTTATTGCCACGAAATTTGGGTTTCGCTGGCGGGAGGACAACACAAATTATTTTGATGGTTCGCCTGCTTATATGCAGACTGCGGTCGAAAAAAGTTTGAAGCGACTCAGAATTGATACTATCGACCTTTACTATTCGCATAGAGTTGATGCCACCATTCCTGTGGAGGAAACCGTGGGCGCGATGGCGGAGCTCGTGAAGCAAGGAAAAGTTAAATACCTCGGACTATCGGAGGCTTCGGAGGCATCCATTCGCAGAGCCCACGCGGTCCATCCAATCACGGCGTTGCAAAGTGAATTTTCGGTGTTATCAAGAGATATTGAAAATGGTATTCTTGCTACGTGCCGTGAATTGAAAATCGGATTCATTCCCTATAGCCCACTGGCAAGAGGCCTTGTTACGGCCACTATTCAAGACAAAGAGCAACTGGCAAAAGACGATTTTCGAAGGACATTGCCCAGGTTGCAAAATGAGCACTGGGAAAATAACAAAAAACTAATGCAGGAATTTGCCGGACTGGCCAAAGAAAAAAGTTGCACGCCTGCCCAGTTGGCCCTCGCCTGGGTTCTTGCTCAGGGCGAGGATATTATCCCCATACCTGGAACGAAAAAAAGAAAATATCTGGAAGAAAATGCCGGGTCGGTTGATATCCGGTTAACAAAGGGTGATCTGTCGAACATTGATTCACTCATTGTAAAATATCCTGATATAGGACAGCGTTATGGCGAAGGAGCCATGAAACTTGTGAACCGTTAGCGTACGACGCAGTCAACCTTTGAGAGAATATTGATTCAAAATTAAGTTAAAGATAATACATACAATGGATGCAAAGGTTTTTGTGAAACTACACAAGGCGGATAAGTATGATAACTTAGGTTCCAGGGAATTTGCATTCTTGCCCAGAGAAAATGAATTTATTAGTGCCGAGCTGGAAGGTGAAAAAAAATATTTTCAGGTGATTGCTGTGCATCACAGAATACAGTCGAAACTAGCCATTGAGATTTATGCCGTGCAAACTGACCCAACCTGGGAGCTAAAGAAGAAAAGAAGTATCGGATTTGGATCGTGAAAGCCTGCGCGCTGGCTAATTCCCATAATTTATATATCTCACTTGGGTGCTTCTAGATTAGATTACTCCTTACCGCCTAAAATGTCAAATTTCTTTTGGATTGTCTTCTTGTCCGTCTGGGTTTTTGCCAATGAAAGGGCTTTATCAAAATATTGCTTCGCTTTTTTTTGATCGTATCCCAGTATAGTTCTCCCAAAAGAATAAAATAAAAGTGATTCCCGGTCAAGGGCAACTTTTCTGCTTCAACAATGGCTGCTGCTTTTCCATTCGCTTTTGATAGAGCAAAGGTCCGGTTAAGTGCGCCTATGGGGAGTATTCCAATGTTTCATCCAGACCTGCATTTGTTCGGGTGAAGCGATTTTTTGGCCATCTTCGTGTCTGAAAATAAGCATGAATTCGTCCATTTGTATTGGGTTTAAAAATTATTGATATGACAACTCACATCAATAACAATTGAGATTACAGAAATTGGACACCAATTTAGGATTTGTGATTGAATTGAGTTGATAAAAACCCAAACTTTAATAGATTTCTGCACCATTCCCTTCTTACTTGCATTCAAATCAGCATATTGTTGGCAACTTAATGGATGCTTACTTCGAATTTTATGGATAGAAGAAATTTCATCAAAAATTCCGTAGCCGTAGGCAGCGGCATTGCTTTTAGCAGTTCTGTCGGAACTAACAAATCTTATGGAGCAGTCGGCCTGACTCAAAACGGACAAACGCGGTTTAATAAAGCCATGCGGTGGGCACAGCTCGCTTTCGTAGAAAGCGATCCGGGGAATTACGATCCCGGCTTCTGGCTAAGTTATTTCAAAAAAATTCATGCCGATGGCGTACTTCTGAGCGCCGGGGGTATCGTCGCATTCTATCCCACAGAGGTACCGTTGCATCATCGCAGCCATTCGTTGAATAATGAGGATGTGTTGGGGGAATTAGTAAGGGGCTGCCGGAAAATGAATATGTCCGTGATTCTGCGCACGGATCCACATGCGACCAGGCAGGATATGTATGATGCTCATCCCGACTATATCGCCGTTACCGCGGATGGAGCAAAACGAAAGCACTGGGCAAACCCCGAGCTGTGGGTAACCTGTGCACTGGGACCATACAATTTCGACTTCATGACTCAGGTAACCCGGGAGATCACAGCACGCTATAAACCGGATGGTATTTTTTCAAACCGATGGTCTGGTCATGGGATTTGTTACTGTGAACATTGCATCAAAAATTTTAAAGTTTTCTCCGGACTTGATTTACCGAAGACTGATGAACGCCTGGATCCGACGTATCAGAAATGGTCAAAGTGGCGGATGGAAAGACTGAAAGAGCTTTGGTTCCATTGGGATGCTGCTATCAGGAAGATTGATGAGGGCTCGCGGTTTATTCCCAACGGTTTCCCTGACAGGTTGCTCACCGGAAAGCATTCCGATTTTTTCTTTGCGGATCAACAGGCGAGAAGGGGCGTTATTCCACCATGGTCCAATGGAAAAGGAGCAAAAAAATTGCGCGCTACCCTGGGCATGAAGCCACTCGTTGGAATTTTCACCGTGGGTGTGGAAGAAGAATACCGGTGGAAGGACTCCGTGCAGACCGAAGCGGAAACTCGGATTTGGGTGGCGGAAGGAACCGCGGGTGGAATGCTTCCCTGTTTCGTAAAGTTCTCCGCAGTAATGTATGATAAACGCTGGCTCGATACAGTAGACAGAATTTACCAGATACATCACAAAAGTGAACGCTATCTGAAAAACACTGCACCGGTTGCGCGGGTAGGTATCATTTATTCCGAACAGACGGAGCAGAACTACGGAGGGAAGTCGTGGCAAAAAAATATTGGCGATCACGAAAATGGGATGTATCACCTACTGGTGGAGAACAGCATTCCTTTTGAAATGGTCAACGACCTTTTGCTGGATGAAAAACACCTGAGTGGATTTAAGCTACTCATTTTGCCCAATGTGGCTGCCCTCTCCAATGCACAATGCAACCAGTTGCGAAAGTTTACCGCAAGCGGCGGGAGCCTCGTGGCTACATTTGAAACATCACTTTATGACGAGTACGGAAAGGAGCGATCTGATTTTGGCCTCGCGGATATCTTTGGAGTCTCTTACGACCGAGCGGTGGAGGGACCCATGCAAAACAGTTACCTGCAATTTAAAATTGACCCTTTAACCAGTCAGTACCATCCTGTTCTGAAAGGACTGGAAGAGGCTTACAGGATAATCAATACCATCCATCAGGTTAAGGTTTCTCCAACAACTCAATTTCCTAGTCCGGTTACGCTGATTCCATCCTACCCTGACTTGCCGATGGAAGATGTTTACCCTCGGGTAACCAATACTGCTATTCGTGGGGTTTATCTGCGCGAAACGGGTAAGGCAAGGATTGCGTATATCCCGGGAGATATGGATCGCGCTTTTTGGCAGATCATGAGCTTAGATCACGCAACACTTCTACGCAATGTCATCTTGTGGGCGCTCAATGAAGACCCCTTGATTGAAGTAAAATCTCCTGGAAGTGTAATTGATGTTTCGCTGTGGAAACAGGATCATTCGATGACCGCACACCTGGTAAACCTTACCAATCCGATGATGATGAAAGGCCCTTTCAGAGAATTGATACCGGTTGCGGCAGAAGTCCGCATCAAAACGCCCAAAGGCT
>JBDSIM010000175.1:0-18328 GCA_039917935.1 Cyclobacteriaceae bacterium | reverse complement strand
ATTAGGATTAATTCGAAACTGACCCAAAATCCGGGATATTAAAATAGGCACCTGCCGGGTGGCAGGTGCCTTGTTTTTTTAACCGGCCGGTGAAAAATTTTGGATTCGTAAAGAAGGTAAGTACCTTCCCAGTATTTAGTTTTATAAATGAATGATATGACCGAAAGAAGAAATTTTATTAAAACATCTTTAATAACGGCTATGGGGATGGCAGCGATACCTTCCTTCGGATTTTCAATTTTAAAATCCAGGCCCCGATTGGATAACCGGATTATTGGACATGGTAAATTCCGATACCGTGTACATCAGGAATGGGGAAACCTGGACCCGGCAAAGACCCCTGTAAAAAATTGTCATGAAATGGTAATGGACTCAAAGGGGCGCCTGATCATGATTACGGATGAAACCCGCAATAATA
Organism: Cyclobacteriaceae bacterium; assembly: GCA_039917935.1. Taxonomy (GTDB): domain Bacteria; phylum Bacteroidota; class Bacteroidia; order Cytophagales; family Cyclobacteriaceae; genus Chryseosolibacter. The sequence goes on along the minus strand of JBDSIM010000175.1, from coordinate 17,910 downwards.
TTATTATATACGATAAATCAGGCAAATTATTACAAACATGGGGAACTGGTTTCCCGGGTGGCCATGGACTCTCTTTAACGAAAGAAGGTGGTGAGGATTTCTTATTTATCTGCGACACAAATTTGAGTACCGTAACGAAAACTACAGTCGAGGGTAAAACCATACTTGAACTTGATCATCCAAAAAAGCTCGGCATCTATACCGATGATATGCCGTACAAGCCAACCGAATCTGCTATTGCACCCAATGGGGATATTTATGTAGCCGATGGTTATGGCTCACAGTTTATTATCCAATACAATAATAAAGGAGAATATATTCGTCATTTTGGGGGCAAGGGCGAAAAGGATGAGCAGTTTGATACGGTTCATGGAGTTGCTATTGATCTGCGCGATAAAAGAAATCCTACCGTGCTCTGTACATCAAGGGTGCATAATGCATTTAAAAGATTTACGATGGATGGAAAATACCTATCTACTATTTTTCTTCCCGGAGCTTTCGTTTGCCGGCCTGTGATTGATGGAGAAAATATTTACGCGGGAGTTTGCTGGTCCAGATTGCGGTATTTAAACCAAACGCCAAATTCCGGTTTTGTTACCATCTTAGATAAAAATGATCGTGTCATATCGAATCCTGGTGGTACACCTCCCGTTTATCAGAATAATGAATTACAACTTATGGTGCAGGAGGTTCCACTCTTTAAGCACTGTCATGACGTCTGTGTGGATGAAGATAAAAACATTTACGTTTGTCAATGGAATGCAAACCAGGCTTATCCTACAAAACTGGAAAGGGTGTAAGACTTATCATTAAAATTGCGTTTAAATTCCTGGGCTGTTAAAGCAAAGGTCTAATTTCCCTTCCTACCGATCATCTCTAAAGCGTTTTTAAAATCAACCCTTATTCGGAAATTAGAAGATGAAAAATTTGAGGGGAGGATAGGGTTTCCAAACATGTGAAAATGATGAATCTATTTTTAATTATTCAGTCTTTTATTTTTTGCTTTAAGCCGTTTATAACCGATTTGGGGCCTGAAATTTCTTCACTAACAGGCATGGTTGCCAACTTCTGGTTGTGGCAATTTCTTGGCCGGCTGCATCCGATGATCGTTCATTTTCCCATTGGGCTTTTGGTCGTAGCCCTGGTGTTAGAGCTTTTTACATTTCGGAACAAAAACAAGGAATTCCGTCTAGCCATTTATTTATTGCTCGCCATTGGTGCGGTCAGCGCATTGGTGGGAGTCATGTTGGGATGGTTCCTGGAATCGCAGGATCAGTACAGCGGAGATATCCTCACCATTCACAAATGGACGGGAATGGCGACGGCAGTTTTAGGGATGGTCACCTTATTGTTACTGCGTCATATTATCCGGAACACTACAGGGCACCTATTGGGGGTATATCGGATTATCCTTGTAACCACGGTTGCAGGCGTCACCTTGGCTGGTCATATGGGCGCTTCCCTTACGCATGGACCTGATTTCCTAACCGGCGTACTACCCTGGAATATCCCAGACATTCCCCGCGGAAATCCAAACTTTGACCTTGCACAATTTGCCAGCAAAGGAAAGGGATTGGATAAAGATCAGGTAGCCTGATCTCAATCTGGAGGTTCGCTCCATATTTGCCCATAACTGTTATAAATGTCACAGTGCAGACGAAAAAAGTGTGTATCGACAGTATTTTTTTAGTTGGGTTTGTGACACCATGTGAATGATAATTTGATCTTTTAATAATTATGTTAATCACAGAAACTGCTCTCCAACATGTACAGATCTCAAATGAGACGGATGAAGGATCGCTCTGGCTTGAATTCCAGAGTGGCAATAAGGCAGCTTATTCTTTTATTTATGAGCAATATTCGAACAACCTGTATAACTACGGGATGCAAATGGTGAGAAATAATCATCTGGTGGAGGATGCTATTCAAGATCTTTTTGTGAACCTATGGCGGTGCAGAAAAAATCTCACACCGGTTAAATCAATTAAATTTTATCTTTTAACCTGTCTTAGAAGAGAAATAATAAAAAAAATAAAGAAAGAAAATAAATTTATCCGGGATAATAGGGCATGCGATCAAAAGTCTTTTCAATTCAGGACATCTGTAGAGGATGAAATAATAGAAGAAGAGGTTTCTGTAGAAAAGAAAGAGAAATTAGATCATGTGTTGCAGCGTTTAAGTAAAAGGCAGCGGGAAATAATTTATTTGAAATTTTATGAAGATCTCAGCTATCCTCAAATTGCAGAACACCTGGGTTTAGATCTTAAATATACCTACAATGTGGCTTCCAGGGCATTTGGCCTGATCAGGAAGCATTTTGTTTCAGCCTTCTGCTGTTTTCTTTTCCTCTTTAACAGTTAGCGACCCGCTGCATTTATGTGTGCAAATCCAGTTGGGTTTATTTTTGTTCCTGCCTGCTATTCTGTATCCCTTTTTTCCCTCTTAATTAATTAATTAAAGTTTAGCACAGCTAAATCATCACTCTTCGGAGGTCAGATTTAAACAATTCCATTTAAACTGGCTTTTCTTCCCTTAAGAATCAACATTAGTGATCAAATAAAAAAATATTTCAAAATAGATAGTGGAAAAACCAGATCTGAATACTCTTAATAGAAATCGGTGGAAGCCAAATCATCGTAATTAGAAAAGAAGGATGGATTATTGTGAATATACTTTTAAGGATTTTATAGAAGATCCTGTATTTATAAAATGGGTGTTAATGTCAAATCCGGACCTGAATTTATTTTGGGAAAATTGGTTATTGGTTTATCCTGAAAAACTGGAAGAAGTCAAACAGGCAAGAGAACTAATACTTGCCTTTCAATATAAAAAGTACCCACACGACGAAAAACAGAAAAGAAAAACATGGGCAGCGATTGAAAGGATGACTGAGCAGGATGAAAGCAACCCTGAGGAAAAGCTAAAAATCTTTCCTTTTTATCCCGATCAAAATGAGAGAGCTAAACCAACCAATAACACCTTTTTTAAAATAGTTGTAAAATGGGCGGCAGTGTTTATGGGTATATTACTCATGTCACTATTAATAATAAACCAGATAGATAATCAGCTAACCGAGGGAGAAGAAATAATTGTCAGGGTGAATAAGATCAATCCCAAGGGACAAAAATCTAAAATATCCTTACCGGATGGTTCAATCGTGTACTTGAATGGGGCAAGTAACATATCCTATGCTCCCAACTTTTCAACCAGCAAACGGGAGATTATATTATCAGGCGAAGCTTTTTTTGAAGTCGCTAAAGACTCCTTAAGACCTTTTGTTGTCATAGCTGATAAACTGATTACCACTGCCCTTGGTACATCTTTCAATATTAAAGCTTACCCGGAAGATCAGGAGGTTTCAATATCCTTATTAACGGGGGGGGTGTCTGTTCAGCAACAAGATTCTGTTGATCCAGCTTTATTTCTTAATCCCGGCGAAGCCGCCGGCCTAAGCCATGCAGGAATTTTAATACGGAAAGAATTTAATTATGAACAGGATATACTTTGGAAAGATGGCATCCTTTACTTTAAAGAAACTCGCTTGAAAGAGGCCTTTCAAAGGCTGGAAAAATGGTATGGCGTATCTTTTAATCTTCAAAACCTTCCTCGGCGCCCCGTTATAATAACCGGCAAATTTGATAATGAAAATCTCAATAATGTGCTGCTTAGCCTGAGTTACACCAGCAATTTTACTTATTCCATAAAAAATGAGGAAGTCGTCGTATTCTTTAAATAATATGCTATGAAAAAATAAAAAGATAAAATTACCACTGAGGTGCGCCAACACCGCGCTATTTAAAAACTGGCTATTTTATAACTTCTTTCCTGATTATTGAAGTCTTTTTCAATCGTTATCCTAAACCCTACAAATATGAAAAATAAATTTCTACAGAATGTCCTGACCATCTCCAGGCATTTTTTTATTAGTATTATACTACAATGCCTTTTCTATACTTTTTTGTTAGCCAGTACCGAAACGGGCCAGACGAAAAGTGTGAAAGAGGTAATGGTTAATATCAATTTGCGAGATGTCAAAATACAAGATGTTTTTAAGGCAATAGAAACTAAAACAGAATTTAGTTTTGTTTTTGCAAAAGAAGAAGTGCCTGATGATATTCGGATAACCATTGCAGAAAAAAATCAATCAGTGGCAGATATTTTAATAGAAATATCCAAGCTGGCCAGGCTGAAATTTCAGCAGGTGAATAAAAATATCAGTGTTAAAAAACTTGCTATTAAAGATGCTGATGCTAACAAGATTGAAATAATTGTTGATCCTGTCCGGGTAACTGGCAAGGTAACTTCGCAGGAAGATGGGTCGACATTACCAGGGGTAACAGTAATGGTGAAAGGTACCGCTGTCGGAACGGTTACCGATGCAGAAGGAAATTATGTATTGGATGCGCCGGATCAAAACGGTATTCTGCAATTCTCTTCTATTGGATATGTAACCAGGGAAATCCCAATTGAAAATAAGATGATCATTAATGTGGATTTAGTGATGGATATAAAATCGCTTCAGGAAGTGGTGGTGATCGGTTATGGAACCCAAAACCAAAGGGAGGTAACCGGTTCAATTGCTACTTTGGAGGCCAGGCAACTGGAAGATCAGCCTGTGGGGCAATTTACGCAAAAACTTCAGGGAAGGATTGCCGGCGTACAAATCAATCAGGCTTCAGGGACACCTGGCGGCGGCATGGCTATCCGTATCCGGGGTGCTGCTTCTATCAATGCGGGAAATAATCCCTTGTATGTGGTGGATGGTTTTCCAATAGTAGGCGATATCAATAATATTAATCCAAACGAGATCGAAAGTTTTTCCGTATTAAAAGGCGCCTCCGCTGCGGCACTTTACGGCTCAAGGGCGGCCAATGGCGTGGTTTTAATTACTACCAAAAAAGCCAAGCAAGGACAAACCAGTGTTCAGTTTAATGCCACTTATGGCGTTTCGCAGGTGCCTCAAAAGGGCCGGGCCGATTTAATGAATGCAAAGGAGTTTCTTCAGGACAGAAAAGAAATTTTCGAAGATAAGATTACCTATGAAGGATATACCGGAGGAATACCAGCATTGTATCAGAATCCTGAAGCCTATACAGGGAAAAGTACGGATTGGTATGATGAATTATTACAAACCGGTGGCCAAAACAGTTACAACCTTTCTATATTATCTGGAAAACAGAATTTCAATTCTGCCACCACAGTAGGATTTTTTAAGGAAGATGGGGTAGTGATCAATACCGGTTTTAAACGGTATTCTTTGCGGTCAAATAATGAATATAAGATTAATGACTTTATCAAGGTTGGCTTAAACGTTGCGCCCAGCTACCAAAGCAGTTTAAATCAGGCCACAGATGGATTTTATAGTATTTTATACTCAGCAATAATCACTCCCCCCATTTTTTCACCGGATGATACCAATGATGATGGTTCACAAAAAGTAAGTTTTACTGGTCCTGGTTTATTCACCTTTCCTAACTGGAAAAAAACAATGCTTGAAACAACAGACCTGTCTAATTCAACCAGAGTGCTGTCGAATGCTTATATCGATGTTGACTTTCTGAAAAATTTGTATTTTAAAAGTTCACTTTCATTGGATTTGGCAAGTAGCAAGCGAAGAATATTCAATCCTTCTACAGCCGGGGGTATCTTTTCTCCGCCACCTAAGCTGGCCACAGGTTCTTACGGAACCAACATTTATGATTCATGGCTGACGGAAAACACCCTACATTTTAATAAAGCATTTGAAAGTCACTATATAGATGCTATGGCAGGCTATTCGGCCCAAAAATTCAAACAAGAAAATAATACGCTTACCGGAACGGGCTTTCCTGATGATGCTGTATCATGGATAGATGCTGCTGCCATCCGATATGGTAGCAGTAATATCACCGAGTGGTCTTTGCTATCAATATATAGCCGGGTAAATTATAATTTCAAAGGTAAATACTTACTCTCTGCATCTGTTCGCAGGGATGGTTCTTCCCGTTTTGGTTCTGAAAACCGGTGGGGAACTTTTCCATCCGTATCTGCAGGGTGGATTATTTCGGATGAGAATTTTGCAAAAAATTGGTCAGGGTTAAATTACCTGAAACTAAGGACCGAATATGGTTTTGCAGGAAATTTTAACATTGGAAATTATAGCCAGTATGGAAATATTAGTTCTACGAATTATCTCTTTGGTAATTCACTTGCACAAGGCAGAAGCCCGGTTTCAATAGGCAACCCTTACCTTACCTGGGAGACTACACGAGGAATGGATATAGGTCTGGATGTAGGCTTGTTAAATGACCGGATATCTTTGACGGTTGATTACTATGATAAAAATACCAGCGACATGCTCTATCAGGTAGATATTCCCTATGGCACAGGCTTTCCCAACATACAGGATAATATTGGAGAATTTCATTTTTGGGGATATGAATTTGGTGCCAGTCTTAAAAGTTTAGGTACAGCAGCTTTTAATTGGAATACCGATTTTAATATTTCCTTTAACCGTAACAAAGTAATCAAATTAGGTACGAATGATACACCCATTGGTGGTATTGGTAACTACTCTTCTACCATTTGGAAAACAGAAGTAGGACGCCCTATGGGACAGTTTTACGGATATGTGTTTGATGGAATATACATGAATCAGGAGGAATATGATTCACAGCCGAAGCATTTCACTTCACAGGTAGGGACTGTCAGATATAAGGATATTAATAATGATGGTTTGATCGATGTTAATGATAAAACATACATTGGCAATCCAAATCCGAAATTTGTTTTTGGTATTAACAATACTTTTTCTTATAAAAACTTTGATATGAATATGGTTATATCAGGTGCTTATGGTGGAAAAATGTATTATTCATTGGCGGAGTGGTCGGAAACGTTGGAAGGAATTTTTAATGTTGAAAAATATATGAAAGACCGCTGGCGGTCACCAGAAGATTCTGGTGCTGGCATCATTGGAAGGTCATTGTCAGGAACTACTGAATTTCCCCGTAATAGTCAAGACAGATTGGCGCTCGATGCATCTTATTTAACCGTAAAAAATATCACCCTAGGATACACCTTGCCTTTGATTAATAAACACATTACTCGGGCCAGGGTTTTCGTAAGTGCTCAACAAGCACTCGTACTCACTAAATATAAAGGGGCCAATCCGGAAGCAAGCTGGCAGGGTTTAAATGGCCTTAGAGAGGGTGTAGATATTAGCCCCTATCCAATTCCAAGAACAATTGCCTTGGGATTAAACCTAAACTTCTAACTTCTTAAAAAAATAGATATGAAAAAGCTATCATACATATTAACAATATCAGTTTTACTATTAACGGCTTGTTCAGAAAACTTTTTGGAATTAGTACCTCAAAGTTCAATAACTTCTGGTAATTTTTACAAAAATGAAGTTCAATTTAATCAAGCTTTAGTTGGCGCTTATGCCTCAGTCAGAGGCGCAAAAGGTTCAATCGCTGCATGGACGATGGGTGAAATGCGTTCCGATAATACGCACCTTGAATTTAATAATACCAATCGCGGGCCTCAATACATTGAAAGAGAATATACAGACTTCTTTATGGATGATGTTTCAAGTGGGACGGTCGCCAATAAATATAACGCGTGTTATATTGGAATCGCACGTGTCAATGCTATACTTGAATATGTTTCTGATGCCGGTTTAAGCCAGGAGGCCGTAGATAGATTTACAGGAGAAGCCAAATTTTTACGGGCATTATTGTATTTTGATCTGGTTAGGTATTTTGGTGGCGTGCCGCTTTACCTTACTTCCACTAAAGGCGCAAGTGATGCATACTTGCCACGCTCATCGGTAAGTGAGGTGTACACGGTGATAGTTGAGGACTTAAATGAAGCGGTTCAAAAACTACCGGTGGCAAGTTTTCCTCCGAAGGGCAGGGCTACTCAAGGGGCTGCGCGCATGTTGCTGGCGGATGTTTATTTGACGCAGAAAAATTATTCGCTGGCAGAAACTGAGTTAAAAAGAATTACTGAAATGGGGTATGCTTTACTGCCTGATTATGCTTCGGTTTTCAGTTTAACCAATAAAAACAGTTCAGAGTCCATCTTTGAAATTCAATATCAACAAGGAAATCAGGGCCAGCAGAGCGATTTTGTTTATCCTTTTCTACCACTTTCAGCTAATGTCAGCATCATAACCGGTATTGCCTCACAAAACCGGCAAGGCGGTGGATGGAACACTCCGACCTTTGAGATGATTAACAGTTATGAGCCAGGTGACAAACGTTTGGAGGCCTCCATTGCCATAGCCGAAGGTACTGGTGTAGTTGGAAATATGTTTATAGAGTCGGTGAAAAGTCCTGTGGGATATACTACGCCATCAGGTAAAAGGTCTTACCCTTACATTAAAAAGTATCTGCATGCTCACAGCCTGGAACAAAACACGGATGATAATTTTCCAATTTACCGGTATTCAGATGCTCTGCTTGCCCTTGCAGAGGCCTTAAATGAACAGGGTAAATCAACGGAAGCTTTAGCGTATTTAAATCTCGTAAGGATCAGGGCAGGGTTAGCCTCTTCTACTGAAACAGATCAATCTTTATTACGCGATATCATTGCTCATGAAAGACGCATTGAATTTGCATTTGAGAATAAAAGATGGTTGGATCTTGTCAGAACGGATAAAGCAATAGCGGTAATGACCCAAAATGGAGAATACCTGAAAGCTTTCCATGCAGGAGAATCCTATTTGCCAGACATGAGCTACAATTTAACGCAGGATCGGTTACTTTTTCCCATTCCTATAAGGGAAGTATTAATCGGTGACCTGCAGCAGAACCCCGGTTACTAACGAACCTGCAAATATGATCGGTGTTTAGCAACACTCTTAAAACCTATGAGTTTAAGAGTGTTGCTAAATAATTTTAAAATATTTACTTATGTACAACCGGTTATCTTTTTTACTGTTTGCCATTGCCGGTCTTACCTTTGCGACAATACAAGCTTGTAACCACTTACCAGGTCATGAGGTTGCCGAAGAGCAACTGCCAGAGAAAATCAGCTATAATTTTGATGTCAGGCCCATTCTTTCTGATAAATGTTACACTTGCCATGGACCGGATGCTAACAAAAGACAGGCCGGGTTAAGACTTGATATTGCCGAGAATGCTTACCAGGCATTGGCCGAAAATTACACAGCCCATGCGTTGGTTCCTGGAGATCCCGAATCATCTCAGGTGTTTGTCAGGATATCGTCTGAGGATACGACCATGGTGATGCCGCCGGTGGAATCCAATCTGAAATTAACATCCCGGGAGATTAACCTGATCGAAAAATGGATTGAACAGGGTGCTGAATATGAATCTCACTGGGCATTCGTTCCCCCGGTAGATCCGGGAATACCGAAAGTAAAAAATCAGGGATGGCCCAGAAATGAGATCGATCATTTTATTTTATCCAAACAGGAACAAAAGGGAATAAGGCCTAATGAGGAAGCTGACAAGGAACGGTTACTTAAACGTGTAAGTTTTGACCTGACTGGTTTGCCACCAACCCTTGCACAGATGGATCATTTCCTGGCGGATACCAGTAAGGACGCCTATGAAAAAGTAGTAGACCAGTTGCTCCTAACCGATGCTTATGGCGAAAAGATGGCTGTGCATTGGCTGGATGTTGCAAGGTATGCCGATTCATATGGTTATCAAATGGATAATTATCGGAGCCAGTGGCCGTGGCGTGATTGGGTGATCCATGCCTTCAATCAGAATATGCCTTACGACCAGTTTATCACCTGGCAGTTGGCCGGTGATCTGATGCCCCATGCAACAAAAGAACAATTGCTGGCTACCGGCTTTAACCGTAATCATAAAATTACCGAAGAAGGGGCGGTGGATGAAGAGGAATATCGGATAGAGTATGTAAAAGACCGAACCAATACATTTGGAAAAGCCTTGACAGGGGTTACCATCGAATGTGCCAATTGCCATGATCATAAATATGACCCCTTCTCACAAAAGGAATATTTTCAGCTTTTTGCCTTTTTTAACAATGTCAAAGAAATTAGTTTTAAAGCTACTCCAATAGACCCTACGATTGGTACGCCTGCATCGTATGCGAAAAAACCGCTGATGGAAATCAGTAATGAAGATGTAAAAAACATACTGAATTTTATCAACAAACCCGACACCAGCAAACTGATTGTATCAGTTATGGGTGACCGCGATACTTTGCGAACCACCCATGTGCTTGAGCGAGGAGTTTTTGATGCGTACGGAGAAGAAGTACAACACGGTACTCCTAAAGCTATATTGCCATTCAACAATACGTTTCCTAAAAACAGATTAGGATTGGCTCAATGGTTAACTGACAAGCGGAATCCGCTCACTTCAAGAGTGTTTGTAAATCAGGTATGGCAGGAGTTTTTCGGTAAAGGCATTGTTAAAACCCCAGGCGATTTTGGCATGCAGGGCAAGCTTCCTTCTCATCCGGAATTGCTCGACTGGCTTGCGGTGGATTTTATGGATCGCGGATGGGACATAAAACGCCTTGTGAAACAAATTGTGGTTTCAGCAACTTACCGTCAATCAGTTATTGTAACGCATGAAAAAAGAAATTCTGATCCGGACAACGTTTTGCTAGCCCGCGCTCCGCGCCATCGTCTTCAGGCTGAATTCATAAGAGACCTGGTGCTTGCCAGCAGTGGTTTATTAGTGAAAACCATAGGTGGGCCAAGTGTAAAGCCTTATCAGCCGGAAGGTTTATGGGAAGGGGCTACTGCTGGCGGTTCCACACTTGCTAACTATCAGCAGGATCATGGTGATAATCTGTATCGAAGAGGATTGTACACCTTTATCAAGAGAACTGTGCCACCGCCTTCCATGTTGATTTTTGATGCGAGCAACCGCGATCAGTGTGAAATAGGAAGAGCCAATACAAATACTCCTCTGCAAGCACTGGTTATGATGAATGACATTACCATATTGGAAGCTTCACGTGTACTGGCGGCAAATTTATTAAGGGAAGACAGCGAGGCAAAAGATAAAATTATAAAGGCATTTCGATTGATTGTTTGCAGGAAGCCTTATGAAAATGAAATAATTCTTTTAACAAATTATTACCACAAACGGCTTGGTACCATGACAAGGCTAAACGCTGAAAAATTATTGGCTGTCGGGGAATATCCTGTGCCTGAAAACATAGATAAGCTGGCACTTGCATCGATGATGCAGGTGATAAATACGATATATAATTTAGAGGAACCCATAACAAGATCGTAGCTATGGAAAAAGAGATTTTTGAATACGGGTTAAACAGAAACAGGCGTCGCTTTTTGTCGCGTTTAAGTTTAGGGTTGGGTAGTGTGGCTTTGGGCTCTTTATTAATTCCAGATCTTTTTAAGGCAGGCAGATCGGAAGAAGATGCCGGATTTGTTCCCGGACTTCCGCACTTTATTCCAAAAGCCAAAAGGGTAATTTACCTTTTTCAAAATGGCGCTCCTTCACAATTAGAGTCTTTTGACTATAAACCCAAACTCAGAGAGATGATGGGCCAGGATCTTCCTCAATCTATCCGGGGTGGACAAAGATTGACCGGCTTTACCGCCAACCAGCCTTCTTTACCTTTGGTGGGTTCCTTCACTGATTTTAAACAATATGGAGAGTCGCGCACCTGGATAAGCGACCTGTTCCCGCATACTGCTAAAGTTGTAGATGATATCTGCATCATTAAATCTATGCATACTGAAGCCATTAATCATGACCCTGCGCTCACATTTTTTCAGACCGGGTCACAGCAAGGTAACAGGCCCAGCATGGGTGCCTGGCTCAGTTACGGACTAGGCAGTGAAAACAAAAACCTTCCAGCCTTTACAGTGCTGATTTCCCGGGGCCAGGGCAATAGTCAGGGTGTTTATTCCAAATTATGGTCCAATGGTTTCCTGGATTCCATTCATCAGGGCGTGCAGTTCAGCAGTGGGGAAGATCCGGTACTATACTTAAAAGATCCAGATGGAATGAACAAACTTGAACGCAGAGAAATGCTGGATAACTTGTCTAGGCTTAATCAATCATCGTATGAAGAATTGCTTGACCCGGAGATAAATTCAAAAATCCAGCAATATGAGATGGCTTACCGTATGCAAACAGCCGTGCCAGAAGTAATGGATCTCTCGGAGGAGCCACTTGATATTATAAAATTATACGGCCCTGATTGCCTGGTGCCCGGCACTTTTGCAGCAAACTGCCTGCTGGCGCGTAAGCTTTCAGAGAACGGTGTTCGTTTTGTACAGCTATACCACCAGGGCTGGGATCAGCATGTCAATCTCCCTAAAGAAATTACGGGCCAGGCCAAAGATGTAGATCAGGCTTCCGCGGCATTGGTCACTGACCTGAAACAACGGGGTTTACTGGATGAAACACTGATCATTTGGGGCGGTGAATTTGGACGCACTAATTTCAGCCAGGGCAAAATGGAAAATGGTAATTACGGCCGCGACCATCATCCGCGGTGTTTCAGTATCTGGATGGCCGGAGGAGGAATAAAACCTGGAATTGTATATGGCGATACGGATGAATTTGGGTATAACATTATTAAAGATCCGGTGCATGTGCATGATTTTCAAGCTACAGTTCTGCATCAATTGGGACTCGACCATGAAAAGCTGATTTTTAAACATTTGGGACGTCGGTTTAGATTGACCGACGTTCAAGGTTCGGTTGTTAGAAACATTCTGGCATGATTTAAGATGCCATAGACCTCCGCTGGATTCAATAGTAGACTTTACAAGTTTTCGAATGAATTATTTCCCTAAAATTCTATCTGATCTGGAGTAAGGCATTAAAAATTCTTTCTTAAATCCCTTCGGAAAAAAGCTGTTTACATTTCACTAAAATATTAATAATTTTTTTAAATAAATGGAATGGACAAAACCTGGCCATGGCTGCCAGGCAGTTGTATTACAAGGAGGGGAAGGGGGAAAAAATTCTTTTTCGTATCGGATTGATGACATTTAAAGTGTCATCTTCCATGAGTAATAATAATTTTGATAATTTTGTCATATGTGAGACAGCAGTACCCCCTGGGGCAAATGTTGATGCACATTCACATTCAGAGGCAGAAACATTTTACATACTTGATGGTCATTTTACATTTTTTGTTGATAACATGAACCTCCCAATAATTTGTACCCAAGGAGCGTTTGTAAGTATACCCCTCACGTAAAACATGCTTTTAAAAACAATGGTACAACTTCTGGTAAAATTCTTGGAATGATGTTTCCGGGCGGACCAAATGGTCTTGAAAGTTGGCACGAATTAAGAGAAAACAGAAGGTGATGGAATGATACGATAAGCGGGGGTAGGGAATTTGATAATAAAAACCAAGAACGATAGTGGAAAAATCTGGCGGCCACCCTCTTAAGAAGAAGGTTGGACGGGATCGATTTTAGCTACCCAAAACCCGGTTTCTGAATAAGACGGATTTTTTCCAAAAAATGTTGCGTTCTAACCCAAATTAAATTTATTAAACATTGGCCCGCGATATTGTTACTTACTTACTTAATTTTTTTCTTTTATGTGCAAGAGGCTATTTTTTTTCTTGTTTGCCATTGCCGGTTTTTTAGCTGCGACATTACAGTCATGCAACACCGGTTCAACCCATGAGGGTAATGCAGAGACCATACCAGACAGCATCAGTTACAATTTCGATATCCGGCCTATTCTTTCTGATAAATGCTATGCCTGTCATGGGCCCGATGCCAATAAAAGACAGGCTGGTTTGAGATTGGATCTCGCTGAAAATGCCTATAAAGCATTGGATGAAAATCCAACGGCGCATGCACTGGTTCCCGGAAAACCGATGTTGTCTCAGGTTTTTGTACGCATAACTTCTGAAGATTCAACCCTGAGGATGCCACCGGTCGAATCGAATCTGAGTTTAACCTCGCATGAAATTAAACTGATTGAAAAATGGATTGCACAGGGTGCCAAATACGAACCCCACTGGTCATTCACCCCTCCTGAAAAACCTCAAATTCCGGTTGTAAAAAATAATGAATGGCCAAAGAATGAGATTGATTATTTCATTCTGCAAAAACAGGAACAAAAAGGCGTAACACCGAATGCAGAAGCTGACAAGGAAAGGTTATTGAAACGGTTATGCCTCGATCTTACCGGATTACCTCCCACCCTGCAGATGATGGATGATTTTCAGGCAGATAACAGCGTAAATGCCTATGAAAAAATAGTAGATCAACTATTGAAGGATAAGGCTTATGGTGAAAAAATGGCTGTGCATTGGATGGATGTGGCCCGCTTCGCTGATTCACATGGTTTTCAGGATGACAGTTACCGCAGCCAATGGCCCTGGCGTGATTGGGTGATTCACGCCTTTAATCAGAATATGCCTTATGACAAATTCATTACCTGGCAGCTTGCTGGGGATTTGATGCCAAATGCTACTAAAGAACAAGTGTTGGCCACCGGCTTTAACCGCAATCACAAAATAACGGAAGAAGGCGGGATCGTTGATGAAGAATACCGCGTGATGTATGTCACTGACCGGACGGATATGTTTGGCAAAGCACTCCTTGGAGTTACCATAGAATGCGCCCATTGCCATGATCATAAGTATGACCCCTTCTCACAAAAAGAATATTATAAACTATACGCTTTCTTTAACAACGTCAGGGAAGTTGGTATTGAATCTGTCGTGGGAGGGCCTGAAACATATGCGAAAAAACCATTGATAGAGATCACAGATGAGGATGTAAAAGATATACTCACCTTTATTAATAAACCAGATACCAGTAAACTGATTGTGTCAGTGATGGGCGATCTTGACAGTTTGCGAAAGACTTATGTGCTGACGCGCGGAGTTTATGATGCCCATGGAGACGAAGTTGAGGCCGGAACACCGGAGTCTATCCTGCCCTTTAATAACGAATACCCTAAAAACAGATTGGGATTGGCTCAGTGGTTATTTGATAAGCGCAATCCGTTAACAGCAAGAGTTTTTGTCAACCAGATGTGGCAGGAGTTTTTCGGCAAGGGTTTTGTAAAAAGCTCAGGTGATTTTGGTATGCAAGGTGACTTGCCTTCACACCCTGCTTTACTGGATTGGCTGGCAGTGGATTTCATGGATCATGGTTGGGATATTAAACGCATGGTGAAACAAATCGCCACATCAGCCACATACCGGCAGTCAGCCGTTGTAACCAGGGAAAAATTACAGATTGATCCTGATAACATCCTGTTGGCACGTGCCCCGCGCTATCGTATTCACGCAGAGTTTATCCGCGATATGGTATTATCAACAAGTGGTTTACTGGTTAAAACTATCGGCGGACCCAGTGTAAAACCTTACCAGCCCGATGGTTTATGGGAGGGCGCAACATCAGGCCGCGGGATTTTATCAATGTATGTTCAGGATCATGGCGAGGATCTTTACCGCCGGGGACTTTACAATTTTATTAAACGCACAGTTCCGCCACCGACAATGGGGATTTTTGATGCGAGCAACCGCGATCAATGTGAGGTGAAAAGATTAAGAACCAATACTCCCCTACAAGCTTTAATGATGATGAATGATCCTGCTGTTCTGGAAGCTTCACGGGTATTGGCGGCCAGGTTATTGTCAGAAGACAATGCGGTAAAAGACAAGATTATCAAGGCATTCCGGCTGATTGTGTGCCGGAAACCTACCGAAAAAGAAATCACGGTTTTGCATTATTATTATGAACAGGAATTAAAAATGCTGACTTCCGAAACGGCTGAAGAATTGTTGGCGGTGGGAGAATATCCCATCTCTGAAAATCTGGATAAAGTGATGCAGGCAGCGATGATGCAGGTAGTGAATACCATTTATAATTTAGAAGAGGCCATTACAAAATCATAATCATCATATGGAAAAAGATATTTTAGAACACGGCCTGAATTCGAACAGACGGCGCTTTTTATCCAGATTAAGCTTGGGTCTTGGCAGTGCTGCCTTAGGGTCGCTTCTGATGCCCGATCTGTTTAGTGGCCCAGGAAATAAGGACGATTTTTCCAATGGCATTCCACATTTTGCACCCAAAGCGAAACGCGTTATTTATTTGTTTCAAAATGGCGCACCTTCACAACTTGAATCCTTCGACTACAAACCCAAACTCAGGGAAATGATGGGTCAGGAACTTCCGCCTTCCATACGTGGCGGACAAAGATTGACTGGTATGACAGCCAATCAATCATCTTTTCCACTGGTAGGATCATTCTGTAACTTCAAACAATATGGTTCTTCCGGAGCATGGATAAGCGATCTGTTTCCGCATACCGCTAAAATTGTTGATGATATCTGTATTGTCAGGTCTATGTTTACGGAGGCCATCAATCACGACCCGGCACTCACTTTTGTTCAGACCGGTGCCCAGCAAGGCAACCGTCCGTCTATGGGTTCATGGCTGAGTTATGGACTGGGCAGTGAAAATAAAAATCTCCCTGCTTTTACGGTATTGCTTTCACGCGGGATAGGTAACGGCCAGGGCGTGTACTCCAAACTTTGGTCCAACGGTTTTCTGGACTCCATTCACCAGGGTGTGCAGTTTAGCAATGGTGAAGACCCTGTTCTATTTATCAATGATCCAAAAGGGATGGACCGGCATAAACGCCGCAGAATGCTGGATAATCTTTCAGAACTGAACCAGCTCAACTATCAGGAGTTTGGTGATCCGGAGATCAATACAAAAATTCAGCAGTACGAAATGGCTTACCGCATGCAAACCGCCGTGCCGGAAGTCATGGATTTGTCAAAGGAATCAGATGATATCATCAAACTATACGGCCCTGATTGTCTGGTACCCGGAACTTTTGCAGCAAACGCATTGCTGGCCAGAAAACTTTCAGAAAATGGCGTCCGGTTTGTTCAGTTGTACCATCAGGGCTGGGATCAGCATGGTAATCTTCCCTACGAAATCACCAAGCAGGCTAAGGATGTTGACCAGGCTTCCGCAGCCCTGGTCACTGATTTAAAACAACGCGGCTTGCTGGAGGAAACCCTTGTGATATGGGGCGGTGAATTCGGACGAACGAATTACAGCCAGGGAAAACTAACCAAAGAAAATTACGGTCGTGATCACCATCCACGTTGCTTTAGTATCTGGATGGCCGGTGGTGGTGTTAAACCCGGCATTGTGTATGGGGAAACTGATGAGTTCGGATATAATGTCTTCAAAGACCCTGTTCATGTGCATGATTTCCAGGCAACCGTTTTATATCAGCTCGGCCTGGATCATGAAAAATTAATTTTTAAACATTTGGGTCGCCGTTACAGGCTGACGGATGTTGCAGGGAAAGTAGTGAAAGACATCTTAGCTTAGGGATTTATCGTCAGAGGAAATTATGAAAGGCAATTACCACCGTTATGCAGCGAATTTTTTATTTTCTCTGAATATTTTTATCTTTTTTTTATGGCTCTTTGAGAGTAAACTGGTGGTGCCGCAGTGGCTGCAGCCGTTTGGCAGAATGCATCCCATGATCCTTCACTTTCCTATTGTCCTCCTGTTGTTGTCAATGGTGATGGAATTTTTCCGGTTTAAAACCGCTTACAATACCCAGGGATTTTATCAGAATTTTACGTCCAATTTATTACTGGTAGGCGTAATATCCTCGGGCATCACGGTGATTATGGGTTTGTTTTTATCCATGGAGGAGGGTTATAGCAATCCCGTATTAAACTGGCATAAATGGTCGGGAATAAGCGTTTTTTTCATTGCTTCTCTCATTTATACTTACCGGAATACAAGCTGGTATAAAGCACCTGTTGCAAAAGCCGGGGCCCTGATCACGACACTCTGTTTAATTCTTGCCGGGCATTTTGGCGCTGCATTAACCCATGGTGATAATTTTATCTGGCAACCGGTATTAGCGCTTAGCCAGCCAGTTGTACCTCTTGAGGAAGCCATTTTATTTGACCATG
>JBDSIM010000174.1:0-4479 GCA_039917935.1 Cyclobacteriaceae bacterium | reverse complement strand
ATCACATCACGGATACTTGCACTATCGGTAATCGGTGATCGGTAATCGGTGATCGGTAATCGGTAATCGGTGATCGGTAATCGGTGATCGGTGATCGGTGATCAGGTGATCGGTGATCGGTGATCGGTGATCGGTGATCGTGTCTCAGACCTTTATTCAAGTCATCGCTTAAAAAAAGCGTTCCCCCTACCCATGACAAAAATCATCTTCTGCCCTAACACCCATCATATAACACTTTCCGATCCACGCCTATTTTTATCCCTTGGAAAATCATAGACGTTAACCCCATGGTAATTTTATGGAATTAGAAAAATTCAGTTACGACAACAAGATTGTCAAAGCTTTCATGATCGCTACTGTGGTTTTTGGATTGGTTGGAATGCTCGTGGGTCTTACCGCGGCCATTCAGCTTGTCTACCCAATCTTTAACTTCGATAGCCAGTACACTACCTTCGGACGAATACGCCCCCTGCACACGAATGCCATCATCTTCGCTTTTATTGGCAACGCGATGTTTGCCGGTATTTATTATTCGATGCAGCGTTTGCTAAAAACCCGGATGTATAGCGACAGGCTCAGCTGGATCCATTTCTGGGGCTGGCAACTAATCATTCTTGCTGCCGCGATTACCCTTCCACTCGGACTTACTTCTTCAAAAGAATACGCTGAACTCGAGTGGCCTATTGATATTGCGATCACCATTATTTGGTTGGTGTTTGGATGGAATATGATCGGCACCATTATTAAACGACGCGAGCGGCACATGTATGTCGCCATCTGGTTTTACATCGCCACCTTTATCACCGTGGCCGTATTGCACGTCGTTAATTCATTTGCCATCCCGGTAACCTTATTCAAGAGTTATTCATGGTACGCGGGTGTTCAGGATGCTCTGGTTCAATGGTGGTATGGCCACAATGCCGTAGCGTTCTTTCTTACCACGCCTTTCCTGGGATTGATGTATTATTTCCTTCCCAAGGCCGCAAACAGACCGGTTTACTCATACAGACTTTCCATTATCCATTTCTGGTCATTGATCTTTATCTATATCTGGGCAGGCCCGCACCATTTATTATATACATCGCTTCCCGATTGGGCTCAATCATTGGGCGTAGTTTTCTCCATCATGCTGATAGCCCCCTCGTGGGGAGGTATGCTAAATGGGCTAATGACTTTACGGGGAGCGTGGGATCGGGTAAGGGAAGAACCGGTGCTCAAGTTTATGGTTGTAGCGGTTACCGCGTATGGAATGGCAACACTGGAAGGGCCGCTCCTATCATTAAAAAATGTCAATGCCATCGCGCATTTCACCGACTGGATCGTTGCACACGTACACGTGGGTGGCCTGGGCTGGAATGGCTTTCTGATCTTCGCGATACTCTACTGGACTGTGCCACGGATGTGGAATACAGCCCTTTACTCCACAAAATTAGCCAACACACACTTCTGGCTGGGTACACTCGGAATTATATTTTATGCATTGCCGATGTATGTTTCGGGCGTCGTACAAAGCCTGATGTGGAAAGAATTTGATGCGGAAGGTTTCCTTGTGTATAAAAATTTCCTGGAAACAACGGTGCAGATACTGCCTTTGCATGTCCTACGCGCCGTCGGGGGAGGATTGTATCTCACGGGTGCTTTCATTATGACCTATAACCTTGTTAAAACGGCTTACGCCGGAAGTTTTATAGCAAATGAACCCGCAGAAGCCGCGCCCCTGGCTACTGCTTATGTGGCTTCCCGGTCTGCCGGATGGCACCATCGGGTCCTGGAACATAAACCAGTAATCTTTACTGTACTAACGTTATTAGCCATACTCATCGGAGGCATTATTGAAATGATCCCGACTTTCCTGATCAAATCAAACGTCCCTACCATAGCCAGTGTGAAACCATATACGCCACTGGAACTACATGGCCGTGATATTTATATCCGCGAAGGGTGCGTTAACTGTCATACCCAAATGGTGAGGCCCTTCCGTTCAGAAACTGAGCGATACGGTGAATACTCAAAAGCAGGAGAATTTGTTTACGATCACCCATTCCTGTGGGGTTCGAAGAGAACGGGACCGGATCTGCACCGCATGAATGGAAAATATTCCAACACGTGGCACTATAATCACATGCTGGCGCCCGATGCCGTATCAACAGGATCCATCATGCCCTCCTACCCCTGGCTGTTTGAACAAAATATCAATAAAGACTTAACGCAGGGGAAGATCAATGCCCTGAGAACGATTGGTGTTCCCTATGACAAAGGATATGAGAACCTAGCCAACCGAGACCTTGAAAAACAAGCCGGCGAAATTGTAAACACCCTTAGAGCCGATGGTATCGAAGTAAATGGAGATGCTGAGATCGTGGCACTGATAGGCTACCTGCAAAGGTTGGGCAAGGATATCAAAGGTGAAAAAACGGCTAAGACGAAAATTCAATAAACATTACTCACTATGTATAAAAACGTGCTTCAAAATATAGACAATATCGCCATCTGGCCGGTGATCTCATTTGTCATTTTCTTCCTCTTTTTCATTTGCCTCTTGTGGCATGTTTTTACCACTGACAAAAAATTTATCGAGATGATGAAAGGTATGCCGCTCGATCCTCTTCCTGATCAAAAAAGAAACGCAGCCGAACCGGATTAAGACATTGGTGTAAGTAAAAAAACCATGTGTATAAAATTTTTAAACCACCCATAGAGATGAAAGTATTTTACATTGATCCTGCTGGAAGGATAGCTGATTCTATCCCCGCATTCCCAGACGGCTATAAGATAGCTGTCCTGGATGCACTGATAGCCCGAATACTATGTACTGATGAAAGTTATAAACAAATGCCTGTTGAAGGACAAGTAGTGGTAGTCACACCCCTTACAGGTCGATAATCATGAATAAATGGCGGTAGTGCGTATACAAATGAAATAAGGTTATGAAAAAATTAATATTTACAATAAGTGCCTGTGTACTTTCATTTACATGTATTTCACAGGAAGCAGATCCGGTGAACAAGAACATCATGGAAGACCCCATGTTTCCATTTTACATGACGGCTGTCGCTGTGTTGTTTATCATGATGCTTGTCATAATCGTCGCAGCATACGCTATCCGCTTATTGAATATGCTCACCGAACAAACGGCCAGGGGTAACGCATTAAAAACAGGAGCATCCTATATAAAGTCTATTTCCTGGTGGGATAAATTCACTCAACGCATGAATGCGTCTGTGCCCGTTGCGCAGGAAAAAACAATAGTATTGGATCACAATTACGATGGGATCACAGAGTTGGATAATCACCTTCCTCCCTGGTGGAAATGGCTTTTCTACGGGTCAATCGGTTGGGCTGTCGTTTATATAATAGTGTTTCACTTTACGGGTACACTACCTCTTTCGCAGGAGGAGTATCACAACGAACTGGCCCTGGCAGAAGAACAGATTAAAAAATTTCAGGCCTCACAGCCCCAGTCCGTCGTGGATGAAAATACCCTCCAATATGTAAATGATCCCGCAGGACTAGAAAAAGGTAAAATAGTTTTCATGAATAACAATTGCGGAGGTTGCCACCGTATCGACGGAGGAGGAAACTCCATTGGACCCAACCTGACTGACGAACACTGGATGCACGGGGGATCCATTAAGAACATTTTCCTTACGATTAAAAATGGCGCAGTGGAGAAAGGTATGCCCGCATGGGGAAAAGCCATGAAGCCGCAGGATGTTCGGGACGTCACTTTTTATATCATCAGTCTCCAGGGCACTCATCCGCCTGACCCGAAGGCACCGCAGGGGGAAATGTATAAACAAAACCCGAGTATCCCACGAGATTCCTCTAACGTGCAGGCAGGGTTATAAGAAACAGGCAATGAGCAGTGAAGTAAAAATAGATATTCTTAAAGAACGCACAGGAATAAGTGGGAAAGTTCCCACCAGCTGTTCACAGGATAAGTTCCGTGAGAATATAGCAACAGTGGATGAGAAAGGTAAAAGGATTTGGGTCTATCCAAAAAAACCTTCAGGAATTTACCACAAATGGCGCATAGCCGTGACGATATTCTTGCTCGGCCTTTTGTTTGGGGGCCCTTTCATTAAGATACACGACCAACCAGTCCTTTTACTCAATTTCTTTGAACGCAAGTTCATCATTCTCGGTCAGGCATTCTGGCCTCAGGATTTCATACTCCTGGCCATCACCCTCATTACCTTTTTTGTAATAATTATACTATTCACGGTAGTTTTTGGCAGAATATGGTGCGGTTGGGTTTGCCCGCAAACCCTTTTTATGGAAATGGTTTTCCGCAAACTTGAATATTGGATAGAGGGTGATATGGCATCGCAAAGGCGTTTGGCCAACGCACCCTGGACGTTCTCAAAAATAAAAAAAAAGACATTCAAACATATTATTTTTATACTCATCTCCATTCTGATCGCGCATACTGTAATGGCGTATCTGATGGGCATCGAAAGCACTTTGGCCCTTGTGCAT
>JBDSIM010000173.1:0-24774 GCA_039917935.1 Cyclobacteriaceae bacterium | reverse complement strand
TCACGCCGAAAATTTTGGCATGGCAAGGTATTCCTTACGGGATGAAAAAGCCGGTAAAAAAATATGGATCTGGGGACTCTCACAACAAGGCATGATATGGGAAAAGCTACTTAGCGACACCGATGGGCAGTACGTCGAAATACAATCAGGCAGAGCTTTTAATCAGGCGGCGGACGATAGTAACTCCACACCCTTTAAACAACTTGGGTTTTCCCCTTATAGCTCGGATGAATGGACGGAGTATTGGTTCCCGGTGAAGGGAACAAAAGGGTTTGTAAAAGCAAATCCCTACGGCGCGCTGAATCTACGCCAGTCAAAGGAGTATCTTAAAATAAATTTCTCACCCTTACAGAATATCAACGGTGAATTCAAAATTCTTGAAGGAGAAAAATTGATTTACACAAAAAATGTAAATCTTAAAACATTAAATAGTTTTGCCGATTCGATCGCCTTTCAGGGAGATTTTAACAAAATCACGGTTACCCTGGGAAGCACTATCATGCAATATAAAACCGACCCAAACGACGGGTTGATGCGCCGCCCCGTAAAATCTCCGGAAAACTTTGACTGGAATTCTGTTTCGGGATTATATACACAAGGAAAGGAATTTATTCAGCAACGGTATTACCCCCAGGCTGAAGAAAAACTAAAAGCCGCACTGGAAAAGGACCCGAACTATCTTCCGGCACTTACCGATCTATCCATGGTTGCCTACAGGAACATGGATTATGAAAAATCCCTCGCGTTGGCAACCCATGCTCTGAGCCTTGACACCTATGACCCGGCGGCGAACTTCTATTATGGTTTGGCTAATGCGAAATCCGGAAACATCACAGATGCCAAAGACGGCTTTGATATTGCCAGTATTTCCGGTTCCTTTCGCGGAGCAGCCTATACTGAACTCAGTAAGCTGTATGCTGGCGAACAAGACTATTCCACAGCGGTCCATTATGCCAATAAAAGCGTTGAGGTGAATAGCGGAAACTCCGATGCTTATCAGCTGCTCGCCTTGATCCATCGGATCAACAACGAAAAGGAAAAAGCGTTAGCCTCGTTGGATAAATTAAAAGAACTGACGCCTTTAAATCACTTTATCCGGTACGAAAAATACCGGCTGGAACCTTCGGAATCGAGTAAAGCAGAATTTACGGAAAACATCCGGAATGAAATGCCCCATGAAACGTATTTACAACTCGCAGACTGGTATCTGTCTGTAGGTCAACCAAAGGAAAGCATTGAAATATTATCCCTGGCACCAGAAAACCCGGAAGTGTTTTACTGGATGGCATATTTAAATCATAAAAATCAGAATGGGCAGGCAACCGCGTATATTGAAAAAGCAAACAATCTTTCCCCTCAATTAATTTTCCCTTTCAGATCAACTTCTGCCGAAGTATTGAACTGGGCAGTCACCCAAACGCAAAACTGGAAACCAAAGTATTATCTCGCGTTGATCCATTGGAGCCGCAATGATACAGTCCGTGCAAAAGCGCTTTTTTCCCAATGTGGCGAACCCGACTTCCCCCCCTTTTATGCTGCCCGCGCAAAGCTGAATCAAAATGACAATTATTCCGGTGATCTTAAGCAAGCCGCAAGCCTTGACCCGAACCAATGGCGATATGGCAAATTACTTACGGATCATTATATAGAAAAACAGGATTACCCGAAGGCCCTTGCAACAGCCACGGAATATCACAAACGTTTTCCCAAAGATTTCCGGCTGAATATGCTGCTGGCCAAAACGCTTTTACTAAACAAACAATACAAGTCAACAACAGATCTCCTGAGCCAGACGACTATACTGCCTTACGAGGGAGCTACTGATGGCCGTCAATTGTATCATGAAAGTTGGCTGATGCAGGCGATATCCCAAACGCAAGCGACGAATTATAAGGCAGCATTAGCTTCGGTCAGCAAGGCAAGACTTTGGCCGGCAAATCTTGGTGCTGGTAAACCCTACGAAGAAGATATCGATTCGCGACTTGAAAATTATATGGAGGCCGTAATTTTCCGGAAAACAAAAGATAAGGAAAAAGCGAAAAACAAATTAGCCGAAGTAGCCCGCGATCCGACCACAGAACGTCACACGATTAATGACCTGCTAACAGCATTGGCATTAAAACAATCCAACCGGGAGAACGAAGGCGAAAAGTTGTTGAAGGGCTGGCTGGAGAAACAACCCAAAAATAAAATGGCGCAATGGGCTTACGAAGTCTATCACGGAAACGTTTCTGATATCCCCGGCGAAGCAGATGAAAATTGGAGGATCCTCAAGGAAGTTGTTAAGCTTGACGACTAAATACGATCAATGCGACCTTGTCGTGCGACCTCACCGGAGCCGCTATGCGTCCAACACCCTGGAGGGTCCCTATTTCAGTTCTTTCACTTGAATATCCTTCCACCTTACTTTAATTCCGCCGCCGTCGTGGATCTGAAGGGCAATTGAACCCTGGCCGGCTCCTATTTTCGCGTCCTTGATGTGAACCATTTGTTTGCCATTTAACCAGGAGGTGACATCATCACCATTGGCTTCGATGCGCATATGATTCCAGCCATCGGCACTGAGAATTTTTTGGTCTTCGGCACTCGGCTTAATAAGCCATTCACGGCCATAAGATTCATAAATTCCACCGGTATCATGTCCAGGAGGTGCTACATCTACCTGCCATCCCGAGACCTTTGTGCCATCAACAGTGGATCGAATAAATACACCACTGTTTCCATTGGCTTCCAATTTAAAATCAAGGTCCAGTACGAAATTTTTATAATTTTTATCAGTGGTAAGATAGCCATAACCTTTATCGGGACCACTTTCACAAACCAATTCTCCCTTCTCAACATACCATTTTTCGGTGCCGTGGATTTTCCATCCGGACAGGTCTTTGCCATTAAAAAGCTTTTTAGATTTTTGGGCATATGCCGGTGCTATCAGGAGACAAAAACAAACGGCGAGGAAAAAGTATTTCATAATTTAGATTTTAATGTTAGCCCTGTTATAAATGGAAGCATTGTTGCTTCCCGATTTTCAGATCGTTAAAATAAGTTAAATCCATATAGGAAGACAACCGTCCATCAATTTCAAAAATAGAATCTTAAAATAAGCGTGCTGGATTGTATACCGGATCGATCGTAACAAAAGGCAGGAATTGCCGGAATAGGGCCTTCAAAATCACACGGACATCAATCTAATAATATACCAAATAAAACCCATTTTTCCTACTAAAATGGCATCAATAGCCGCAGTAATACCCTCAGCTTTTCCGACACGGAAACCCTGCTTCGACAACGCAAGAGGGTTTACTTAATCTCGGGTGCCGCCTGGCCAGCAGCCGTTACACCAGGAGGCAATTCCATCACGCTCATGTTTCGAAAATGAATCTCTGCACCTTCTGATTCGAGACATAGATAACCCTTCTTCTGAGATGATTTCTGAAGACCGTTTACAAATTTTCCATTGACGGAAAGCTTGATCACGCCGTCCACGCACACCACGTCGTATGTATTCCATTCTCCCCTCGGCTTGCAGAGGTTTTCGATGGATTTACTTCGCTCACCACGAGGATTGTCAGGAATGGTTTCTACGCCACCCACGCCAAAAAGTTCTCCATGCACATAGGCTATCGGAGGAACCACTCCATCGCGGGTATTGAGTTTAATCCAGTCGAGTTCAAGCATCTGTACCTATACCCCATCAGGCAATGGCGATTCAGCATCCGCTTTTGCGCCGCTCCAAACAAATATGCCGGAGTTTCCTCCCGGGTCCATATGCTTCCATTCAATATGCATGATGAAATTCTCATATTGTTTTTCACTGCGCATCACGCTGATCGGCTGACCGGTGCACACCAGTTCACCATTCTTTAAAGACCATGTATCAGGCCCGCTATTGACATGCATCCACTGAATGGGTGTGTCTTTCTTTTTTTCCTGGGCAGTAATATTATTGGCATTGATCTCTTTCCCAAACTTTAACACCTGTTTTTGGCCATAAGTGAAAGGGGCCAATCCCAACGCGAGAAATAAACAACTGTACCTGATAACCTGATTGGATATTTTCATTCAAAAACGCTTGATTATTATAGATACTCTACCGCTCACCTTCATTAACAAATCGGTTACTTAAAACCCCGCATTAACCGAGTACATCAGTCACTCCGGGAATCGCCACCTCTGGGCTATTGTACTTTAAATTCCAGCTGAACTGTTCCTGCGGCGGGCCTAAGACCTGCTTGCTGTTAAAGGCTTCCTCCCAGGTGATGGTTTGACCACTATACCCAACCATGCGGCTGAGAATAGCCAGCATTGTGCTATTCACCATCATTTGCCCGTCGTTCATGGGCTTACCTTTACGGATGGAAGCAAATAGCTCGTCATGCTGGGTCTGGTAAGGATCATTTTTTTCGCCCTCATATACCCATTTATTTTTGCCGGTTGTAATGCGTACCTCCCCGCCGGCATTCGCAAACGCATCACCTTTCGTTCCTGCTATTTCAACCGTATTCCGGCTGGAACATCCTGGTTGCTGACGGCTAAAACTAAATCCTCTTGCACCACTTTCATATTCATATTCAATGGCAAAATGATCAAAGATGTTACCGAACTTTTTATCCACACGCACTTGTCTTCCTCCTGTACCGGTAGCCCTGACTGGCATTTTATCACCCATGGCCCACGTCATCATATCCAGGCTGTGCACGATCATTTCAACAATGTAGTCACCGGAAAGCCAGTTGCGATAATACCAGTTTCGCAAATGGTATTCCATATCCGTCCAGTGAGGCTGTCTTTCCTTGTACCACAATTCGCCCCCATTTCGCGTAGAAGAAACGGTTTTAATTTCTCCAATTTCGCCGCTATTTACTTTTCCAAAGAGTGCCCTTTTTGCCAGATCATACCGGAAAGTAAACCCGGATACAAGAGAGAGGTTTTTCTCCTTCGCTTTTTTCGCAGCCTCTAAAACCTTTCTGACCCCGGGTGCATCAACCGCTACTGGTTTTTCACAAAAGACATGTTTACCGGCATTGATGGCAGCCATGAGGTGTTCAGGGCGGAATGACGGAGGTGTCGTAAGGATCACCACGTCAACACCCGAATCAATTACTTTTTTATAGGCATCAAAGCCAACAAATTTATGGTCTTTATCAACCTTTACTTTCTTTGGCTGTTCTTCCAGTATGGCCTTGTATGATTCCTCCAGATAATCGGAAAATACGTCGCCCATAGCGGTCAGAACTACGTCCGGATCGGCGGCCAATGCCTGCGCTGCGGCCCCTGTCCCACGTCCACCGCATCCAATCAATCCGACTTTCAGCACGTTGGCTGTTGGAAAAGTAGCCGGCTTAGAGAAAGCTAAAGAATAGGGAAGCGTGCTGCCGATAACGGCCGCTCCCGTTGATTTTAGAAATAACCTGCGGTTGGTTTTTCCGAATATGTCATCTTTCATATTGAATGTTGGGATAATAATACAACCTAATTTATAACCTTCTAATGTAGCGGAATCCAAGTCGCCTTCCCATTCTTTCTACACCAAATTTTTAAGCGGTTTGTTTTCGATCCAATGGGGCATAATATGGTAAACACGATTTTACACTATAATGCCAATTTGCTTCCCGATAATTATTGACGGATTTACAGATTACTGTGACAATTTTTTAGGTTAATGTTTCAAAAAAGACAAAATGGCAAACTTTCAAATGCCATTTATGCCTATTGAATCAGAGGCATACCTTTTGAATATCGGTAAGTGCCAGAAATAAATTCAATGTTTAACCCGAAAATCAGAAAGGAGACAATTATGAAAACTTTAGTAAAAACGAATGGAAATTAACCCAATCCTTCTCCTCCCACCAGCAATGTCTGGTTAAAACGTTTCTTTTGTGACAACTAAATGCAGCAATCAAAATGATTTAATACCTATCCGAAAAATCATCAGACAAAAAATAATTTTGAAGATTTTTAAAAATAGTCGCGAAGAAATATTCAGAACAATACGAGAAATCAGATTCACCTACAGTAAACTCGTGTAAAGAATAGGCCAAAATAATTGGCGTTAACATACTTCATAAATTTTTGTTCATTTAGTAATGCGATCTATTTTGAAATAATATATTTGCAATTATCTTTAAAGGTAAACAGCCCTAAGGGCGACATACCTAATTGCAGATACCTGAATCATTCATTGCCCGGCCATTACCGGGCTTTTTATTATTTATCCAGAAGCTCTGGTTCTATGTAACCATTGATTAAAAAATCAGCAATAAATGACCATTCTGTATATTGATGATGATGTCGAGGATATCGAAATATTCAGGGATGCCATTCAAGTTGTTGACGTTTTCATTGATTTTACATCGGTAAATAGCGCCAGGGAAGCGCTGTCTTATTTGAGAAACGGAACCAACCTTCCCGATCATATTTTTTTAGATATTAACATGCCGGGAATGGATGGCAAAATGTGTCTGCAGGAAATTAGAAAAGACACTGCATTCGATGGCATCGCCGTTACCATTTTTTCAACCAACAGCTTTCCTGGGGATATCGAATATGTTGAATCGCTCGGCGCAAAATTTATGAGGAAAGCTACCTCTTTTTCCGAATTGTGCGATATTGTAAGAAGCCTTAAAGACGGGCAGTAGCATCTGCAGTCGCACAAAAGTAAAAAAATTCCTCCGCGTAACTTTGTGATTTGCATTTGGTATTTCTAAACCGTAGATAGGGTGAGGTGATTCGCCCGATCTAATGCGCATCCGTGTGCCAGACAGCGCATCGATTTTACGTATCTTTCCTGTGGCACACGTTGCTTCATTCACGAAAACCCCCGGTTAAAACCCGGGGGCTACCACATGCGTCGCTTTTTGATACAAAGCAAACGAATCCGAAATAATTTGGAACTATGTTTCGTTGAGTCCTGCACACAATGAACCTTCTCCTTAATGAGAGGGCCCTACAAACGATCAGACGCACAATAGTAGATGGGTGAGGTGATTCGCCTTTGTTAAGTGCCGAAGACCGGGTTTAACCACCCCCGTTGCGCCTTAGCGGCGTAACGTCCCCTCCTTGGAAAAAGGAGGGGAATTTTTTGTTTTTTTTTGCGGCCCTCCACCCTTATGGCTCGCGCCTGATATCTGTAATTTACTCGAGACTCTCCGTGACCTTTAGCACATTTTCAGAAGCACGTCTCGAAATTTATATTGCCAGCATCTGAGTCGCACAAAAAGAAAGAAAATTCCTCCGCGTAACTTTGTGATTTGCATTTGGTATTTCTAATCCTTCAATAGGGTGAGGTGTGATTCGCCCGCTCTAATGAGCATCCGTGTGCCAGACAGCGCATCGATTTTACGTATCTTTCCTGTGGCACACGTTGCTTCATGCACGAAAACCCCCGGTTAAAACCGGGGGCTACCATATGCATCGCCCCTACAGGGCTTTCTACTAAAAGCCACACGACCCGAAATAATTGGGAGATCTTGTTTCGTTGACTCCTGCACACAAAGAACTAGGGCTTTACAATCGATCAGACGCACAATAGAAGATGGGTGAGGTGAAGAAATTACCGCCATTCCCTGCTGAAATAATCCAAATAAGAACCCGTAAACTATTTCATTCTGCCTATGCCGAACTGGTCTCCTGCCCTGACGACTTTTTTGCCATCCATATGCACTTCCACGACTTTCTCACTTTGAACAGCTCTCCCCTCTTCATCCTTTAATGTCGCCACAATTTCCCGGGTTTTAACGTCAACTACTTCCCCTGTAGAGGGATAGGCATATTTTCCATCCAGACTAAAGGTAATCCATCCCGGCTGGTCCCGCAGGAAAACACTTTGCACCTGCTTGGGAGGCATTACCGTATTATCAAAAATATGGACACGCTGGTTATGGGCGTCACACAACCATAATTCTTTCTCGTCCGGAGTTAACCCGATCCCATGACTGGGGCAGCCATGGCGCTTTACCGGCCCTGCTGCATACCCCTCCACTTCCACCCGATGCAACTTTTCACCTGTCTCTATATTTCCGATTTCGAATCCCAGTAATCCGTTTACGTTAACAAAACACAAGCTTTGATTGCCGTTGATCGTAAACGGGCGTATGGGCGCGCTAAACGGACCGATCTGCTTAACCACGGTGTGGCTACGGGTATCGCTCACACCCAGTGTGTTTGTCCGCAGTCCCGCCAGATACACTTTGCTTCCATCTAAACCATACAGCGTATTGTGAGCACCTGAGTTTGAATAAATCGAGGTAATGACATCACCGGTTTTTGCATCCAGTACATTCCAGTGTTCTTTCTCAAGGGTGGGAAGGTAAATCAGTTTTCCATCAGGTGACATGGCCAATCGATCGCACCCTCCTTCATAAGACTTCTCCCATAAAATCTTTTCGGAAGCCAGGTCCACACACTGCAGGGCTTCCAACGTACTGATATAAATGCAATTCGTAGCAACACTTACCGCAACCCCTTTTACATTCGATGGTTTACCATCTTTCATCAATCCACCGGTGGGAATTCTCTTCACTAATTTATGGTCCCTGGCAATATCATATATCAGGATGCCATGACCACCATACTCCAGATAATTACGGACCCCAGGCACTGCCACATACAGATACCGGACGGTTTTAAATGTTTCACTAAAGTTTATTTTTGGATCCGGGACAGCCGGGTCAAAGGAGTGCCAGCCAGCAGAAGTGAGCATGAATACTAAACTGAAAACCGGGAGCAAAATTCGGGGGATAAACCTCTTCATAAATTGATCATTTGTATGAAGGTAAATAAAAATTCCAACTGTATGAAGTAAGCACAGATCACAACTTTGATCAAATCGCGGAACCCCGCCTGGCAAAAAATTTTGTAATCGCGGTTTTAACCGGGGTCCAGGGTCAACTGAAAATATGTGCCATCGGAACCCTCTAATCATCCGAGCTTCACATTATTTGACACACGATCACCGAGCCTTGATCTGGAGTAAAGTTTACGTGACAGAACGCCAAGACATCCAAACTATTACCGGACAGTAATGATTCCAACTTTCCTATCTGAGAATCGTCAGGTTAATCTGAAAATTTATTTCTCAGACATAATATCAAGAATAATAAATACCCTAGTTTATTGTCGGTAGTCAGCGTATCGTGTTCATAAGATGACCATGGAATACTGGTTTAGTCCCTGGTTTTAACATTCGTTGCCTAATTTGTATTTTGTCATTTGAATGAAATTCCTGGATATAAAAAAAATTACCGACTCTTATCAACCCCAGCTAATGGAAGCGGTTCAACGGGTAGTTGATTCCGGGTATTTTATTAATGGATCTGAATGCAACCGCTTCGAACAAATGTTTGCCGCTTTTATCGGCAACCGCTATTGCGTAGGGGTAGGTAACGGCTTTGATGCCTTGCGGTTAATATTCAGGGGATACATTGAACTGGGTCAACTAAAGGAAGGCGATGAGATTATCGTTCCCGCCAATACCTATATCGCCTCCCTCCTTGCCATCTCGGAAAATCGGTTGACGCCTGTAATGGTGGAGCCAGATCTAAATAGCCTTAACATGGATCCTTTCAGGATCGAAGAAAAAATCACCGTCAGGACAAAGGCGATAATGATCGTTCATCTTTATGGCCGGAATGCCATGCATCCCGAAATAAAAAGAATTGCAGCATTCCACAAGTTGAAATTAATAGAAGACAACGCCCAGGCGGCAGGTTGTTATAACGGTGTACAACGAACCGGATCTTTAGGCGATGCGGCAGGTCACAGTTTTTTTCCCACTAAAAATCTGGGCGCCCTGGGTGATGGTGGAGCCGTTACAACCCAGGATAGTGAACTTGCCGAAATGGTGAAAAACCTTAGCAATTATGGTGCGTTTCAAAAAAACAAACACATTGTGCAGGGATTTAATTCTCGTTTAGACGAAATCCAGGCCGCCATTTTGGGCGTAAAACTGGTACGACTGGATTCCGACAATAAAAAAAGAAACATAATCGCCGGTAAATACCTTAGCCAAATAGTGAATCCGAAAATTATTTTACCGCAGCAAATTCAGGCTGAATTTACTTTTTTGCAAAACGTATGGCATCAGTTTGTTATCCGCTGCGAGGCGAGGGACAATCTCCAGGATTTTTTATTGACGCAGGGTATTGACACCCTCATTCATTATCCGGTGCCACCGCACAAACAAAAGGCTTATCCAGATATGAATAGCTTAACTTTTCCCATTACCGAATTAATACACCAAACCGTTTTGAGTTTACCCATCAGTCCGGCAATGGAGGAAGAAGAAGTGCGCCAGGTGGTGGATGCCTTAAACCGGTGGTAGCTTTCAAAATTTCGTCTCTGAAAGGGAAATCATCGTGTTTCAGGCTTTCAAGAGTTTGTCTACACGCCGCTTTTACCCTCACTTGAAAATTAAATCACGAGAAAATACGGATTGAGTAGATTCTCTTTATTGTAAACAAGTGGCTGGTTCGTGCCATACTGAAAAACATCGCGGCCTGTTTCCTTTACTACAGCATGGGCTGCCGCAGTATCCCATTCCATGGTAGGTGCGTACCGGGGATAAACATCCGCCTGTCCGTTGGCCAATAACATGAATTTCAAACTGCTGCCGGCAGACACAAGGCTGGGGCCACTGAGTTGATTAATAAATTTTTCGGTCTCGTCGTTCATATGTGAGCGTGAGGCCACAACGCGCAGTCCTGCCTGATGAAGGTCTATGGATTTCAGAATGGGGAGCTTATTGTCCTTTCCCTCTTTGCGCAGGTATGCGCCATACCCCTCTGCCGCGTAATATACTTCATGGCTAACAGGAACGGCTACCACTCCCAGGATAGGCGTATCCTGATGGACAAGCGCAATGTTCACCGTAAATTCACCATTGCGTTTAATAAATTCTTTCGTGCCATCGAGGGGATCTACCAACCAGAAATAATTCCACTGATTCCTTTCTTCAAAGGGAACATTTTTTCCTTCCTCACTCAGTATCGGTAGGCCCGTGGATTCCAGTATGGAAACAATTTTATGATGGGCTTTCTTATCCGCTAAAGTCAAAGGAGAATTATCTCCTTTCGCCTCGGCCTGAAAATCCCCGGATTCATAAACCTTCAGTATTTCCCTGCAAGCCTCTTCCGCCGCCAGAATGGCAAGGATGAGCAGCGCTTCCAGATCGATTTTCTTTCCTTGATTGATAATTTTTTCCATTGTTAAATCGGTGTGTCAGTAATCGGTGATCGGTAATCAGTGATCGGTGATCGGTGATCGGTGATCGGTAATCAGTGATCGGTGATCGGTAATCGGTAATCGGTAATCGGTAATCGGTGATCGGTGATCGGTGATCGGTGATTTCCCTGAAGTTGGATTCCCCCAATGCTCTAATGCCTATTGTGCCTATTCAATGCCTATTGCCTGACCTAAACGATCATACCCGCAGCCACGGTTTCGTTTGTACCCTCGTCCACCAGGATGACGCTACCGGTAATTCGGTTCTTACGATAACTGTCATAGAACAACGGCCTGGCTGTATGTATTCTTACCCGTGCGATGTCGTTCATGACCAGTTGACTGGCATTATCTACGCGGGTAAGCGAGTTGATATCCAGCTTGTACTGAATTTCCTTCAGTATTCCACGCACCTCGCGGCTCGTATGTCGCAGATAAAATTTACTATTCACGCTCACGGGCTTTTGATTCATCCAGCAAAGCATCAGGTCAATATCCTGCTCTGTTTGCGGATGATTATTCGGTTTGGCAATGATATCTCCCCTGCTGATATCGATTTCATCTTCCAGGGTAATGGTAACGGACATCGGTGCAAAAGCTTCTTCGAGTAATTGTTCTCCGAACTGAATGGCCTTTATTTTGGAAGTAAATCCTGAAGGAAAAACCAATACTTCATCTCCAGGCCGAAAAATTCCGCCTGCTATCCTTCCGGCATAGCCGCGAAAATCATGGTATTCGTTTGATTGTGGCCTGATTACATATTGCACAGGAAAACGGCTATCGATATGGTTGTGATCACTTTCAATGTGCACAGTCTCCAGCATGTGTATGAGGGTGGCGCCCTGATACCAGGAAGTGGCAACAGATCGGTTTACCACATTGTCACCGACGAGGGCGCTAATAGGCACGAACTGAATATCAGAAATCTCCAGTTTGGAAGAAAATGCTTTGTACTCCTGCACGATCCGGTCATAGATGGCTTCATCATAATTGACAAGGTCCATTTTATTTACACACACAATGATGTGCGGTATCTTTAGCAATGAGGCGATATAGGAATGCCTGTAGGTCTGCTCTACCAGTCCTTTGCGGGCATCGATCAGGATCAGGGCAAGGTTGGCGGTGGAGGCACCTGTAACCATGTTACGGGTATACTGAATATGGCCGGGAGTATCTGCAATAATAAATTTTCGCTTGGGAGTAGCAAAGTAGCGATACGCAACATCAATGGTGATACCCTGCTCACGCTCAGATTTTAATCCATCGGTCAGCAGTGAAAGGTCAACATAATCAAAACCTTTCTTTGCACTTGATTTCTCCACAGCCTCCAGCTGGTCTTCAAATATCGATTTGCTGTCATACAACAATCGCCCGATTAAGGTACTCTTTCCATCATCTACACTCCCCGCGGTAGTAAAGCGAAGGAGTTGGTTTTCTAGTTCTGACATTTTCTAATTTGAAGTTTGAGATTTGAAATTTGAAGTTTTAGTGGACGGTTTGAGTTATTGTTTCAAAACAAAAGACCATATCCATAACCTTTTTTTTACTCCGATAAATCGGTCAGGTCTTCGGATTTATAAGATTCTAATGGTTCCTTAAATTTTGATCCTTTGTATGAACTGCTTTGAAGATAATTCATAAAGCCTGAAGTCATTTTACTCAGCTCAATTGCCTCATCTTTCAATTCATTAAAAGTAGATTCAGATATATGATTTCTATCTAAAGCCCGATACAATTGGGACCTGGCTTCACCTGCTGAACCTTTAGCATAAGACAAGAAAAGAACAAACTCTTTATTTCCCCCACGCTCAAACCCTTCCGCTATGTTGTCCATTATCGAACCACTCGAGTCATTGATTTGGTTCTTCAATGCGTAATCCTTAGAAAAATTGCCTTCCATGGTTAACGCGTAAATTCTCCCGGAAAATATCCTGGCCCTTTGCCAAATTTGCAGATCTTCAAATAATTTAATAGTTGCCATAAAATTGATTTTAAATTACCAATACCAAACATACAACTCAAGTTAAAATAACGAATAATTGAAGTTCCGAAATTTTAAACTTCAAACCTGAAATTTAGAACTAAAAATACCCCGTCTTCTTCCTATCCTCCATAGAAGTTTCTGAACGTTTATCGTCTGACCGGGTACCGCGCTCTGTTTTGCGAGACGCCGCGATTTCGATGATAATTTTTTCAAGTGTGTCGGCATCCGATTCGACAGCGCCCGTTATCGGCATATCTCCGCAGGTTCTGAAACGTACTCTTTTCTTTACCGGGACTTCCTCAGGTTTTAATTTCAAATAGGCCGACGTTGACAGCAAGGCGCCATCACGGTTGATCACTTCCCTGTCATGGGCAAAGTATAATTTCGGGATCGGAATATTTTCACTGAAAATATATTGCCATACATCCATTTCAGTCCAGTTGGAAATGGGGAACACCCTGAAGTGTTCGCCAATGTGTTTCCGTCCGTTAAAGACGTTCCAGAGTTCGGGGCGTTGATTTTTTGGATCCCATTGACCAAATTCGTCGCGATGAGAAAAAAATCTTTCTTTGGCCCGGGCCTTTTCTTCATCCCGCCGGGCACCACCCATCGCAGCGTCAAATTTATTTTTTTCAATGGTGTCCAATAGCGTAACCGTTTGAAGGGCATTGCGACTGGCATTGTAACCCCGTTCTTCTTTGGCACGTCCTGTGTCTATACTCTCCTGAACAGACCCCACCACCAGGCGGACACCTAACTCCTTCACAAGCCAGTCACGATATTCCATCGTTTCGGGAAAATTGTGTCCGGTATCAATATGAACCAATGGAAACGGAATTTTTGCCGGATAAAAAGCTTTGCGCGACAGATAAGCCAGCACAATTGAATCTTTCCCTCCTGAAAATAATAACGCCGGATTTTCAAACTGCGCCACGACCTCACGGATAACAAATACCGCCTCTGATTCCAGCTCCTTTAAATGACTTAAATAGTATTGACTCATGGACTGCGTTAATTAAAAAAAGTTTTACTGTTAAGGTTTCAAAAATTTAAAATGAAAATCGGTTCAATATTCAAAGTTTAAAGGCTCCACGGTATTCGCTATTGGTTAACATTTATTGGCTAAGCCTATTTCCCTTGCTAACGGTTGTGGGCAACTGGCCACCAGTCGCTGACATTTTTCACATGCTGATCCTTGGCGCAATTTCTTTGACTAACAAATCCAGCGAATCCTCCACACTCATCTTCGCAGTGGGAATAACCACATCCGGATGCGTTGGTCTTTCATAGGGAGAACTAATTCCTGTAAAGTTTTTGACTTCGCCGGCACGGGCTTTTTTGTATAAGCCTTTCACATCGCGCTGCTCACAAATTTCCAGTGGCGTGTCCACAAAGACTTCTATATAATTATTATTCCCAACAATATTTTTTACAAGTTCTCTGTCTGCCTGGAAAGGAGAAATAAAAGCCGACAACAAAACCACTCCGGCATCCACGAATAATTTACAAACCTCAGAAATTCTTCGGATGTTTTCGACGCGTGCATCGTCTGTAAAAGCAAGATCTTTATTCAGACCCGAACGTATATTATCTCCGTCAAGGAGATACGTCTTAAACCCCTGCGCGTGCAAGGCAGCTTCGAGTTGAACCGCAAGCGTTGATTTTCCGGAGCCTGATAAGCCGGTAAACCAGATTACTTTGGGTTTCTGGTTGAGCAACTGCCCACGCTCCTCGGCGCTTACTTGTGTTTTAATGGGATAAATATAATTCACGTCAAACCAGGTTATAGAAATAAGAAATAAACGTGATACAAATAATGGTATACAATATCGTGAGCGGAGTGCCCACTCTGAGAAAGTCTCTAAAAGTATACCCGCCCGGACCGTAAACCATTAAATTGGTCTGATACCCGATCGGAGTCATAAAATCTCCCGAGGCAGCAAACGCAATGGCCACAAAAAACGGCGTATTGGATAATTCCATCTGCTCAGCAATGGACATGGCAATGGGAAAAACAATCGAAACCGCCGCCGCATTTGTAATCAGGGCGGTCAGAAATATGGTTACCAAAAATAAGCTCGCCATGACGGCTACCGGTCCGAAAGCCTGCACTGAAGTGATTAGAATATTGGCTATCCAGTCGGCTGTTCCTGATTTTTCCAGGCCCACACCGATCGCAAGAGAACACACCAAGATCAGCAGTAAACTCAAATCAAGTTCCCGCCGTATTTCCACAAGGTTGAGGATACCAAAAAATACCAGTCCTGATAAAATTACAAGGCACACATCAAACAAAGGGAAAATCCCGACAACACCGGAAATCAGTAACAGCACACTCAACATTCCCACGATGCCAAGGTTTTTGGTTTTTTCTGACTTCACTTTTTTAGGCACCGAAAGAAAAAATAAATCCTTTTCGTGATTCCCGTTTTCCCGGTTATCACCCGCGAGAAGCAGTAGGAAATCTCCTCCGGCGAGGTTCATCTCCCCTACTTTACCCGGAACACGTTTTCCATTTCGGTGGATGGCGATAATGGAAGCATTGAATTTTTTACGGAAGTCCGAATCGCGGATGCGCACGCCGACAAGTTCAGAGTTTGCCGGAATCACCGCCTCCACAAAATTAAATTGTTCTTCAGGCTCCGTATTTTGTTCATCCGGAACATTTAACCCATTGTCTTCTTTGATGAGCTGATAAATTGATTGCGTGTTGCCAGCGAAAAATAAAGCA
Source organism: Cyclobacteriaceae bacterium (assembly GCA_039917935.1). Classification (GTDB taxonomy): domain Bacteria; phylum Bacteroidota; class Bacteroidia; order Cytophagales; family Cyclobacteriaceae; genus Chryseosolibacter. The sequence goes on along the minus strand of JBDSIM010000173.1, from coordinate 8,842 downwards.
TCCTTCTCTTCAAGAATTTCATCGGGTGACACCGGCGAAATAACTTTCTCATCGCGAATGATCTCCACCAGAAAAACGTCCTGCAAGCTTCTCAGGCCCGCGTCTTTCACCGTCTTAGCTATCAGTGAAGATCCGTTGCCGATTTCAGTTTCAACAATATATTCTTTCAGGTTTTCCCGTAGCGCATCAATTTCATTGGGATTGGAAGGCAGCAAGCGGTAACCTATAAAATATAAATACAACCCCCCGATCACGGTAACGGTAATCCCTAAAAAAAAGAAATCCCGAAATCCCAGTAATGGCAAATTGTATTGCAGAATCAGGCCATTTAAAACAAGGTTTGTTGAGGTACCAATCACGGTGACCATGCCCCCCAGGATGGTAGCAAACGAAAGCGGGATGAGGAATTTCGATACAGGGTTTCCGGTTTTTTGCGCCCAATCTTTTACATAGGGTATCATAAATGCCACAATCGGTGTATTGTTCAACACGGATGAAACAGTCGATACCGTCAGCATCATGCGAAAAAGAAAAGCCTTCGGTGTTAAACTGGGATTGAACAACCTGACCAGCATTTCAGAGCCGAAAATACTGCGGATACCGGCCGTAACGAGCACCAGCAAAAAAATGATAATGATTTGCTGATTGGAAAGTCCCTTCAGCATTTCTCCGGGCGTGATGACTTGACCCAACAACATCGCAACGGTTGCGATAAAAAAGGAAAGCGCTGGATTGAACCACTCCCTGTATAACGACAATACCAGAAACAATACAATAATTAATACGTAACCCTGAGAAAAACTTAAGTCCACTATATCGGTAGATTAAAGGTATAAATGTAGAATCAAATACTCAAAAGGCAAATAGAACCGCTAAACTATTCCTGAAATGGCACCATATTGCGATGTTTGACCCCATCATATAAATAATCCTGCCGCTTCGATCGCATAATCCTCGCGACCGCTGTCGTTTTTTAGCAGCTTCATTTATTCACTTGTTTTTCGGTGATGTTCACGGATCTGACTGCTCGTTCAAGATCCCAAAATCGTTTGATAATGGTCAGAAAACTTTCCATCTCGTGGAGCGGAATCATATTGGGCCCATCACTTAACGCGTTTGCCGGGTTTGGATGGGTTTCAATAAAAAATCCATCTACGCCCGCTGCTGCCGCCGCCCGGGCTAGGAAAGGTGCAAATTCACGCTGCCCTCCTGAAGATCCACCCTGTCCACCAGGCTGTTGAACAGAATGTGTAACATCGAAAATCACAGGCGTGTATTGCCGCATGATGGGTAGAGAACGCATATCAACGACCAATGTGTGATAACCAAAACTGGCACCACGCTCTGTGAGAAAAACTTTTGGATTCCCCTCCTCCTTCACCTTGTTCACAGCATACTGCATGTCCTCCGGTGCCATGAACTGGCCTTTTTTTATTTTCACCGATTTCCCAGTGCGCGCGGCAGCCTTTAACAGGTCGGTCTGACGACAAAGAAAAGCTGGGATTTGCAACACATCCGCCACCTCGGCGACAGCTTCACACTGATAGGATTCATGAACGTCTGTGACCAAAGGGACCTGAAGATCTTTCTTAACCCTCGCCAGTATATCAAGACCCCCTTCTTTAGAAGGACCCCGGTATGAACCAGCTGACGTGCGATTTGCTTTATCAAAAGAAGACTTGAAAACATAGTCGATTCCCAAACGGTTGCATATCGCTTTCACATGGGCACCTGTCTCCATACATAAATCATAACTTTCGGCAGCACACGGTCCTGAAAACAGCACCATCCTTTCACCGCCAAGGGTAATTTTTTCTGTGATGCTGACTTTATCCTTAAATACTTTCATGTCAAACTAAAAAAATTATAGTTGAAAATAATGGTCGTCACCGCGACATAAAATCATATCTGATATACAGTCTTAAAGAATCAAGAAGTCACGTTAGCAAGTCAGGCTTTGATGATCTTTTCAAATAATCCTTTCGATCCAAGAACCAGATCGGCTACCTCGCGAAGAACCCCAGCCCCTCCTTTTGCCAGGGTGACAAGGTCGACCCTTGCTTTAATATAATCATAGGTATCTGCCGGGCAAACGGAAAAACCGCATAATCTGAACACGGGTAAATCATTTATATCGTCCCCGATAAAGGCGACTTCCCTGGTTTTAAGTTTATAATGCGCCATCAACTTCTCAAATACCATCGTTTTATCTACAATACCCTGATGACAAAAGTCTACCTTTAATTCCGCCAGACGTTTTGTTACCGCAGCGGATTCGCGTCCGGAAATTGCCCCGGTAATAATACCTGCTTTTTTCAGGTAACTTATGATGAGACCATCCCTTACGTGAAAGCTCTTGATCTCCTTCCCGGTTTCATCATAGATGATCCTTCCGTCAGTGAGCACGCCATCTACATCAAAGAAGATTGCTTTAATGAATGACGCTTTTTTTATTTGTTCTTTTGAATACCTGGTCAAAATGTTCGAATGGTGGTTTGATAAAAATTTACCCGAATTTTGTCGAAAATTAGGAAAAGCTTTTTACTTTATTACTTAATGATGAGTACGGAATGAAACTATCGAAGTTTTTTACCACCCTGGCCATTACGGTGTTGTTGATTTTTCTGCTGGACAAGGGCTGGACAATTGGTAATATATCCATTCCACCGCTGGGAAAATTTCTGGATCCCTTTCACGGATTCTGGCAAAACCTTGAGCCCACGGGTTTCGAAGGCAAAAAGCAATTGGTTATACCAGGACTTAAGGAACCTGTTTCTGTGATCTATGACAGCATCCTCATCCCCCACATCTTCGCCAAAAATAATGATGATCTCTATCTGGCCCAGGGATACATAACAGCGTTGCACCGGTTATGGCAGATGGAATTTCAAACGCATGCCGCCGCAGGGAGGCTTTCTGAAATAGTAGCCAGTGATGCATTATTAGATCGGGATCGCAGGCAAAGGAGATTAGGAATGGTGTTTGGGGCTGAACAAGCCCTTCAATCCATGGATGCAAACCCCGCCATCATCAAGTATACGGAGGGAATCAATCGTTTTATTGAAACGCTGGATTACAACACGCTGCCTTTTGAATATAAACTATTGAACTATCGCCCCGAGCCCTGGACAAATCTCAAGTGCGCACTACTGCTGAAGACGATGGCGCAGACCCTCAATATGGGCGATAAGGATATAGAAATGACCAATGCCTGGCAGATCTTCGGAAAGGAAATGGTGGATGTATTGTATCCGGACAATGAAGACCCAGGTGATCCCATTGTAGAAAAACAAGGCGGTTGGAATTTTAAACCCATTAGCCTCGACCCCCTTCCCCTGGCTATCCCCGATGAACTGATCAATATTAAGAAAGGGCCTGCAGAAGACCCCACCATTGGCAGTAATAATTGGGCTGTATCAGGTTCTAAAACTTATACAGGATCACCAATGCTGGCGGGGGATCCGCATCTGCAATTGAGTTTACCTTCGATCTGGTATGCGATTCAGCTCAACGCCCCGGGCATCAATACGATGGGAGCATCCTTACCAGGCGCGCCCGGCATCATCATTGGTTTCAATGATTCCATTGCCTGGTCTATTACCAATGCGCAGCGCGACCTTGTAGATTGGTACAAAATCACTTTTGATGGACAAAAACGTGATAAATATTTATTAGACGGAGGATGGGTGGGCACGAGGAAGGTTGTGGAGGAAATTAAAGTACGGGGAGGAAACTCTTTTTATGATACCGTCTTTTATACGCATTGGGGACCTGTAGCCTACGACCGGAATTTCCACGCTGAAAGTTCCCTCAACGGATATGCCTTCCGTTGGATTGCCCATGAACCTTCGGAAGAGATCGTCGCTTTCCATAAACTCAATAGAGCGAAAAATTACGCGGAATACATGGATGCACTGAATTCATTTTCTACACCCGCCCAGAATTTCGTATTTGCCTCAGTATCCGGAGATATTGCCATGCGGGTACAGGGAAAATTTCCCGTCCGAAGAAAGGAAGAGGGAAAATTTGTGCTTGATGGATCGAAAAGTTCCCATGGTTGGCAGGCATATATTCCAAATAACCATAATATCTCAGAAAAAAATCCGGAGCGCAGCTTTGTGAGCTCGGCAAACCAGTATCCGGTAGATAAATCCTACCCCTATTACATCACTTCTACAAGTTATGAAGCCTACCGCAACAGGAGGATCAATCAGGTATTGAGGCAGTCACAGAATATCACCTTTCGGGATATGATGGAACTTCAGAACGATAATTTTAATCTGAAAGCGGAAGAGAGTTTGCCGTTGTTTTTAAGTTTCGTGGATTCATCACAACTCAACCCGCAGGAAAAGGAGGCCTACCGGATACTTCGATCATGGGATTTTTACAATCACGCCAACGCCATAGGAGCTTCTTACTTCGAGGGGTGGTGGAACAATCTTATGCCCCTGTTGTGGGATGAAATGCAGAATGAAAACGTTTCGCTGGCGAGACCAACGTCTTTCAACACCATAAAACTTTTGAAAGAAAGACCTGAATTCTCATTCTTTGATATTCAGAGAACAAAAGAAAAAGAAAACGCGGGCGATATCATCCGCAAGGCGTTTATTCTGGGGGTAAAGGATATTGAACAGTGGAAAACGTCGAATGCAACGCTACCGATATGGGCAGAATATAAAGATTCTTTCATAAGCCATTTGCTACCTCCTTTAACAGCCCTGTCAATACCGGTAAAAACCGGAGGCAACCTGGGAATTGTGAATGCGCATTCACGAACCCACGGACCTTCATGGCGCATGGTAGTAAGCCTGGAGCCATCAGGCATAAAATGCTGGGCAACCTTTCCGGGAGGGCAATCCGGAAATCCCGGTAGTGCACATTATAGTAACATGCTGTCCAGGTGGGAAAGAGGCGATTATTTCAGCCTGTTATTTTTAAAAACACCGGATGATCAACTCTCTAAAGTGTATTATACCACACAATTAAATCCGACATCAGAATGAGGTTTCCCACTCAAATGCTTGCGATTATCATTCTCGGCTTTCTTTTGGAGTTATTTCTACCCTGGTGGTCTGTAGCGATCGCTGCTTTTATCGGAGGTCTTTTCCTGAATACCCGACACAATTTTTTCGCCGGTCTCCTGGCAATCGGTCTGCTTTGGATGGTAAAATCTTTATTAATAGATCTCAGTACTGATTCCGGTCTTGCTGACAAGGTAGCCCGCATCTTCATGCTTCATAACAAAGCCTTTTTGCTTCTCGTAACTTTCATTATCAGCGGACTGGTGGGAGGTTTTGCCTCAATGAGCGGTGGTTCTCTCCGCAGCGCAAGGAAGTAGCGTAGCACTGAATATAACCCTCAGAATGAAAGATGAGTTAGTCGTTCATAATCCCAGGTAAATATATTGCCAGCTCCTGTATTTCCAAAACGGGTTTATTTTCGAAAAAAAACACTTTTACCGGCTGTGAAATGCACTTTTTCAATTACTTTCAATCCGAAAGTCAAGTTGAGGAATTCCTTTACTATACCATTTCTAATATCCTTGACTCAAATATTTTCTCAACAGGATACTGCTGGTACGATTTTTTTAGGTTGTTCAGCATAGGCCCCTAACCTAACCGGTTTTCTATGGATGAAACTCTATTCAACGACCTCAGTCTGGACGAAAAGGCTCGATTTATTCAGGAACAAGGGCAATTTATCGAAGCCCAGGACTTTTACAGCTTTTTTATTCTTATCTACATTCTCAATCAACAACACATCAAACTTTGTTACGATTTCACAGGCCTGCTCGTGAGTGTGGAAAGCGATCAGGAAATAACCGGTGAAAACTATTTATCTTCTCAATTAGAATCGTCTTTAGAAACAGACAATTGAGATTCAAAAATTATTGTCAATGGAAAATTGTTAAAGATTTATCTCTCCCAATCTTAACCATACATTCTGAAATCCTTCTTAGTCGTTACTGCCGCAGATTAAATTTAATTGGCAAAACCATCCTCACTGAAACCGGCATCCCGTTGTGACTTCCGCCCTTCCATGATGGCAACTGGGAAATCACACGAATAGCTTCTTTATCGTAGTCCGGGTGGACGCCCTTTATAACTTCTACATCAGAAACTGAACCATCCCCATTCACGATAAATCGGACATAAACCGTTCCTTCAATCCCCTGTGACTTGGGCGCTCTCGGAAACCGGATCTTCTTCTGAATAAATTTCATAATCCCCTCAACGCCTCCTTCGTAGGCTGGCATGACTTCAGCGACATCCAGAAAATCAGGAAGCACAATTGGTGCAGGTTCGATCGGATTAGGACCGATGCCTTCAGAGGAACCTAATAACCCTTGATCTTCACCGTTTGCATCACTCGCTTGGTCAGGAAGGGGTTCCGGTGACTCCACCACCGAATCTCGGGTAACCATAATAGTTTTATTTCCTGGGATTCTGGTACGATCGCCAATCGGGCTTCTGGGCGGAATTCGCTCAACCAAAGGCGGACGAGTGAATATGGTACCGCCTGGGTTAAATGGTGGAACAACTATCACAGCATTTTCATTCTGAAAAATCATTGGGCCTGAAAGTAATAGTCCAACTAAGGCCACGGTAACTCCCAGACCTGACAATAATCGCTTTACGTAAGCCTTTCGAAGTAAGTAAGCTCCGTAATCCTTGTTGCGATTTTCAAACACCACATCATCCCAGTGGCGAATGACAAATGAATTTGGTTCCATTGCAATGTGATTTAGGTTTATAGAGAAAAGATGCAGAACCGAACCCGTTTCCATACAAAATGCAGAATATTTTCTGGCAGACAACTCGCGAAAGCTACTCAAAGACCTCGCGCGGAAAATCTGTCAGACTACCTGGGGATTATTTCCGTGCGCAATTTTAAATCTTTGGCAGAGCTCACAAGCCGCGGGGAAGTCACTTCCACAACCCAGTCTGAAACCTGACCATGATTAATCAATCCTACGCTTACCTTGCAGACAATAACTCTTTCTCAGGGATAGATGCCGCCCCCATTTTTGCAAATGATAATTCGCTTGCTCCGCTGAAATTAAAACTGAAACCGTTAGGGACCAGAAATAAAAGCGAATCAAGACGAGACTTTTAAAGTAGGCCTGACTGCCAAATTTTTCAACCCCATTTTAGGTAGTGAGTGGATAAATAACAGACTAAAGTTTATTAGGGGTTAGGCCGTCAAAGTCCGACTTATGAAAATCTACTATGCCCTTAATTGTATTAAAATGTAAACACTACACTTAATTTATTTGAGAGCGACCCTTGCTTTCAATTGTTGATGGTTATTGAGCATTTCAAAGTAACTATTTGGGTTCATTTGAAACAAATTAGCAGTTTCTTTAAATGAATTCATGAAATTGACAACCCTATCCTTTACAGGTTGTGGAGGCAACCCGATACAATCAGCAACGGCTGCACCCAACAAATACCGAATCTGAGAATCGATCAGGTAAGCAATGTTCGAAGGCATCACTTCCCGATAGTATTGAATTAATTCCTGAGTAAGCGTCGTGCCCTCGACTGATTTTTTGAAGTGTCGATTACGGATTGCACTTTCCAGTAAGCCAGCTTCGGCAAAGCTAGCGGGCAACAGATCTTTATGTATATGGAGGTTGTAGCCAATGTATCTCCATAAAAAAAGGAAATCCTCTTTTTCACGCCCACTGAGAATGAAACCCGAAGTTTGCAGGCCTAGCAAAATAATATAAGAAAAAGCAAGATTGGTACCTGCCATGTCTTCCTGATTAATGGGCAGCCCCCATTGGTTGTCCCAATTCCCTTTTTTTTGAAGATAATATCTCGCGATGGCATGAATCATTCTTATTTTATTAATGTGAAACAGACCCTCATCATTTTTTTCTAAGCTGCCAGGAATGGAAATCGCCAGAATAAAATCAGCTGTGTCAGCTAATCTTTTGCCCGGAGACTGTCGCATTTTTTCAGAAAGATACAGTGCCTTATTTCCTGGAGAAGCCGCATAACAGTAAGGCAGAGACAGCCCACCGAGTAAGTTCATGATCGGCATTGCATATTTTTTGAAAACCTGCTGTCCTCTCGCAATCCGGTCACGATCATACCATCGTGGCTGTTGCCGGGAAGCGCATAGAAAAAATTTTACGGCGGTATCTTCATGCTGGACCATATCTTTGCGTGTCATTTGTAAATGACGATACACCATGCCTTGCTCATTGTTTTGAAAATGATTTTGCACGAGGCTATCCGCAGTTGGGTCAGCGACAAGGCGCTGCATATCTAAAAATCGGGAGGTTGTTTTCATTCTATCATATGCTGAACCTTAATAATGAGAAAATCGATCATATTGTTTAAATCAAATTAAAGCTTAAGATCCAACCCATCTCATCGGTGCTTTGTTGACCAAAATTACACTGCTAACCAACCGTTCATTGATTGCGAAACGGATTGGTATTAGTCAGGAAGGTAAAATGGAAAAAGTTTACCTACAGCGTAAACTTACTCCAGGTCAAGGCTCAGTGATCGTGTGCCAAATAATGTGAAGCCGCGATCGAGCGTTCCTATGGCACACAATTTTAAATCTACCTGGGACCCCGGTTAAAACCAGGTTTTAACCGGGGGCTACCATATGCGTCGCCCCTACAGGCTTTTTGATACAAGGCAAACGAACCCGAAATTATTGGGAGCGCTTGTTTCGTTGAGTCCTGCACACAAAGAACCTTACATTCAGACGCACAATAGTAGATGGGTGAGGTGATTCGCCTTTGTTAAGTGCCGAAGACCGGGTTTAACCACCCCCGTTGCGCCTTAGCGGCGTAACGTCCCCTCCTTGGAAAAAGGAGGGG
>JBDSIM010000172.1:0-5912 GCA_039917935.1 Cyclobacteriaceae bacterium | reverse complement strand
TATGGATAAAATTTATGGGATGTATAGGTTATATCATTATATATTCTGTTGCTATTATAATTTGGTTAGTGGAAAAGGGACCATAACCTACCGTGGCATTTCTCACCCAGGATTTTTCGGATAAGCTAAAATAATAATCTCAAAATCCTTTACGTCATCCTTGCCTGCTCGCAGATCCACACGCACAAATTGCTTTCCTCATCTTTGTTGACGGAAAATTCTTGCATTTTTGATTCCTTTGTTTTGATCCGTGCAATATTTTGACGACTTCTGAAGACGCTAATCAAATCGTAAGATTTTCCATTTTCAATCCATTTTTATTTCAATCGATTCCGGTATATTTTAGTATATTAAAATTTAAAGCAAAACCTTAACCTGTATGCAAGAGAATTACAAAAATCATTTAAAATTATGGATGCTTCTTTCAGTTACCCTGATGGCCTCGTTGACATTTGGACAGACGCAGGTTTCGGGCACTGTCACAACGCAACAAAATGATCCACTACCGGGGGTCAATGTACTGGTGAAAGGCACTACCCAGGGAACCACAACAGATGCTAATGGCGTATTTCGGCTGGAAATAAACGACAGGAGTAATGCCTCATTAACCTTCAGCTTTATTGGCTACGCAAATGAAGAAATAGCGATTGGCAACAGAACGGTAGTCGATATAAAATTACAGGAAGATGTCCGCAACCTTCAGGAAGTTGTTGTGGTCGGTTATGGGACTGTTAAAAAGAGCGATCTAACGGGCTCGGTATCGTCCATTAAAGCCGATGCATTTAAAGATATGCCGCTCACGTCGGTAGATCAGGCGCTGCAGGCAAGAGTTCCGGGAGTAAATGTTACACAAAGTTCCTCCGCGCCCGGAGGAGGGCTTTCCGTCAGAATCAGGGGCGCCAATTCATTGATAAGCGGAAGCGAACCGCTCTATGTAATCGACGGCCTTCCCATTTATCCTGACAACGGTAGTTTTGGAACCAGCGGAAACCGACAGGCGGGAAATGCCTTGTCGTCACTCAATCCCAATGACATAGAATCCATAGAAGTATTAAAAGATGCCTCTGCCACCTCTATTTATGGTTCCCGTGGTTCTAATGGGGTTGTGCTTATTACCACAAAAAGAGGAAAAGCCGGAGAGGCGACTGTTAATCTTGAGAGCTCTTATTCCACACAAACTATTGCGCGTAATATTGATATGTTAAGCGGTTCAGATTTTGGCAGGTACCTTAATACACTTGATGTAAGCCAGGGCGGAAGCCCGCGTTATACAGAAGGTCAGATTAATTCCTTTGGCCAGGGAACGAATTGGATGGATGCGATCCTGAGAACCGGAAGTATCTGGAATAACCAGCTTTCAATCACTGGGGGAAATCAAAATTCCAGATATGCTGTCATTGGAAATTACCTGGAAAATGAAGGTATTATTATCAACACCAATTTCAAAAGATACGGTCTTCGACTCAACCTCGACAACGATCTATTAAATGGTAAAGCGACTCTGAGCAACAGCTGGTCATTTGCCCATACAATGGGCAACAATGTTCCGACTGACAGAGGCGGTCCAGGTGGTATTATTATTACCGCCCTTGGACTGGATCCTACCGTGCCTGTTTATGATGCCAATGGTAATTATAACTATCCGCTTTATGACGGACGTTTTACCATCAACCCGGTAGCAGAAGCAAAGGAAGGGGTTGACAGGGATGCAACCAACAGGTTCTTTGGAACAACTGCTTTAACCATTCCGATAACAAAAGATCTTAAGTTTCGCACCAGTCTGGGACTGGATATCTTAAATGCCACACGCAATACATTTTATAACAGCAAGACACGGGCTGGCAGACAAAATTCAAGGGAATTACAGCGATTCGACAGGAATCTGATCAACCTTTTAAATGAAAATATATTTACTTATTCCAAAGCATTTTCCGGGGGTCATAATCTGGAAGTAACTGTCGGGTATACCTATCAAAAAGAGAATAATCAATCTGCTTATCAGGCTATCAGGGGTCTTGATTCCGATGATTTCGAGTCGCTGAACTTTCAGAACGGAACAGTGCCGCAAATTGGAAGTTCAAACCGCACAGAATGGGGTCTGCAATCTGTTTTAGGAAGGATCAACTATAATTTTAATGATCGCTATCTGATCACGCTGACTGCCCGCAGAGATGGATCAACAAAATTTGGTCCGAACAATAAATGGGCAACATTTCCTTCTGCTGCCATCGGATGGCGTGTGGTGAATGAAAAATTTTTCGAAAATGCCGGCCTCGCGGGAATATTCGACGACCTGAAACTCCGTGTGAGTTATGGTCTTACAGGAAATTCACAAATACCTTCGTACCAATCGACGTCTGACTTAAGTCCCCGTTATTATGTTTTTAATAATGTGCTTGTTTCCGGATATGCTTCCACCCGTATGCCGAATGCCGATTTGAAATGGGAACAAACCAGAATGTTTAACACCGGACTGGACATGGGGTTCTTTAATAACAGATTAGGAATAACCGTAGATTATTTTAATAACAGAACCACTGATCTCCTGTTGTATGTTTCCATTCCCCAAAGCACCGGCTTCAATACTTTGTTAAAGAACACAGGTTCACTCAGCAATAAAGGGGTAGAAGTATCAGCGGATGTGAAGGTGTTCACTGCAGGTGATTTCTCATGGGATATTAATGGCAATGTTTCCGTACTGCGAAATGAGATCGAAGATCTTGGAGACAGTGCTCCTTTCTTTGCGAACAGTACCAGCGGCCATCTTGGTGTAAATGGAAGTTGGGTGGAAGCTGGTAATCCTATTGGAGTGTGGAGAGGTTACAATTTTTTAGGCGTTAAGCCTGATGGTTCACCGCTTTATGAAGATAGAAATGAGGATGGCCAGATCACTGCAGAAGATTACACCATCATGGGCGATCCAAATCCTGATTTTACCTGGGGATTAAGTTCATCCTTGAAATTCAAAGGACTTGATTTCTCTGTTTTCTTCCGGGGTGTGCAGGGAAATGATGTGCGCAACCTGCAGCAATCCGAAATTGGTGACGGTGCCCAGAAGATCAATCAGATCGCAAATATTTTAACAGATTCCTGGACTCCGCAGAATCCAATGGCCAGCCGTCCTGCTGTGGACGCCAAACGCGATTTTGCATCCTATAGAAGATCTTCCTTCTTCATTGAAGATGGATCTTTCATACGCCTTCAAAATGTCTCCATTGGATACAATTTACCTACCCCGAAATTTATTCGCAGTGCGCGGATTTACGTAAGCGCTCAGAATCTGTTTTTAATAACCGATTACAAAGGCTTCGATCCGGAAGTAAACAATCAGGGTCAGAACAACCTGAATCGTGGTGACGATTACGATGCTTACCCGCGTGCCAGGTCGTTTACTTTCGGTGTAACCCTTGGACTGTAATGGATATACAAAAAATCACTAAAATGAAGAAATCAAAATGAAAATAAAAGATAAAAAAAGTCTAACGTGGTGGCCATTGGTCATCCTGTTGGCAATCGTACCGGGATGTTCGGATTTGAATGAAACACCTGATTATATCAATCCGGACACGTTTTATAAATCTGCCAATGAATTTCAGTTAGGCGTCAATGCAATCTATGACGATCTGACAATGGGTAGTGGAGACTGGTTTAACTATTTTTATAACCGGTATGTTTTTGAATGCCTCGTCGGGTACCAGGTAGGCTGGGAGAAACAACCTTTGCAATATAACCTTGGGAATGTCAGTCCTCAGGATGATGTGATAGAGGCGTACTGGGGACAAAGTTACCGTTCTATAAACCGTGCGAATGAATTACTTGAAGCTGCAGAAAAATTAAATGATCCTGCCAATGCCGAGCTCATCACAAGGCTTAAAGGCGAAGCTCAATTTTTGCGTGCTTTTTACTATTATGGGTTATTAGCTTATTTTGACAATGCGCCTATTTCCCTGAAAGGGACAAAAAACCTGAATGATCTGCCTTCTAACAGTGGTGGCACCCGGGCGGTCATTGATCAGATCTATGCCGATTGTATTGCTTCGGCCGAAGTATTGCCACCTTCATATACAGGGGCGAACCTCGGTAGGGCTACACGCTGGGCTGCTAAAACGCTTCTGATGAAAACGCAGCTATGGGATCAACAGTGGGCGGATGCTAAAGCAACAGCAGAGGATATCATGAATAGCAGCGGTTTGACGTTATACGATGATTTCAGTCATAACTTTGACGTGGAGCATGAAAATATGGGTGAAAGGATCTTTGAAGGACAGGTTTCAGCCAAATCCAATGCCAATGAATACAATAATCATTCAGCACACTTTAATCCGGAAGACTATCCAACAGCATTCGGTGGCGCCGGCTGGAGCTGGCTTAGCGCAACGCAGGAATTCAGAGGTTCTTATGATATCGTTGATAAGCGGATTCCTGGAACATTTATCGAATCCTATCCTACCGCACGAACAAAGAAAGATGCTAACGGTGATTACCCGATCGTCCGGTGGAGTAACACAGCTCCCTATAATTTATCGCGCTTCGGCGGTATTGTAGACCCCAATGCCGATCCCAATGATCCTTCTGAACTGATCTTCGGAAAAGCCTGGTCAGCAAAGCTGACAGAGCAAAATCTGCCATCCTGGACCCTTACGGAAAGAAATACTATTTACCTTCGCTATGCAGATGTATTGTTAGGACATACCGAGGCATCTAATGAAAGCGGAACCGGAGATCGGTATCTGGGGATCAATGAAGTGCGCGAACGGGCGGGTTTAATACCTTTGTCTGGATTGGATCAAGGGATGTTGCGCGATGCTATTGTAGATGAAAGAATCCATGAATTTGCCTTTGAACAAGTTCTTTATCCGGAGTTGAGAAGGAAAAGTACTTTCAATGGAACTCAGGACTATCTCGGAGACTACATCAAAAATTTCTCTACCACCTACAATATTGGTAGAACACCCAAGGCAAAAGATTACGTTTTGCCAATTCCATTGCGCGAAATCCAGGGAAATCCGAATGCAACCCAAAATCCAGCCTGGCAATAACAATAGAAAGATAAACAAAAGGGTCATCTGAAAGGATGGCCTTTTTTTTTCGTTATGGCTGGACGGATAGGGACTCCGCCACTTAATCCTACCGTGAATTTCCGGACATCTTCTTCCCTGTGATAATAAAAGAATGTATCATCATTCGGAGCGAATGCCGGCAGATCATCTCAACCAGTGAGAAGGTATTCTATGCGTGGACCGAGGGAAATGTTAAAAGTGAAGTGCTTTCCTGCTGGTATCTTTCCTTTTATTGAATTGATCCAGGAAATATAATTCAGTTCGTAAGGAAGTGAAATCACGGGACCGAGCCTTTCAGTGAACAATCCGTTTTTCAGGATCCATCCAAGAGATGAAATCTCAGGAAGTTTGTTCCGCCATGGCCGCTTTACCTGCGCCCACCAAATGTCGTGTTCACACCCTATGAAGCTGGGTAGTCGAAAGTATATTTGATGCATTATGGAGCAATAAAATTATTTAACAAATTCAATCATGGAAAAAAACACAAAGTCTGTCCAGAAAATAACACCCTTCCTGTGGTTTAACGATAATGCAGAGGAGGCAATGAAATTTTACACCTCGATTTTTAAAGATTCAGGAATTGGGAATGTGAGCCGGTATCCCGAAGGGGGACCCATGCCGGCGGGTACCGTCATGACCGCGACCTTCTATTTAAATGGTCAGGAATTTTACGTGTTGAATGGCGGCCCAAGCTTTACTTTCACGGAAGCCATATCATTTTTTGTGAAGTGTGAAACGCAGGAGGAAATCGACGAGTTATGGAATAAGTTATCCGGCGGTGGTAAAGAACAACAGTGCGGATGGCTGAAAGATAAATTTGGTTTGTCGTGGCAGATTGTCCCGCAGGTGCTG
>JBDSIM010000171.1:0-3896 GCA_039917935.1 Cyclobacteriaceae bacterium | reverse complement strand
TTTTCGCTCTATTATCTCTTTTCGTTCATCTCCCATTTTCATCGTTATTTCCCCTCCCTTTTCAAAGGAAAGTTCCAAAAATCCTTCCGGCAGATTCTTAATCTTGACTCCCCTTTGTTTTGCCACGTACAATCTTTTATCCGACAACTTAAGCTTTGTCTTTCCTCCGTGCTCTGCAACGATCTTTATTTCTGCTAATTGCCCCCTTGTTTTCTTAGCACTAATCAGAAAAGCTCCCTCAGCTCTCAGTTTATCAAAAGACACATCTTTCCAGTCAAAAGGAACGGCCGGCATGATCTCTATAAACCCGGCATAGCTTTGTAATAACATTTCCTGTAAACCGGCTGCAAAGGCAAAGTTGCCTTCCAATGTGAATGGTCGGTATGTGAATTTGGAATAACCAGATTTTGTCTGATCTCCGTTCACATGAAAACTATTCTTCAGGCAAAAAGCTTTCGCGAATATTTCCAGCGCTTTGGCTGCGCCTTCACCATCCTTTGCTCTTGCTTTGATATTTCCCAACCATGAATATGAATAACCACACCACCAGTCTGGACCAACCTTATCCAGTAATTTTATTGTATTGGCGATAATGGCTTGTGCCTTTTCTCCATCTTCCCAACGGATTAAACCTAAAGGATGAATCGCCATGAGATGAGAAAAATGACGATGCGATTCGTTATAGGGTAAGGATGGGGCAAACATGAGTTCACTGTCAGGAGTAATAGCATAATCCGGAAACTCTTTTAAAACCTGTTTCCAGTGTATGGCTTCTTTTTGCAAACCTAATTCTGCTGCCAGCTCGGAGGCACATCCAAAAATGAAGCGCATCAACGCCAGATCGTAATTAGTGTTTTGGTCAAACCATGCTGAGATATCATTGTTATTAATCTCCGGACTGGAACTGATAGGCAGTTTGCGAAAACCCTTTTCATCCTTGACAGTAATCTGTTCAAAATGCCCGGCCACATCTTTGACCCATGGATAGGCTTTCTGTTTTAGGAACTCCCGATCCATGCTGTAACGCCAGTGCAGATAATAATGATGTCCCAGCCAGGCAGAAACCGTAGGAGAGAGCGAGTATTGCGTCCATCCACCCATTTCGGTTCCTTCCAGGGTAGTTACACCGGGAACCGCTAATCCATCTGTGCTAAAAAATAATTTTGTAAACCGTTTATAATTGGCTTTGTTTTCTTCCAGATGATCAATGTAGCCAAGGGCTTCTTCCAAGTGGTTACCACTATAGGATGGCCAATAACTTAATTGCGTATTCAGATCATGATGGAAATCGCCTTTCCAGGGCGGCATCCGTCCGTTGTCTGCCGTCCAGACTGCCTGGAGGGAAATAGGCGGAGCACCCCTGCGCGCCGCCGATCCGAATTTATATTGCTCCAAATACCATTGTTTCTCCAGCAAACTGTCAGGTATTTGAATGGCTGACTGACCCCAAAACTTTTGCCACCACGAAAAATGACTTTTTAAATCTGATTCATAACCCCGTTGCATCGTTTTTTCAACAATGCTGCTCGCCATTGGATTTAATTTCTTTCCCGGATATTGGGAGGAAATGCTCCACGTACCTTCTATAGTTGTATTATTTATTTTTTGCCATTTTACACTGATCTCATATTTAAATCCTCCCCATCCTTCCTGCTCGTAAGTAATGGTATTGCCTTCCCTCATTATTTTTCCCTGTGAATATCCCAGTCTTGCCAGGTCATCTCCCTCAACAGATCCTCCTGGAGAAATAACATCTCCCTGGTATTTGGGCGCAACCAGGGACGGCTCAAAGTCTTTTTCCAGATTTTCTAACCGAAACCAACCTATGGGCTGTGTGGCGTGCACAAAGGTCTTCAGTAACGCCCCGTTTTTCCATTTCACTTCACCTATCGCATCTTTGAGTGATAAGTGCGCATATTCTATTGCTCCCCAGTTTTGTATGTCAAACTCAAGAGCGCCTCCAGGTATTTTGCTCGGTGCTGGCTCAATCTCATAGGGGGCGTCAAAATACTTCTGTACAATAGCATAGTCTTTCTTTTTTACTTGTCCTGCTATCCATTCATACGTAAATTCAGGGCGGTCTAAACCTTTCATTGGCCGCAAGTCCCAGAGATCTGCCCGGTCAAGTGATATTCTCAGATTATTACCTTTTTGCCATATTAACCCGCCAACCATACCGTTGCCAAGCGGAATGCCTTCGTCCCACGTACTGGCAAGTGAATTAAAATGAAGATCATGATGCGGTTGTGGTTGGCTGAAAAGCTGCTGGGTAATCAGCAGAACAAACCATAATGGGTTTATGATATGGTATTTTTTACACATAGGGTTAATCAAAAATTAATTATTGAACCTTCAAAGTTTTGTATTAAGTCCTCAGCTTTGGCATTCTTACTGTGCAAGTATTACTTGATGGAAAAGCAATAAAACAGCAAGCAGTATTTTTTCTTTTCAAATAATTTTACCTGTAACTTCTTGCTCATATATACCTTGGTGATTTTTTAAAATGAGTAATCAGAAAGCGTATAAACAAATCCTGACTTTGTTTCCTATCAGGGTGCCACTCGTCAACGCGTGTATGAAAAATCGAAGATGGCATCTTCTACTTCTGTGCACCAGAGAATAACGCTGCTATGTGTTTTTGCTGCATATCACCGTTTTCAATGTAACTAGCCATTCGTGTGGTAAAACCATTGTACATATTAAGAGCGGCCTGCTCGTAAAACTTATTGATGCCCTCTCTGCGCTCAGGGGTGATGGGGCGGTAATAGCCCGGACCAGGATCCATTGTTACACGCACCCGATAGTCATCACATGATTTAATTGCTGAGGTAACGAACGCCCTTTCGTAGTCTGCGCCAGGTTCATCGGCCAAAAGTCTTTTCATTGCTGAAAGAACAGCGAACGGCCTCTTCAACGATTCCGGCAACTCGGCGGATGCCTGTACTTTATTACCTTTCTCGGGAAGGAGAGCGGGAACTGCCGGGTAAACCGCTGTCGATGATTCCTTGGGCCAGCCTCCCTCTGTTGTGATTTCAATTTTCGCCTCCATCGGGAGTTCGTTGTACAGAAGAATTACCTCATCAGTCGACATGACATTCATAGCCTTGCCATTGACCTTAACTGACTTGACTTTGGGTCCTCCGTTACTGCAGGAAAGATAAAGTTTCTTCTCGCCAAAGCGGACAGGCTGCTTCTGAGTGTACTGAGTAATCGAACCTGGCACACGAGGCCTGAGGATGAGGCGATCGGATCGATAGTCGAAATCGAATAGTCCGCGGATCGTTGCGGCGGGAATGGCGAAGTTATCGATCATCACAGCCACGCCGCCTACCCGAAATTTGCCCGCATCGGACCAGGGATTATGGGTGTTCTCGCCGCGTTGTGTCCAGGGCGCATCCATCCGGAAGTCTTTGGCCCATTTCATAGCCCTCGTGGCAGAACGGCGAATGTCTTCAAACTTGCCAAGGCGGTAGTACATCAGAATAGCCCGGCCCTCAACAGTGCCCCAGACCCCTCCGTTGACCCAATCGCCGAAGGACCAGAACCCTTCAAGTCCCGGACCGGAAGTCTTGCCCCAGTTCCTGTAGGTATCATCAAGTCCTGGAGCATTGGTCAGGAGAAAATCAAAGGGACGGATTGCCGAAAACGCTGCAAACTGTTTATAAATATTCCCGGAGGTTTGGGAATCGACCACTCGCAGCGCTACTGCGTCAACATTGGCCACACCTTCCAGATAGCCAAACTGTTCCTGGCCCAACACACCGTGTCTGACTCCTCCGGGTTCAATGGATTTGACGAAATATCCTTCAGGTGTCAGCAGTTTCGGCAGTGATTCTCGGGTAATCTTTTGCCGGCGCTCGTACTCTGCGAGCTTATCTTTGTCACCTGTGAATTTG